>CAZBEQ010000010.1:0-84149 GCA_964490975.1 uncultured Oscillospiraceae bacterium | reverse complement strand
AAAAACGGATATATAGGCGAAAGTACAAAAGGTGAAATAGAATACGCAATAAAGACTGGAAAAAGGGTTGATTATTTAGAGTGCCATAATGCTTAGCCTGTTTCGTAATGTTTATTTAATGTGCAACCGAATTTTTGAATGGGTAAAAGGGTAGATCTGTTATTTCCCTGGGCAATAGATACCAGGGTGAGTAAAATTTGCACTTTTATAATCTGAAGTGTTCATTTTATAGGTATTGGACTAAATAATGCAAGGGCACCCCAGATTATGTAAAACAAAAACATGCTAAATCATAATGTTTACTTAAATGATAATGTAAGAGTTGATTTTTTGCTCACCCTGCTGTTAAACAAAACATGCATGGTTATGTATGGTTCGGCAGCGACTTGCCTATTTGAGGAGCCATCCTTTTGCTTTTTCAAAAAGTGTTTCAAAGTTCATTTGAGACAGCCTCATTAAGGCTACCTCTACGACAGCTACATCCAGGCTTCCTTTTTGACAGCTTCACTAAGGCCTGTCTCCTTGCTTTTATTGCCGAGTAGCTTTATTTCTCCAGGGTCGTATTATTTCATTTCTAAAAGTGAAGAATATAATCTAAGTTTATTTAGTTAAAATATTATTATTTTTCAATAAATGATTTTATTGCAAACTTGTCCATTTCATATTATACTTAATAATATAATATTATAAAGGTCAATATCGGGAGGGAAGCTTATGGCTTATTTATTAGGTATCGATATCGGAACATCCGGGACGAAAACAGTTCTGTTTGATGAGACCGGAAGAACCATAACCAGCGCGCTTGAAGAATACCCGCTTTACCAGCCGAATATCGGATGGGCGGAACAGGATCCTGAAGATTGGTGGATAGCATCCCGTGACGGTATACGCAAGGTGCTTGCAAAGAGCGGCGTAAACCCCAGCGATATCAGCGGTATAGGACTGTCTGGTCAAATGCACGGAATGGTCCTTCTTGATGCCGAAAACAAAGTACTCAGACGTTCCATAATATGGTGCGATCAGAGGACAACAGCCGAGTGTGCACAGATCACTTCACTCGTAGGAGAAAAGAGACTTATAGAGATAACTGCAAATCCAGCGCTTGTCGGATTCACAGCTTCCAAGATAATGTGGGTCAAGAATAACGAGCCTGCTGTATTTGAAAAAATAAGAAAAATCTTGCTTCCAAAGGACTATGTCAGATTCAGGCTGACAGGAGAGTTCGCTACAGAAGTGTCCGATGCCAGCGGTATGCAGCTGATGGATATTCCGGGCAGATGCTGGAGCTCAGAGGTGTTGTCCAAGCTAGGAATAGACAGGGGCTGGCTTGCTGACCTTTATGAGTCACAGGTCGTGAGCGGAAAGGTCAATAATGAAGCAGCATCGTTGACAGGACTCAAAGCCGGAACACCGGTGGTCGGCGGCGGTGGCGACCAGGCTGCAGGAGCAGTCGGAAACGGTATCGTAAAGCCGGGAGTAGTTTCCTCTACAATAGGGACCTCGGGCGTTGTATTCGCCTATCTCGATAAAATAAGCATCGATCCCAAGGGCAGGGTCCAGACCTTCTGCCATGCTGTACCGGATACATGGCATGTAATGGGTGTTACTCAGGCTGCAGGCTTTTCTCTAAAATGGTTCAGAGACAATTTCTGCAAGGAAGAGATGAGTGTTGCTGACCTTATGAACACTGATCCTTATGTACTGATGGACCAGGAAGCTGATAAAGTCAAGGCAGGCAGCAATGGCCTCATTTATCTCCCATATCTTATCGGAGAGAGAACGCCTCACCTTGACTCTGATGCAAAGGGTGTTTTCTTTGGACTTTCTACCGTACATAAAAAGAGGGATATGATCCGCTCGGTTATGGAAGGTGTTGTTTATAGCCTTAAGGATTGCCTGGGAATAATTGCGGGCATGGGAGTCGATGTAAACGAAGTCAGGGCATCAGGCGGCGGCGGAAAGAGCAAGCTCTGGAAGCAAATGCAGGCTGAGATATTCGGACTGCCCATAACCACCACAAATTCCAGCGAAGGCCCGGCATTGGGAGTTGCGTTGCTGGCCGGCGTCGGAACAGGTGTGTATAAAAATGTCGCGGAAGCATGTGATAATGCAATACAGGTAAAGAATGTCCAGCAGCCTGATAGTGCCAACATAGGCATATACTCCAAATACTACGAGCTGTACGGTCGGCTTTACAATTCGCTCAAGAACGATTATAAGGAGCTTTCAAAAATACTAGGAAGCATATGAGGCTCGGGCAATGACTAAGAGCAGGACTGGCAACAGCAAGTTTTTAAAGGCATATAACGAGACAGGCATCCTTGACCTGATAAGGGTGAAGCAGTCGGTATCAAGAGCTGATCTTTCAAAAGAGACCGGTTTATCGCCAACGGCAATAGGTGTGATCGTTTCATCACTCCTTGAGAAGGGATATATACATGAAACAGGCACAGGGGAATCAAAAGGCGGCCGAAAACCTGTAATGCTGGAGCTGAAACCTGATTCCTACTACTCGGTTGGTCTGGATGTTGATGTTGACAGTATACAGTTTGTTCTGATAGATATAACAGGCAGGCAGGTTTACGAGGGGTCAGTCCCTCTGACTGTCAAAACATCCGAAGGTGCGGTTTCTGCATCGGAATCATGTGTCAGGGACATAATGCGCAAGTTTTCCATCAGCAACGACAGATTGCTCGGCATAGGTATTTCGGTTCCGGGAATGGTCGACTCCATATCGAACAGGATCGTACTCGCCCCCAACCTCGGCTGGGAAGATGAAGATCCGGCAGGTATGCTGAAGGAAAGACTTGGACTGCCTGTTTTCATGGAAAACGAAGCAATGTCCTCTGCAATTTGTGAAAACTGGATAGGTGCCTGCCAGAAAGCAAGCAACTTTGTCTGTGTTAATATCAAATCGGGTATCGGAGCAGGTATTTTTACAGGGGGCAGGCCTTATAGGGGAACAGGCGGCAGCGCCGGCGAAGTAGGGCATATAGTTGTGGATGAAAACGGCCCCAAATGCGGCTGCGGCAATTATGGATGCCTTGAGACGATGGCCTCAACAGGCCGTATCGTTGAGAAGGCCAGAAAAATGGTCAGACAGGGTGTTGTATCGAGTCTTAACGATTTTGAAGATGTTGATGCCATATCGCTTGAGGATATAGCAAATGCAGCAAGATCAGGTGACGGAGCAGCAATGAGTTTGCTTAATGATACTGCCAGATATCTTGGCATAGCTCTGTCGAGTCTGGTAAATACGCTCAATCCCTCCAGAATAGTACTGGGAAAGGATTTTACCGTATATGGCGATTTGGTTATGGGAACTCTGAGAAGTGTTATTGACGGCAAGGCATTGAAGCGTCCTGCTTCAAATGTTGAATTGCTCATATCAGAGATAGGGGAAAGGGCTTCAACTCTCGGAGCTGCAATAATTCCGCTAAAGATGTTGTTTGGTAAGTAATATCTAAGTTTGTAAAGTGAAAATAAAATAATATAATATAATGGAGGTTTATTATGGCAGAGTATTTTTCTAACGTAAAAAGCATCAAGTATGAAGGAAAAGGATCGGACAACCCGCTGGCATTCAAGTTTTACAATGCTGATGAAGTAGTTGCAGGCAAAACGATGAAAGAACACCTGAGATTTGCAGTTGCTTACTGGCATACATTCCAGGCAACAGGAACAGACCCGTTCGGTGTAGGAACAGCACTCAGACCCTGGAGCAATATCTCCGACCCTATGGACCTTGCTTTGGCAAAGGTCGAGGCTAACTTCGAATTCTGCGAAAAGCTTGGAGTACCGTTCTTCTGCTTCCATGACAGAGACATAGCTCCTGAAGCTGACACACTGAGGGAAACTAACAAGAGACTTGACACTGTAGTCGCTGCAATCAAGAACAGGATGAAGAACAGTAGCGTAAAACTTCTTTGGGGAACAACAAACGCATTTGGAAATCCAAGATTTGCTCATGGTGCATCCACCTCACCTTATGCTGATGTATTTGCATATGCAAGTTCTCAGGTCAAGAAGGCAATGGAAATCACTTATGAGCTTGGCGGACAGAACTATGTATTCTGGGGCGGCAGAGAAGGCTACGAGACACTGCTCAACACCAACATGAAGCTTGAACTCGACAATATGGGACGCTTCCTTGGTATGGCTGTTGATTATGCAAAAGAGATCGGCTTTACCGGCCAATTCCTGATCGAACCCAAGCCGAAGGAGCCAACAAAGCACCAGTACGATTTCGATACAGCTACAGTAATCGGCTTCCTGAAGACATACGGACTCGATCCTTACTTCAAGATGAACATAGAAGCAAATCACGCTACATTGGCACAGCATACCTTCCAGCATGAACTCCAGGTTTCACGTATCAACAACATGCTCGGAAGCATCGATGCAAACCAGGGCGATATGCTGCTCGGCTGGGATACTGACCAATTCCCGACAAACATATATGACACTACACTGGCTATGCTAGAAGTCCTCAAGATGGGCGGCTTCACAAAGGGCGGCCTGAACTTCGATTCCAAGGTAAGAAGAGGCTCCTTCGAACCTGATGATATGTTCTATGCACATATCGCCGGTATGGATACCTTTGCAAAGGGTCTGAGGACAGCTGCCAAGATAGTTGAAGATGGTAAGCTCGACAAATTTGTCGCTGACAGATATGCAAGCTACAATACTGGAATTGGTAAGGATATCGTTGAGAAGAAGGTCGGCTTCAAGGAACTTGAACAGTACTGCCTCGGCCTCGACAAGGTCACTATCGGCTCCGGCAGGCAGGAAATGCTCGAAGCTATGCTCAACGGCTATATAGTTGAATAATTTGTACTAGGGCGGTATCACCGTTAAAAATACCGGCAGTCTTTATTGACTGTCGGTATTTTTGTTAGTGTGCCCGGCGGGCACAAAATGATCGTTGAGGCAGTCCTTTTTTGCCCCAAAAACGAAAAAGCTGGGTTTTGTGAAGAAGGGTGAGTAAATTATCAAGTAATGAGTGGATATAACTCGGTAAAGTGATCTTTTAGCCATGATTGCTTTACATAAATAAGATATCCATTGCATTATTGAGCCGCATATTAACAAAATCGAATATCTCGCCACACATTACTGGATTTTTTACTCACCGAAATGATTTTGAGGCAGCTTCTTTTATAAATGCCCCATTGGTTAGTATACAATTATACAGGGAGCTGGACGATAAAGCGTGTGCCTTTGCCAGGCTCACTGTCAACACTGATGTCACCGTTATAAAGGTTTACTATATGCTTGACTATGGAAAGCCCGAGACCCGTACCTCCCATGCTGCGTGAGCGGCCTTTGTCCACACGGTAGAAACGTTCAAAGATCCTCGAGTGATGTATAGGATCTATACCTATGCCACTATCCTCAACGGACAGAGTAAGTATCCCGTCATTCTTTGACGCTTTTATACAGACCGAGCCGTTGGGTACGTTATATTTTATTGCATTGTCGACAAGATTTATCAGCATTTGTTTTATCCTGTCCCTGTTCACTCGGAGCATGATACCTGAAGAAGCCTCTGATATGATCGAAATGCCTTTTTTATCTGCTGATACCCTAAGAATAGAGATGACTTCCTGTATGATCCCTGCCATATCACATAATGTAACATTCTTATCACTGATGTTATTCTCGATCTCGGAAAGCTGAAGTATATCATTTATTAGCATTGTAAGTCTTTCAGCCTCAATGTCGATGATCTCCAGAAAGCCTTCAGCAGTCTCCGGATCATTGACGGCTCCGCTTCGCAGTGTTTCAACAAAGCCCTTTATGGAGGTCAAAGGTGTTTTCAATTCATGGGTCACGTTGGATACGAACTCTGTACGGATTCTCTCAAGCTTTTTCACTGCGGTTATATCATGTATTGATATGATGCAGCCGGAGTTTTCTTCTCCAACTCCGCCCGAGGTGATCGGACTTGCGTATATCCGGTAAATACCGGCTTCGGGTGTACCTGATACGATTTCCGTTACTGAAGATGTATTAGCGGCTATTGTATTTTTTGCTATCTTGGATATCTGGTTGTTGCGTATAACTTCTATAAGATTACAACCAATAACATTTTTGGCGATATTGAAAAATTTCAATGCAATCGAATTGATATGAGTGATCCTTAAATTTGCATCAACGGCTACAAAGGAGTTGGTCATGCTGTTTAAAATAACATCGAACTTCAGGTTTTTATCTTTGAGGTCAGCAATTGTTTTATCCAGTTTTTCCGCCATATCATTAAATGTGGCGGCAAGCTGTCCCAATTCGTCATTTGAATGAATGTCAACTCTTTTTGTATAATTTCCATCAGATATTTCTCTCTCTGCTGATGTAAGGCTTTTTACAGGTTTTATGATACCCGATGAGAATCTCCAGGCCAGCAGGGCTGAAATCAGAAGTCCTGCCGCCATACCCAGAAGGCTGAAAACAAGGATCTGTGAATCTATCCTTCGTAGCCGCTCAAGCGGGACAGATACCCTGATGATTATATCTGATTGGGAGGAAGGGATGGCAATATAGAGGAAATCCATGCGCAGTGTTGAACTGAAACGTATATCCTCTCCTATTTTATTTTGTAATGCTTGCTGTACTTCTTTCCTGTCCAGATGATTTTCCATATGGTTGAAATCGGTCTGGGATTCACCGACTACATTACCTTTTCGATCAATAAGAGTGATCCTTGGCATTAGTTCAGCAAACGAATCGTCAGCTTGAGCATGTGGGTTATGGGTGTACAGTACTTTAGCATAATTCTTTGAAATGGTGTCATAATCAGCGGTAGCGCCGTTTTTGACTAAAAGCGACAGTTCATAATCCAGCAGTGATGCAACGGTAAGTATCTGATTCCTTACATTTTCCTTATAAAGGTTACGGGACTGCTGCATTACGAGAATACCCGAGGTCACTATGCCTGTCATTGTAAGGATAAGGAAATAGGCAATTATCTTTTTTCTCATTTTTAGGTCCTCTGCCAAATAGACATTTATTTATCGTTGAATCTGTAACCGATGCCTCTGACGGTTTCGATATATCTGGGGTCATTATCATCGTCCTCGATTTTTTGTCTGATATACCTTATGTGGACATCTACTGTTCTTGTCTCTCCATAATAGTCAAAACCCCATATTTTTTCAAGCAGGGCCTCACGGGACAGAACCTTGCCTCTGTTGAGCATGAGCATCTTTAAAAGCTCAAACTCCTTTAGAGGCATTTCTATTAATTTTCCTTTTTTACAAACCTCATGTCTGTCAGCAAAAACCTCTATATCTCCATACCTGATTGAATCCTTATCAGACTGTACAGGAATAGGGACCGATACTCTCCTGAACAGTGCCCTTATTCTGGCGGTAAGTTCACGCACGCTGAAAGGCTTGGTGATATAGTCATCTGCACCCAGTTCAAGCCCAAGCACCTTGTCGAATTCCTCGCTTTTCGCGGTAAGCATTATTATTGGTATGCTTTTTGTGGTTTGCCCGGCACGGAGCCTTCTGCATACCTCCAGGCCATCTATGCCAGGCAGCATTAAGTCCAGCAGGAACAAGTCGGGCTGAGCCTTCGCAGCTTCCGCCAGAAGGCTTTCTCCGTTGTCGAACATCATGACCCTGTAGCCGGCTGCCTCCAGGTTGAACTTTATTAACTGCTGTATATGTGTTTCATCTTCAACCGCATAAATCAACTCACTAGACATTCTACACCCCCATCTAAGACTGACCTGCCCGCCACCAGGATTTTTACCCGGTTATATTTCACCGGGAACGTGGCTGCTTTCCTTGTGGTATAACCTGGCAAGACGGTCATGCTCGCCGGTAACATTGAAGACAACCCATTCACCAATATTTGTTGCATGATCTGCCATACGCTCAAGATATTTGGCTATGAACATAAAGTCTATACCTTGTTCTATGGTTTCGGAGTCGTTTCGCATGAGGTTGATCAGCTCCAGTATGATTTTGTTGAATAGATTGTCAACTTCGTCATCGCTGGCGCAAACATTCTCTGCAAGCTGCACATCTTGCCTTACATAAGCGTCTATAGCCTTATTTACCATATTCTTGGCCATCTCGGCCATCATCGGTATGTCTACCAGTGGGCGTATATACTTTTTGCCCGACATGCGGATCGTTATTTCAGCAATATCAGCCGATGCATCTGCAATGCGTTCCATGTCGGTAATGATCTTCAGCGCAGTGCTGATAGTTCTCAGATCCTTCGCCAAAGGCTGCTGCCTGGCAATCAGGTTCATACATTTTCTTTCGATGAGCTTCTCGTAATCATCTATTACATCATCGTTACTGAATATTTTTCTTGCAAGCTCGACGTCCTGCTTCTTCAGAGCCATTATTGTATTGTCGATGGATTCCTCCACGAGGCTCCCCATCTTTATCAGCTCAAGGTGAAGGTCTTCCAGCCCCTGGTCAAATGAATGTCTTGAAACCATATGAATCCCTCCTGCTCAATTTTCTATCCAAATCTGCCTGTTATATAATCCTCTGTGCGTTTATCCGTTGGAACACTGAATATTTTTTCCGTCTCATCGAATTCTACTATCTCTCCGTGGAGGAAAAATGCTGTCTTGTCGGAAATCCTGCCTGCCTGCTGCATGTTATGAGTTACGATTATAATAGTATACTGCGCTTTGAGTTCATCTATCAGTTCTTCTATTTTCATGGTAGATATGGGGTCTAGCGCTGATGTGGGTTCATCCATGAGCACCACCTCTGGATTTACTGCGAGCACCCTGGCTATACAAAGCCTTTGTTGCTGCCCGCCTGATAAGCCCATTGCGCTTTTCTTCAGACGGTCCTTGACTTCATCCCACAATGCCGCGTTGCGCAGGCTTTTTTCGACGATCTCATCCAGCTTGCCTTTTGATCGTAAACCGTGGATCCTTGGCCCGTACGCAATGTTATCATATATCGACATAGGGAAGGGGTTGGGTTTCTGGAATACCATACCGACACGTTTGCGCAGTTCAACTATATCATATGGGCCATATATATTCAAACCGTCAAGAAATACTTCACCAGTTATTTTAACGCTGGCTATCAAGTCATTCATACGGTTCAGCGTTTTCAGAAAGGTCGACTTTCCGCAGCCGGAAGGACCTATCAATGCGGTGACCTGCTTTTCGCCTATGTCTATAATAATACTCTTCAAAGCTTGTACATCACCATAAAACAGATCCAAATTTTTTGTACTTATTTTTTGCTTGCTCATCACTATGACCTCCTTGTCAGGCATGCTATTTTGCTCCGCCCGCTAATTGATGCTTTTTCTATCCTTATTCCCCGGTTGTTACCTTTGATAGTCTTCTGGCGCTTCTTGAGGCGATGAAATTTATCAACGCTACAATTATTACAAGTATTGTTGCGGTAGCGTATGACTGCTCGAATGATATGCCCTCCTTGGCAAGAGAATAAAGGTGTACGGAAAGTGTTCTTCCTGAATGTAGGATGCTTTTGGGGATGTTGGGCACATAACCCGCTGTCAGATAGACTGCAGCAGTTTCACCTACGATGCGACCGATGCTCAATATGATAGCGGTGAGAATTCCGGGGATAGCGGTCGGCAATACTACCCTGAAAATTGTTTTAAGCTTGCTCGCACCCAACGCAAGGCTTCCTTCCCTGTATGAATCAGGAACGGATTTCAGCGCTTCCTCGGTAGACCGTATGACTGTCGGCAGTACCATTATGCTAAGAGTAAGAGCTCCCGAAAGTATGGAATACTTTAACTTAAGTGATATAACAAAGAATATGAACCCGAACAGGCCATATATTATTGAAGGTATTCCTGCCAGTGTTTCTGTTGCAAAACGGATCATATTTACAAGTCTGCCTGGCTTGGAATACTCTACAAGATAAATTGCTGAGCAAATACCAATGGGAACAGCAATAAGCAATGTAATTATGATGATCTCGAGTGTACTTATTATCATCGGGAGGATGCCGTGCATATCCTTGACTGGTCTGTATATAGTAGTAAGGAATGTCCAATCAATATGTGATATCCCTTTAGAAACGACATAAACCAGTATCCATATCAGTATAGCTACAGTGATAAATGCGCTAAGCCATGCTGCTGCGGCTAGAATTCCATCAATGATACGGCGTTTTGTGAACCGGGGTTTCATATGTTTTTACCTGCCTTTCTATGCACAATAGTATTTAGCAGTATATTCAAAAGCATTATGAAAATAAATAATATGACACCTGTCGCAAACAGGGTCTCCTGATGAAGACCGCTTGCATAACCCATTTCCAGCGCGATATTGGCTGTCAGCGTACGAACCTTATCTGTAAGAGCGTGGGGGATAAGGGCAGTGTTGCCCGATACCAGGATAACCGCCATAGTCTCACCAATGGCGCGTCCGGTGCCAAGAACTATCGAAGCCATTATGCCCGATCTTGCTGCGGGGAGCAGTACCTTGAAAATAGTCTGGATATGGCTTGCACCAAGCGCAAGAGAACCCTCCTTTAATGTAGAAGGAAGAGCTCTGATTGATGTTTCGGACATGCTTATCACTGTTGGAAGGATCATTACGGTTAATATGATGATAACAGCCAAAAGACTGTTTCCGGCTCCACCAAGGTATTTGGATATGAGAGGAACGATTACCATCAAACCGAAGAAACCGTATACGACCGATGGAATACCTGCCAGTAGTTCAATAGCAGGCCTTATGATTGCAGCTAGCCTTTTTGGAGCAAGTTCTGCCAGGAAGATAGCTGTTAGAATGCCGATGACAACACCTACTATTATCGCACCCATTGTTCCCAGAATGCTTGCGACAATCATCGACAGGATCCCAAACTCTCCGGCTTCAGGTTGCCAGGAGATTGTTGTAAGAAATTCAAGTACGCCTACCTTAAATATGGCAGGCGTTCCTTTTGCAAAAACATATATGGTTATTACTGCCACTGACAGTATCGATAAAGCAGCAAATAACAGGAATATTGTTTCAATAAGTCTCTCCCATAATTTTTTTGTTGTTATAGCTTTCACACTAAATGGCCTCCTTATTTTTTGATCAAACTCCTGTTATTGCTGCGATCCACTGTATTATTACCATCGTTAGACTATTTCACAGGGATATAAGATTTACTAACTATCTCCTGGCCTTTGTCACTCATTACGAAATCCATGAAAGCTTTCACCTCGGGCTTTAGCTCTCCCTTTGTCAGCATCAGGAAGGGCCTTGATATTACATATGACTTGTTTTTTACATTTTCAGATGTGCACTCGACGTCATCTACTTTGAGCTTTTTGATCGTATCATCTGCAAAACCCAGGGAGATGTATCCAATGGCATTTTCCTTTGATGAGATGTTTGCTTTTACAGGTCCGTTTCCATCGGTGACTAGTGCATCCTGCCTGATAAGCGACCGTGTGCCATCGGCTGTCTTTTCTTCAAGGCCCAGGAGCTCCTGAAATGCAGATCTGGTTCCTGAACCTGCCTCACGGGTAATCACGAGTATTTCCTGGTCTGCACCGCCGACATCCTTCCAGTTAGTTATCTCGCCACTAAAGATTTTCTTAATCTGATCACCGGTAAGCCCTTCGATTTTATTTGACGGATGCGTTGCGACTGCAATAGCATCATAGGCGATAACATGCTCTGTAATTCCTTCTTTTTCTTCCTCTTTCAGATCGCGTGATGAGTTGCCAATATCCGATATGCCGCTGGTTGCATCCTTGATGCCCTGACTTGAGCCTCCACCCTGGATTTCTATTGTTATATCGGGATTAGTATCAAAAAATACATCAGCGAGGTCCTGTGCTAAAGGTTGAACTGAGGTGGAACCGGACATTGAAACTGTTCCGGACACGGCACCTGTATTGGCAGCGCCGTTTTCAGATGGTGCGCTTTGCTCCGTACCGCAGGCTGTGAAAAAAAGTGTTGCGGACATAGCGATGGTTATTACAGACAATGCTTTTTTATTGATTATACTATTCTTCATTTTTTTTTGCCTCCTAAGCATATTTTTTCTTACATGAGTGTTGTTATTCGTTAATGGAGTATTTGATTTGATATCCGGCACATCATTTCAAAAGTTTACATATACATCGTATAATCTAAAATTTAAGAGCAGATTAATCCATTGTTAACTTATGGTTAATTTTATATGGCTGTATGCATAGAATGAAGGAGATGAAAATTAAGATTGCGAGGTGGCAAGGTGTTTTTCACAAGTGCCCAAGGTAAAAGAACAATAAGACCATACAACAGGGAGAATGTGCTGCATTATGCGCACAAATGGGCATATGCGAGGAATCCTATGTACTATGATTTTGAAAAGCTTGGTGGTGATTGCACAAATTTCGCTTCACAGTGCATATACGCAGGGAGCGATATAATGAATTATTCACCGGTTTATGGCTGGTATTATGCAAATCTGAATAAAAGGACAGCGTCCTGGACCGGAGTTGATTATTTATATGATTTCCTGATTAATAATAAGGAAATAGGACCCTTTGCAGAGGTGGTAGAAGCTTCTGGCGCAGAACCGGGAGACATCGTACAGATATCATTTTCAGAAAGTAAACGGTTCGAACATTCTCCGGTCATTGTACAAGTATCTGATCAAAAAAATAAGGACGGCATACTTGTTGCCGCCCATACTTTTGATACTGATTACTACAGGCTGATGGACTTCGAGCCGGCGTACATCAGATTTCTGCATATAGCAGGTGTCCGAACCTAATGTGAGGGCTGCTTGTTATGACTTTGAGCTTGCCTTATTCACGTCGGCCAATGCGACATCCTCTTCTGTGATCACTTTATCAAGATCGAGTATCAGAATAAGCCTGCCGTTAACTTTTACAGTCCCACTTAGGAACCTGTTTTTGATACTGGCCAGACTTTTTGGTATAGGCTCGAACTGATCGTCCTCAACCTTGATTATTTCACGGACTCCGTCAACGATAAGGCCGATAACGGAATCCTGGGCATTTGCGATAATAACCTTGGTTTCATCGTTAAATTCTGTACAGGGCAAATTAAAACGTTTCCTAAGATTGAATACTGTATGCACCTTGCCCCGCAAATTCGTCAGACCTTCAATGTAGCTAGGTGTATTGGGAATTTTATAAATTTCAAGCATTTTTTCAATAATACTTATTTTTTCTATTGCCAGGCCAAATTCTTCTCCATCGATCACAAATACGGCATACTTGCTGATACCCAAATAGACCCCTCCCTGTTAACTATATTCGATAATTATATCGGCTATTATGAGCGATAACTTGCATTTATTTTTACATAATCATATGTAAAATCACAGGTCCACACATGATCAGTATATACTCCCTTATTTAGCTTAACAAGCAGCTTTACCTCGCTTTTTTTAAGCTGCTGCGTTGCAAGGGCTTCGTCATAGTCTGCCGCATATCCGTTTTTACAGACGAGCACATCTCCAATATAAATGTCTGTATAATTGGGGTCGAATTCAGCGCCTGAATAACCGACGGCAGTTATTATCCTGCCCCAGTTGGCATCCTCGCCGAATACGGTCGTCTTGACCAGCGGCGATTTTGCCACTGCGATTGCAGCCTTGTATGCGTCGTCAGAACTTTCGGCACCTTCGATCACGACATCTATAAGCTTTGTCGCACCTTCTCCATCCTTTGCTATGAGCTTGGCCAGGTAACTGCATACATACTCAAGGCCCTTCAAGAACAGTTCATAATCTTCTCCTTCATTGATTATACCAGCATTGTCAGCCATACCGTTGGCGAAGATGACCACCATATCGCATGGACTGGTATCACCATCTACTGAGACTCTGTTGAAGGTTGATTTTACAGCGTCCTTCAACGCCTTATCCAGCAGCTTTTTTGAAATGTTGGCATCGGTCGTAATGACTCCTATCATAGTTGCCATATTGGGGTGTATCATTCCGGAGCCCTTTGCCATTCCACCTATTACGACCTTTGTATCCTGCAGCTCCAGTTCAATGGCAATCTCCTTTGCTACAGTGTCAGTCGTCATGATAGCTTCCTCGGCATCATGGCCGCCGTCCGGATCCATACCTGAAACAAGGGCTTCCAGGCCGGGGCGGATGGCATCCATATTCAAAGGCTTGCCTATTACGCCTGTCGATGCAACAAGTATGTTTTGAGCGCTGCATTCAAGCAGTCCCGAGGTGATTGCGGCGATCTCGAGCGCATCGGCGTGACCCTGTTCTCCTACACAAGCATTCGCATTTCCGCTGTTGATGACCAATGCATTTGCATATCCGCTTTTTATGTTCTCCATAGTCAGCTGCAGAGAATGACCCTTTATTTTATTGGTTGTAAAAACACCTGCTACTGCAGCGCTGTCCTCAGAACAGACTATGGCTAGATCCTTCTTTCCATTTTTTTTCAGACCGCAAGCTACACCTGTTGCAAAAAAGCCTTCCGGGGCTGTGACCCCTCCATTTATGGTATTCATCACATCACTCCAACCATGTATAAGAATTTTTTTTACCTTTTGCTTTAATTAAATAAATTATACATAAATATGCCAGCATATTCAATAAAATGAAGAAATAATAAGGCGAAGGACTTCCACCATCTCTGCTACGTATTTTCAACCATTCAGTTGAAAACGCTTGGTGGCGGGTACCGATTCCCCTTTCAGATAATTACTTTCGATTAATCGAAAGTAAACGATGAGAGTATATCTCCCGTCTCGTTGAAACGCGCAGAGGTAAGAAAATGCGTTATAATGAAGTCGGACAAATTGAGTATTATCCCTTGACTTGCTTTTTTCATTAATATATTATTGATACATTGAAAATAAGCCAAAATGACAATGATCGGGAGGAGTAGGCGGACATCTGCCCAAAGGGCGTTTGCAATCGGTGGGAGACATCGCGCAGACGCTGACAGAGAGAAAGGCTCACAGGCTGGAAAGCCTTTCGGGATAAGAACGCTGAAGGTCGTCCGGGAGTTCTGCAAAAAAGCTGAATGACATACATTCCGGTGCTTTGTATCGGCAGTATGACAAATGTGAAATTGCAGCGGCAAGGAACCGTTATTTCCATAAGCTGCCCCTTTGGGGAATTTTGGTGGTACCGCGGAGTATAGCCCTTCGTCCAATAGATCTGGATGAGGGGCTTTTAATTTGGAAAAGGGAGGAACATATGCTGGCACTGAAGATACTGGCTGGATTTTTTCTTTTAGCAGGCTTTGCGACAGTAATAGAAGCAAAGAATATAATGAAGAAGTTCAGCCTTGACAAAAAGGTCAAGCTGGAAAATGAGCACGAAATGGATGCCGATGAAGCTGAAGATTACAGGAAGCTCAAGGCTACGGTGAGTATTAAACTCTACGGAATGCTTATCGTATTGCCAGGGCTCATACTGACGCTGATTGCGTTCAGATAAACAGGATATTCGATTAATAAACGCAGGAGCAGACTGCGGCCACGTGGTTCAAAATGTGACAATGGACCTGTCCCTGTATTAAGGAGGATAAAACATGAGAGAACTAGCGAAAACATACGATCCGTCGCAGGTAGAGGATAAGCTGTACAAGGAGTGGATGGAAAAGGGATATTTCCATGCAGAACCCGATAGCAAGAAAACACCTTATACGATAGTCATACCACCGCCGAATATTACGGGGCAGCTTCATATGGGACATGCTCTTGACAATACACTGCAGGACATCCTGATCAGGTGGAAGAGGATGCAGGGCTTCAGTGCTCTTTGGCTTCCCGGAACAGATCATGCCAGTATTGCCACCGAGGCAAAGATAGTGGAGAGCATGGCAAAGGAGGGCATTAAGAAGGAAGACCTCGGAAGGGAAAAGTTCCTTGAGAGAGCCTGGGAGTGGAAGAAGGTCTACGGCGGACGTATCGTTGAGCAGCTGAAGAAGCTGGGCAGCTCATGCGATTGGGAACGCGAAAGGTTCACCATGGACGAAGGCCTTTCAAAGGCTGTGCTGGAGGTTTTTGTAAAGCTCTACGAAAAAGGCCTTATTTACAGGGGAGATCGTATAATCAACTGGTGTCCGAAATGCTGCACATCAATATCTGATGCAGAGGTTGAGTATGAAGAGCAGGAGGGCAGCTTCTGGCATCTGAAGTATACTGTGAAGGACAGCGAGGAATTTATCATTGTTGCAACTACAAGACCGGAAACTATGCTTGGTGATACGGCAGTTGCAGTTAATCCGGAGGATGAGAGATATGCCGGCTTGATTGGCAAAACAGTGGTATTGCCTCTTATGAACAGAGAAATACCTATCATAGCCGACTCATATGTTGATAAGGAATTCGGCACGGGCGCGGTGAAAATAACACCGGCTCATGACCCGAATGACTTTGAAGTGGGCCTGCGCCACGATCTTCCTCAGATAAGAGTCATGGACGACAGTGCAAGGATGAACGAGGCAGCCGGCAAGTATGCAGGCATGGACAGGTATGAAGCAAGGAAATGCATAGTGAAAGACCTGAAGGAACTCGGACTGTTGGTGAAGATCAAGGGCCATAAGCATAATGTTGGTACCTGCTACAGGTGCAGCACTGTTATCGAGCCTATCATGTCAAGACAGTGGTTTGTTAATATGAAGCCGTTGGCTGAGCCAGCTATAGAAGCTGTCAGGAACGGTACCATAAAATTTGTGCCCGATAGATTCTCGAAGATATATTACAACTGGATGGAGAATATCCAGGATTGGTGTATATCCAGACAGCTCTGGTGGGGACACCGGATACCGGCATATTATTGCCGTGGATGCGGCGAGATGATCGTTGCAAGAGAGCAGCCTGGCAAGTGCCCCAAGTGCGGCAGCTCGAAACTGGAACAGGATCCGGATACGCTGGATACATGGTTCAGCTCTGCACTGTGGCCGTTCTCGACGCTTGGGTGGCCGGAGAAAACCAGTGATCTGGAATACTTCTATCCCACGAATGTACTTGTTACAGGCTATGATATCATTTTCTTCTGGGTTGCCAGAATGATCTTCTCAGGCCTTGAACATATGGGAAAAGAACCGTTCAAGCATGTATTCATACATGGTATCGTAAGGGATGCACAGGGAAGGAAAATGAGCAAATCCCTTGGCAACGGTATCGATCCGCTTGAGGTCATATCCCAGTATGGAACGGATGCATTGCGCTTTGCTCTGACTATAGGAAATTCACCCGGAAACGACCTGAGGTTCTCAACTGAGAAGGTAGAATCCAGCAGGAATTTTGCCAACAAGATATGGAATGCAACAAGGTTCGTATTGATGAATTTCGATGAAGATGTGGATTTCAGCAAGGTCGACATGACCAAGCTCACCACTCCCGACAAATGGATCCTGAGCAGGGTCAACACACTTGCCCGTGAAGTAACGGAAAACCTTGAAAACTTTGAGTTGGGCATAGCTCTCCAGAAGGTATATGAATTTATATGGGAAGAATTCTGCGACTGGTATATCGAGCTTGTCAAGCCAAGGCTCTTTGACAGGGAGGATGAGACCAGGCAAGAGGCCCAATGGGTACTGAACCATGTTCTTGGCACTGCAATGAAGCTGCTCCATCCGTATATGCCGTTTGTAACCGAGGAGATTTACAGGCATCTGATCAACGAGGATGAAAGCATCATGATATCCTCGTGGCCCAAATATGATGAAGGACTGCACTTCCCTGAGGCTGAGAAGGACATGCAGCTGATAATGGATGCGATCAAAGCGGTCAGGAATATCAAGGTAGAAATGAATGTTCCACCGTCAAGGAAGAACAAGCTGATATTTGTTGCAGGACAAGCTGAAAGCAGTATCCTTGGAAGCGGCACGAAGTTCTTTGAACGTCTGGCTGGAGCCTCAGAGATAAAAGTGCAGAATGACAAATCAGGAATACCATCTGATGCAGTCTCTGCCGTGATAGCCGGTGCAGAGATATTCATACCGCTCGAGGACCTGGTAGACATCCGGAAGGAACTTGAAAGACTGGAAAAGGAAAAGGTAAACCTCGAGAAGGAACTGGAAAGGGTGGACAGCAAGCTCAACAATGAAGGCTTCGTTGCCAAGGCGCCTGCGAAGCTTATCGAAGAGGAGAAGGCAAAAAAGGTCAAGTATGCAGAGATGTATGACAAGCTCATGGAACGTATCGCAAGTCTGAAGAAATAGACAGGTCCCGGCATAAGCAAATGCTACCGGTATAACCAAGTAATCAGGAGGAGTTATTGATTGAGGTAAGCGTCTGCAGGCGGGGTCAAGACCGTCTGCAGATTTTTATGTATGATGCGAACGGCAGGGGTAGCAGTAATGCGGGGGCGGCCTAGCCCCACCAGAGTATGTGCAGCAGCTCGGTTTTACTGCCCATATTGAGTTTACATATCAAGTTACCTTAAAATTATTGTCAAAAATTCAAGTTGGGTGCAATGTATCACTGCTTTTATTGAATTTATTCCATGAAAAGGTTTGCATAATACGAAATATGCGACCTTATGTTAATGAAGACTAGAATATTATGCACCAAAGTTGAAAAATTGTCAAAGCGATCGACCTAAACCATCAACCTAAGCGATTGACTTAAACGACCGACCTAAGCGATCGACTTAAGTGATCGAAATGTTTCAGTTGTTAGTGTCGTGTAATCACCTGTATATCCAAATGGATGTACAAGTGCTATAATTAGAGGGTAATAGAATAAGAAAGCAATGAAAATCGATAAAAAAGGCAGGATCAGATTATTATGGACCATGGATTCATCAGAGCAGCTGCAGCGGTTCCCAAACTGAAGGTAGCTGCCTGTAATTATAATACGGATAATATCATCAGTATGATAAAAGAAGCCGAAGCCGCGGATGTTGAACTTATAGTTTTCCCTGAGCTGTCAATCACCGCTTATACATGCGCCGATCTGTTCCATCAGGACCAGCTCCTCAGAGCTGCTGCCGCAGGGCTTGGCAAAATAGCGGAGGCAATGAAGGATCTCAGGATCACAACTATAGTCGGACTGCCGCTGCAGATCGACAATCAGCTCTTTAACTGTGCGGCGGTTCTTCAAAAAGGAGAAATACTGGGCATTGTGCCTAAGACATACATACCCGGCTATAATGAATTTTATGAGGAGCGCTGGTTCGCATCGGGGAGAAATGTAAAAAGCAGCTATGTTGAACTATTTGGCAAAAATGTGCCCTTTGGTGCCGACTTGCTGTTTGAGTCACGTGTTAATGCAATAACATCAGGATTGGAGAGCGTCTGTTTCGGAGTTGAAATTTGTGAAGACCTATGGGCTCCGATACCTCCGAGTTCATATCAGGCAACTGCCGGTGCAACCATTATATTCAACCTTTCTGCCAGCAATGAGATAATAGGCAAGGCAGAGTACAGGAGAGAGCTCGTAAAACAGCAATCGGGCAAGTGTGTCGCAGGCTACGTGTTCGCCTCATGCGGTGTACATGAATCAACTACGGATGTTGTTTTCGGTGGTCATGCGCTTATCGCGGAAAATGGCGGCATCCTGAGTGAAGCTGAAAGATATTTGCGGGAAGAAAGCCTGTTGATCAGTGATATCGATGTTCATCGCCTACGCAACGACAGGATCAAAAATACGACCTTTATGGAGGCTGTGCCGGAACGCAGCTACAGAAAGATACCATTCAGGCTTTGTGAAATGTATCAGGAATTGCCTGAAATCACTGCCAGTACGCCAATATCGGGTAGGCTAGTAGTTGCTTCGCCAGACGAGGGCAATCAGACGAATAAAGCTGCAAAGATATTAAGATATGTGGATCCTCATCCTTTTGTACCTTCCGATAAGTTGGCAAGGGACAAGAGGTGCAGTGAGATATTTGCCATCCAGACGGCAGGACTTGCGAAGCGACTGGAGCATACAGGCTTGAAGAAAGCGGTTCTGGGTATCTCTGGCGGATTGGATTCAACTCTGGCACTCATAGTAGCTGTCAAGACATTTGATATGCTCGATATACCGAGGGAAAACATATTGGCGATAACTATGCCGGGATTCGGTACCACTGATGCAACTTATGATAATGCAGTGCAGCTGATAAAATCATTTGGCGCCGAACTGCGAGAAGTGAATATAAAAAAGTCCTGCCTGCAGCATTTTGAAGACATCGGCCACGATCCGTCGGTTCATGATGTAACCTATGAAAATGTCCAGGCAAGGGAACGCACTCAGATACTAATGGACACGGCGAACAAGCTGGGCGGACTTGTCATTGGAACTGGCGACCTTTCAGAGCTTGCGTTGGGCTGGTGCACATATAATGGTGATCACATGTCTATGTACTCGGTAAACTGTGGGATACCAAAAACGCTTGTTAAGTATCTCGTACAATGGGCTGCTGACAATGTAACTGACAAGGCTACAGCGGAGGTTTTGCTGAGGATATTGGACACACCGATATCTCCTGAACTTTTGCCTCCTGATGAAAATGGGGAGATAAGACAAAAAACTGAAGATATAGTCGGGCCTTATGAGCTGCACGATTTCTTTCTTTATCATATGCTGCGTTACGGTGCAGCGCCTAAAAAACTGCTTTACCTGGCAGAGCAGGCATTTAAAGAACAGTATGATCCGCAGACAATAAAGTCATGGCTGAAGGTCTTTATCAAGCGGTTTTTCTCACAGCAGTTCAAACGGTCATGTCTGCCTGACGGACCGAAGGTTGGTACCATCAGCCTGTCACCAAGGGGAGACTGGCGCATGCCGAGCGATGCTTCAGCTGAGATATGGCTCGTGGAGCTCGAATGAATAGAAAATTCATGCCATAGCATAGCAAGCAAGTGAGTGCGTCCGAGCCTTGCGTCAAGCTAATAACATGCTGATTGGTTGAGTAGTTGGTTGAGTGGGTTTAGTGGTTGTTGAATTCACATGGTTGTTGAATTCCCACTTGACAAAAGACGTTACGTGCCTTAAAATAGCATATGTCGCTAAAAACGTCATATGTATGGTGGGCTTAGCTCAGTTGGTTAGAGTGCCAGGTTGTGGCCCTGGAGGTCGTGGGTTCGACTCCCATAGCTCACCCCAAAAAAGAGGCTGTTGATACGGTCTCTTTTTTATTTTGTCTAAAGGTACCGCCGCCGGCAAAGAGCCTTTTATCTTGACTCTGCTCCTGATTGTAAGGCCGGGATATCTATGGCGAAATTGCTAACTCTTATTTCCCTAACTCATACTCTAGTCAAAAACTGCTCAAAATTTACGCTAAGGGTAGCCATACAGCCATAGCTGGTTGTCAAAAAGCAGGTTATGAGCTAATTATGTTACCTATTCATGGAGATGATTCAATAATATATTAATAAAAGCTGCCCTTACCGAAAAAAATGAGCAAAAAATAGAGGTGCGAGCTATACAATTGCCCTTACCGGAAAAGTTGAGCAAGAAGTTGAGTGTAATGCTATAGAATTACCATCACTTAGAAAACTGAGCAAAAAGTTGAGGCTTGCTGCAAGGCTGATGGGACATCATCTATTGACCTCGCTAATATTATAGGCTATACTAATCATATCAGATTTTGGTAATATGAGTACGAAAGGGGATGTTCAAGTATGACATTTTATAACAGTTTGGTGGTTTTGACTCGAAACTGAATAATAGGCGCATAATTGATATCAATTTAAGGGGATGACCTCTTTATATTTATGCGCCGCATAATAGTAACCTTTCGTGCATACTGCTTTCGTGTGAATACGATTTAGGTCGTGTTCTTTTTATTTGTAGGCATTACCTGATAAATACCGCAGACGCAGTCTCCATCGAGGCTGCTTGTTTGCGGTATTTTTGCGCCTATGGCCTGTTATGAAGAAAGGAATGATGAAAAATGGTTGTGTTTTCCCACAGTAACGTCAACAAAAATGATTTGGAGGATTTTTTATGATAAATATGAAGGATTACGGATATTGTTCCAATGAAGTAAATACTAATGATAATCTTATCCCTGCGAGGATCACAGAGGTACATCGTGAGCTGTATAAAGCAATATGTGAGTATGGAGAAGTTTCAGCGAATATCAAAGGCTCATTTTTTCAAAGGAATTTAGAAAGAAGTGATTATCCTGCAGTAGGTGATTTTGTACTGCTCAAATACAACGATTGCGGCAATTCAAGCATTGCAGAGGTATTACCGCGCAAATCAAAGTTTTCACGCACGGATTTTTCAGGCCACGCAGCGGGTTATGTCAAAACAGTATTGGAACAGGTGGTGGCTGCTAATTTTGATTATGTATTTATTGTGTCGTCATTGAATAAGGATTTCAATGTGAAACGTATCTCGCGCTATCTTACACAGGCAAGGCAAAGCTGCGGCATACCGGTCATGATCCTGACCAAGGCTGACCTATGCGGGAACTGGGATGAGCAGGTCAAGGCAATACGTGAAATTGCAAATGATGTAGATATTATTGTTTTGAGCAGCCATACGCGGTTTGGATTTGACAGACTGGACAATTATCTGAAGACTGGAAAAACTATTGTGTTCCTTGGAATGTCCGGCGTTGGAAAATCATCCTTGCTGAACGCTTTGGCGGGTGAGGACCTGATGACTGTCAGGCAGATACGTGAAGATGACGCACGCGGCCGTCATACAACGACACACAGGCAATTGATAAGGCTGCCTTCCGGTGCTATGATAATTGATACACCCGGTATGCGTGAACTTGGTCTTTGGGATGCAGAAGAGGGAATCAGCGCAGCTTTCTCAGACGTTGAGGAGCTTATCAGCAGGTGCCGTTTTTCAGACTGTACACATAAAACCGAACCGGGATGTGCCGTACAAAAGGCACTTAAGGATGGCAGCCTGTCGGGAATACAATGGGAGAGATATCTTGATCAAAAGCGTGAGGCAGTTTTCGTTGAGCGCAGATCAAGGCTAAAGAACAGAAGGTAAAATCTATATTGCTATTGATTTAATGAGGTGAGTTAATCATTATGAAAATTGTTGATTTTGGTATTGAACATATTGAGGCGGCCAGGCAAATAGCCTGCCAAAATTATGAGGCAGAGTGCCGTTATTGCCATATGCTGCCACCTGTAAATGAAATTCCTGACCTGAGGCCGTTTGCTGAGAACAATCTTGGCGTCGCAGCCTTTGAGGGAGGCAATATGGTCGGTTTCATGTGTACTGTATCGCCGTTTGGCAATGCTTTTGGCTCAACTGATGCAGTTGGGGTATTCTCACCTATGTACGCAAATGGGACAATGCTCGAAAACCGTGCATCAATATATGCCAGGATGTATCAGGCAGCGGGCGATAAATGGGCAAAGGCCGGGGCATCAAGCCATGCGGTTTGCCTGTATGCCCATGATATTGCGGGGCAGGAACAGTTTTTCTGTTATGGCTTTGGTATACGCTGTATTGATGCAATACGGGGAATGGATGAGGTTGAGACACTGAAAAGCAATGACTTTGAATATGTAGAACTTGTGCCTGATGAGTATATAAATGTCCTGACGCTTGTACATATGCTGGATGTACATATGGCATCAAGCCCGACATTCATTCTGCGGCAGTCCGAAACAGAGACATCATTTACAGATAACTCGATCCAAAACCATTCCCGTTATTTTGCGGCAAAAAGTAAGGGTAAAATAATTGCCTTCTTTAAAGTTGAAAGGACCGGAGAAACCTTTATATGCGAAATGCCCGATTATATTCATGTAAATGGCGCTTTCTGCCTCCCTGAATACCGCGGTATGGGAGTACCTCAGCATCTGCTAAATTTAGTGGTTAGCACCCTGAAAAGTGAGGACTATACCTATCTGGGCGTTGACTTCGAAAGTATCAACCCGGCGGCTCATGGCTTCTGGCTCAAATACTTCACACCGTACACATACGGTGTTGTAAGGCGTATCGACGAACATGTCATAACTAAGATACGGTGAATAAAATGAACATGACAGACTGCTGTCATGTTTACAATGGTATGATTGTAAAAGAGAGACGGGGGGACTCGGCTTAAGATATTGTGGCTGTCTCCCGGTCACAGTCTCCCGGCCATATTGGGAGAGGAACAGGAAGTTCTATCAAAAAACGAACAGAGGTGTAAACATGATTGATTCACGCTGCGGATTGCACTGTACAGACTGCGAGTGGAAGGAAACCTGTGGTTGTGGTGGTTGTATCGAAACAATGGGTCAGCCGTTTCATGGCAAATGTCCGATAGCAATATGCTGTCAGGATAAAGGACTAATACACTGTGGCGAGTGCGATACTATTCCATGTGCCAAGCTCTATGCTTATTCATATCTAGACCCGGAACACGGCGACAAGCCACAAGGTGCTAGGGTAGAGGTCTGCCGCCATTGGGCAGCTGAAAGCGGAAAGCAGGTTTGGAAGAATGTGTTGCTCACGTCAGCCGGATTTGAGGATATGGATGGAAACCAAAAGCAGAATATTGTTGATTGTTTCCGAAAAATGCTTGCTAAACCTGTGGGCATCGCTAAAGTACTATTTATACCAACTGCAGCTATTGATGATGTGGCAAAAGAAATGGTAAATAAGTGCAGACGTGAACTGATAAATATTGGTATATCTCTGGAAAATATTTTTGAGCATGAGATTGATGGCAGCTTGTCTGAAAATGATGCAATGAAATATGACATCATTTACTTCACAGGAGGGGATACCGGCCATTTGCTTCAGAGGATCAAAGAAACGGGCTTTGACACTATCATAAAAAAGATGGTTTACGCAAACAAGGTCTATATTGGTGTGAGCGCTGGCAGCATAATTGCCACTCCAAATATTTGTAGCCCATTTGACGAAAACGCAGCAGGTTTGTGCTTGATTAATGCCTATATATCCGTACACTGTAAGGATGATGCTGAGGCAAGAACAGATCTGCCATTACCGCACATATCACTAAATGATAAACAGGCTTTGGTGGTAACATACAGCGGGTATAACTTAATTCAAGGGTAAAATAGCTAAGTGCTTGTATTGGTGATGCTTCGGGGTGAGGTCAATTGAAATAGTAATTTCCACTTTGCAAAAGTAAATTCTACAGGACTCCGTATTGTTGATTATATCTGCGTTTATTCAGTTTTGAATGGCTTATTTTACTCTGGCTTCTTCTTCATACGTACCTCTTAAAAGGCACCACCAAAGACATCATAACTTTATGAAAGACAGATTTCCCTATTGGTTCTGGAAATTTGAATTGTTAAAAACACAAAACCTTGGGACTCTGTTCCAAACTCTGTCCTCGCCGAAGGGCAGCCGGTCTGTCGTAAAAACAGACCGGAGACAAAAGGATATACGTGCAATGGATGTAAAGGGTCTTCGGCTTTGCCTACGATGAACAGGCAGAAACCACCCGCCCTTGACATCCCGGGGTGCCGTGAACGAATATCACATAATACAAATGTTTGCAAAAGTAACTTCCACTTCTCCTATTCCCCCTAATTTGCAGAACTTAATTCCGCCACCTTTGAAATTGAGGTGGAATTTACTTTTTCAAATGAGATGCTTCGGGGTGATGCCTCGATGTCAGTTATTTCGCTTGACAAATGGCGTACTTGCCTTTATAATTGTCTTTGCGTTATAAAATGATGGGATGTAGCCAAGCCGGTAAGGCACAGGACTTTGACTCCTGCATCTCGCTGGTTCGAGTCCAGCCATCCCAGCCAGTACGGGCCATTAGCTCAGTTGGCAGAGCACTTGACTTTTAATCAAGGTGTCCGCGGTTCGAATCCGCGATGGCTCACCAAACCCTGTAATCTCAAAGGTTACGGGGTTTTTTATTGTCTTGGACCAGGCACCTTGATTTTGAGGCACCTTGATTTTTCGCTCATGAATAAATTTCGGAGGCGTAATATGAACAAATCAAGGAATCAAAACAACTCAGGAAAAGGTTTTATGGATTGCGGGAAGGATGCTATTCATGTATTCAGTCTGGAAAAAATGAAGGATGGGTTTCTGTTTGAGCAAAGCTGCCGAGGGAACTCAAAGGCCACAGTGGAGTACTACAAAGGCAACATTGACAGATTTATATCCTATCTTGAAGAACAGTGTTTGGATACAGACACATCCAGCATTACCAAGGAACAAATCAAAAAGTATATTCTATACCTTAAGACCGCTAAAAAGTGGGCTAAAACCCAACACATCGAATCTGATGGGCAATTAACCTCAAAGTCGGTACAAACATATATAAGGGCACTAAAGGCTTGGACGGCATGGATGGAAGATGAAGGCTATCTGAATGGGACTGTTTCATCTGAAATTAAACTCCCGAGGGCTACAGCACCTGCTATTGAGATTTTAACAGAAGAAGAAATACATACTATTTTAAAATATCTTGATAGCAAGAAGACAAACCATCTTCGAGACCTGGTAATTATCTCAATTATGATTGAGTGTGGACTCAGACTTGAGGAAGTTACAAAACTGAAGCTTGCTAATGTTAGGCTTAATCAGAACACCTTGAAAGTTTTGGGAAAGGGTAATAAGGAACGATTTATAAGTTTCGGAATTAACATGCAGAAGATGATATTCAGGTATGTCAATCAAGAAAGGCCGGAGCCAGCCAGCGTAAAGGTTGAAAGCTTATTTTTGAAGGAGGATGGCACGGCAATCACTCAGGCAACAATAAAACAATTATTTCGGCGGCTACGGGGAAAAACAGGGATAACAAAAATATACCCGCACCTACTCAGACATACATATTGCACTATGTATCTCGCCGCAGGCGGAGATATTTTTAGCCTAAGACTCAGTACTGGACACGAGAGTTTCTCGGTATTGAACAATTATGTTCATCTTGCCAGTACAATTGTACATATCAAAGATAAAAGTCTATCGCTAATTGATCGGATAAAGATATAAACCTCTGAATTCTGGTACAGGTAAGTAATCACTATATAGTTATTTAATTCAAAGAGAATTTAGGGCCAAAGGATACCTTAACCAATGGTCAGTGGGCAAAAATAGTATCAAAAGCTTTTATTGTTGATGAGAAAATACAAGCAGACCCGTAATAATATAATAGTAAAACGCAGAGGAAAATTATCTAAAATACTTAAAAGAAAATTATATGACAGAAGGCATGGAGCTAGATAGTACAAAGCCTGCAAAACGTGTTGATGTTGCACTTATAGTGTATAGGATGCTTCAAAAATAGAGCTAGTAGCAGAATATAGTTTATAGTATCAGATAAAAAATAATGATTTTAAAGTGAAATGGAGAAAGCCAGATAGAGGGAAGTGAGCAAACTCACTTCTCTTCATTTGGTTCAAGACCAATCTATTGTAACAAATTCTGCGCGAATGTTGAAAGATTTCAGAAAGAAGGGTAGAATTATGTTACAAATATTTGTAATTCCACCATTACTGTAAAAATCATTACGATTGATACAAAAAATCGTGGTTACTATATTTGAGAGCTTTTATTGTGGGAGACATACAATGCTATATGCAATCGATAACTATGAGATCGGCAAGCAGCGCGAAGTATCCGCCTCTGATATAGTTCAAGATAAGCATTGTTTTCGTACTGGACGGTTTAGCTGCCCTGAGTGCAATGAGACTGTTACTCTTGTTGAAAGAGTTGATACTACTGCCTATTTCCGCCATCACAACCGCTCGCAAGCATCACCGGAATGCGATAAACGGGTCGATGGAAGATCGGGTTTGACTCTTTATGAACGGGTAGGTCTACCGCTTTATCTCAAATGTAATTCTGAAAGCTCATTCAAGCTATATTTTGGCTTTCCTTCTCTGGGGGAGGTTCTTTTTCAACGAGCTTTTGAAGACAAGGTTCAAATAAAGATCAGCAATGGAGTTTCTCATGGTAGAACAGAACGATTGATACCAATAACACGAACGAACTTCTATGAGGATCAGACAACTCTAGTTCCGGTTGACTTTATACCGCCAAATGGGCAGAATTATTCGATAAACTATTCTGAGTCAGCAGTCTCTTCGAAGCTACGAGCGGTATGGTCTGATTATGCTGACGGCTTTCAAAATGAAAGTGCTATTTTTACCTATACAGAATCAGGTGGAAAGAAGATCAGGCGTGGCGATTGTATCACGACTGAAAAGGAGTATTTCTTGATAACACGAAGGCCCCCACCGTCCTATCCCGAAATCAATAATCGTATTGCTGGTACTATGTATCTTGATAATTATTTGTATAACGTTTATGTGATTCGAATAAATGCTTCAACCACTAATCCGTCAAGGTTTGCAGGGATCAACAACTACTTGAAATCCATATTTGGAGTATGGTTACTTGAGAAATCTCCTGAGTTGATTACACTCTGGCCTCCTGTTGCCGAAAACGAAGGATTGGTTCCTGTACTGCAAGCGGCAAAAATATTCTGCGCTGCTATAAGTGGTAATGATATTCCCAAAGTTTATACATACAATGGAGCGAGTGTATCGACTGCCCAAGTAGAAAGTGATGGAAGTGGAAACTATTCAGTAGCCTTACTGTTTTATGGACCCCAAATCATAGCTTCAGTAGACAGAAAATATGTGGGGGTTGAAAGTATATATAGAAAGAGGCTATTAACTTCATCAAAGAATTGCTACTCGCTTTCAGTAGTGGACAAGGAAGGAAATGCAATGGATTTTTGTTTGCCTCTACCGACTAGTGTAATAGAAGGTGGTATAAGCCTTTCATTGAACGCCAAGGCGGAATTGTATCATAAGAATAGGAGGGAGCAATACAAGCATATTTCTTTTCGTGATGCTCAGACAGTAAGTATAACGGATTTAAACATTCATGATAACCTCGATATTTATGTCGAGTCAAGAAAGATATTTGGTATATCTTTTAAAAAGCCAGAAAGTTCTGTTGATATTTTCGAAGATCATGTCTTGGCGAAGGGACTTCTATCGAGCGCGAAAGGAACCGAAGTGCCGATTCCTGGATGGGTACGCCAATATGTAAAGTTAATGATAGAACATGAATATACAGAGTTTACCAGCGTACTTAAGAATATGATCAATTGCGGCAATATGCATACAGGGGCCTTAAGATACCTGGCAGATATTAGGGGGATGGTATAAATGTCTGAAAAAAGATATTCCTTGTGTGTAACATATCCAAATAAGAATATGTTAGGTCAATATTTGTTTTTTCGTATTGCTGATTATGACATCGATACACGTAGCTTAACACCAGCTACATTTTTTTCTGTCAGTGAAGAGGACTTGACCTATCCCAGAATTATTGGAGCATTGCCTAAAGATGCCGCAGCAAACATGGCAGTGATCCGTGAGTGGGGATTCAAGGAGGATGGTAGTAATCGAACCATATCAACTAGATATCCCGCCAATGTTTACGAGGTGATATTTCCGCAAGAATTAAACACAATTGATATTACAGATCAGAGTAGGATTCGGGAGGTTCTATTCGATGGGATCATGATTGATAAAAATGCGGGAGACGAGCTGCTTATCATTATAGGCAGCATTTCGTCGCAATATGTAGCTCTTCATTGCTCCAAAAAGAACATGATACATACAGGTTCTATTTATAAGATACATTCAAGTATGTCGGATATGCTGCACTCAATCCATTACCTAGATGAATACTATATAGATAAACCGGATGTACTTGATACAGATAACTCTTTGATCACAGATGCTGACGGTGGAAAGGTTCCGACCAGATACTTTTATCGCTACACGGACTTGCCTAAAAAAATATGCAATTTTCCATTACTTGATTTACAGAGATATGTGCCTCACTACATTTCTAAGTGCTTAAAGCAGAAGAAAGCTATGTTACAATTATCTGATCATGATATCCAGAATATCTCAATATGTATTAGAGAAATCATATGTGATTACGATCAAGTGCAAAATTACTTCCAAGTTACTGGTTATGATCTGACTCAGCTAGGAGAGGTTTTACCCAGGTATGCTGATGAAATCTGCAAAACACTCTTGAATGATACTGATGCTGACCGTATTATATCCCAGAACCTTTTCAAAATAGTTGATGTCAGGCAGAAATGCGTTGATATTGCTAAAGGGCAATGGCTTTCTGAAAAGAATACGGAGAAGGAAGCACTACTTGCAGAAATTGAAAAGTTTAGTCGAGAAGTCGCTACGGAATCCCTAAGGCGTGATACGATTATTGCCTCAGCAGAACAGGCAGATAAGCGCCGAGTAGAACTTGAAAATGAAATCCAGCAGATTCAGAACGACCAAATGATAGCTAAGGGAAAACTAGAACAGATTAATGCTGATATCGAAAACGAACTTAGGGGTTTCTCCGATAAAATTGTTCATCACGTTGCTATCAGCTCATTGGTTCGCAGTATCGGAGGTACAGAGAAAAGTAGCTCTCCGATTCATTCGTATACAAGCATTCCAAAGTGCATTGAAGGCTCTAATACTGAAATCATTGATAAAGAAAGTTTAGAAGAAGAATTGGCTGAGAACCTTGCGTTATGTGGATATAGAGTCAAAGCCTATGAAATAGCACAACTCATCGTACATTGCGCTTTGAATAGCAGGCCTCTTATTGTATCAAGTAACGGATTGTCTATTGCTAATTGCTTATCTGTTCTCTTCTGCGGAGAAGGCGCAGCTATTGTCAATATTCCTTTGGGTTATACGGATCTGGCGGGTATTACAGATAGAATTAGAAATGTTTATGGCCCAGTTGTGTATTTGACAGGTGTATTTGACGGCTTTAGTGAAAATGTATTCCATGCGATAAAGGATTCGTGTAACAACAAAATTCTATTGATAGCTGCTGATGGTGTGGATGCAGGTATGCTATCTTCGGCAGTATGGTCCAGTGCGTTATTCCTTGATATAGATTTGGCTTTTGATTATTGTGAGAATGAGATAATGAAATCTGCTACAGTAAAAGGATTTCCCTTTGAGCGTTTTTATAAAGAGAATGAAATAGAAGAGAAGAAAAAATTACTGAAGCCCTTGCTAGAGGCAGGTATCCTAAGCAACACTGCGGCTGTATTGTGTGCAAAGCTCATGGTTGATATAAATAGCGATATTAAATCCGACTGGCTTGTATTACTACAGTTATGCGTTAATGCAAAAGCAAGGCACAAGGAGGATAGGCTTACAGATATCTTAGAGGCACTGGGAGTGAATGAAAAATATACTGACCTTCTTGCCCAATATCTGTAGAGAATAATGATATGATAGTTCATGAAATGATCGCAACAATGGCCAGAGATCTTAATATAAAGAGATTCTGTAATGAATCAGAAGTACAATATATCAATCGCATATTGTATTCAGCCATGTCTTGTTGGGTCAAAGCTGCTGCGGTGGATCAATCCATAACAGATAAGACAACGCAGGGAGTGAGCAGAAAGCATATTTTCGAAAAATGTTCCCATATTCTTAATGAAATGCTGTTACGCTTCCCACAATCGGTTGCATGGTTCGAGATAAAAGATGAAGATGATCCAATCGATATCATCAGACGACGGCTACTTCAAAATGGCGATTTGGTGAATGTCGGATATGATACAAATATTGGACTCGCTATCAAGCAAGAAATCGAGCTTGGTTATGGAGTACGGCAGCTTATTGGTTCATTTAAGGAAACTGGATTTATTTATACTGGGATCGCTCTTGCTGCTCCATCCATAAAGGATGATTTGAAATCACCTATCGTATCTACAGTTGAATGGTTTCGGGAGTATGTTAAAAATGCTTGGTGGAAGGCCGGAAATTGTATAGATGATAGAACGGAGTACTTTGAAGCAGAAATGGATTCAGTCAGCAACTATACCTGTTGGACTTCGAGAAGAGGTCGAAGATTCAATTCAGTCATACTAATACGACATCCGCTACACCATGGGGCATACGAATATTTCCTCGAAAAGGAAGAGCATGGAGCTATTTCTTATCACAAAGTAGATACACACTTGCAGAAGATGGGGGAACACAGACGTATCATGTTTGCTCTGCGTTCAATTGCCCAAAGCCCGGTACCAGTAGAAAAATGTGAATATGATGACCATGTGAAGCTATTAATAAAAACCTATCTGCCAGATAAAGAACGTATCATACTTGAAACATTTGCGTGGCCACATAGATCGATTGTTGACAGAGGGGAATGGGATATGCCTAATTTCATTTGGCCCTATGTCAAGGCTCATATTGAAGGAATGGGAGTTAAGATAGAGGAGGTATGACATGGATAAGTATGGTGTTAAAAGCACACATGAAGCGCTAAAGAATAGATTCAGGGATTATATCAATACGGATTATCTAGGTAAGAATGACGAATTACGAAAGGCTTGCGAAACTGAAATCCAGGAAAATAAAATTCTTTATCAGGAACCATACATAGAAGCCAGTGTGTCGTACAAGCTGTGTAAAAACGGAATTCAGAATAGTTCTCTTGAAAATGGGCTAAAAGAAATTCTGACTACTATGTCAGAAAAAGGTCTGGGTGTATTCCCTCACCCCTATCAGCACCAAGTAAAGGCACTTGAGGATTTTTATGAAGGTCGGGATTTGTTCATAGCAACCGGTACAGGTTCAGGTAAGACAGAATGCTTTATGTGGCCCATGGTAAGCAAAATAGTCAGGGAAGCTGTTCAATCTCCCGACTCATGGAAAGTGCGCGGCGTGCGGGCAATCATGCTTTATCCCATGAATGCATTGGTTTCTGACCAACTGGGTAGACTTCGCAGGATGATTGGAAATCGACAAGATCAGTATGGATTTCATGAGTTCTTATCTGAAATAGCACCTGACAGGCGTTTCCCGCAGTTTGGTATGTACACAGGCAGAACGCCTTATCCAGGAAGGCCTAATCTTGACCAAAATAGAGGTCTAGCTGATACTCTAGAAAGGGATTTGGTTCAACAAAGCGATGAGATAAAGGCTCAACTTGTCGATCTGGGGAAATATCCGTCAAAGCATAACTTGGAAGCTTTTATCGAACAACTTCGTACTAATGTTCAGCCATACACAGATTCGAATGACGCGGAATTGATTATGCGCCATGAGATGCATCAGTCCTGTCCGGATATATTGATCACGAACTATTCTATGTTAGAATATATGCTTATGCGGCCGATTGAGCAGGGTATATGGTCAAAGACAAAAGAATGGCTAGAAAAGAGCTCAGAAAAACTACTGTTTATCATAGATGAAGCACATATGTATCGGGGATCCTCCGGTGGTGAAGTTGCGCTTCTCGTTAGACGTGTCCTTTATAAGCTTGGAATTGGCCGAGACAGGGTTCAATTCATACTTACAAGCGCAAGTATTCCTTCAGGGAAAGAAGATTCTGTTAAGAAATTCGCTTGCGAGCTGAGTGCGCAGGATCCTTCACACGATACCTTTTCTTTGATCACCGGCGAGGTAGATGAAATTGTCTATACAAGCAAAGAAATTGATCCGTCCTTATTTAAGGATTTTGACATTGACAGGCTGCAGGGGGAGTGGCCAGAACGCATTAAAGCCTTGGAGGAGTTAGGAAGATTAGCAGGCTTCAGTAGCAAATGTGATTTCTCATCAGAGAAAGAGGTTGAACAATGGCTTTACAGGGAACTATCTGTTTCTGATCCAATGCTCCGTATCATGGACAAATCACGTGGCCATGCTACAAGGTTTGAACAACTTTCAGCATCCACGTTTCCAAATGTTGAGCAATCAATTGCCGAGAAAGCAACAAGTGTTTTACTGGCAATCGCTCCGATGGCAAAAAATTCGGACGAGCATGTTTTGTTTCCAGCAAGATTACATATGATGTTCCGTGGATTGCAGGGTATTTATGCCTGTTCCAACCCTAACTGTACCGAAACTGTTAATACCAACCCCATGCTTGGATTCGGACGGGTGTATTTGAATACGCAATATCAGCGCTGTAACTGTGGCGGCATGATATATGAACTGATGAACGAACGTACCTGTGGTGCTCTATTTTTCAGAGGTTACCGTGATAAAAGCGAGAAGCTTACTCCATTCGTCTGGAATCAAACAGGTGCGCAATTCGATGAAAATTTCAAAGAAGTTCACTATTACATTATTCCGCAGGATGGTAGTTTTCCAAAACCAAAGGATGAGGTGGAAGTGGCCTGGCTGAATAGCAAGACAGGTCGCCTTTACAATGATGATCACACTGGAGAAAATGGTTTTCTGTATGTCGCATATCATACTGCAGAAATAAAGGGGCGCCCCGATCTTCTGACCTTTAAGACCTGTCCCAACTGTAACAAGTCTCATTTCAAAGCTACTGACTTCTCCACAAAAGGCGATGAGCCGTTCTTCAACCTAGTGTCCGAACAGTTTCATGTGCAACCGCCGAACCCAAAACTTCAAAACCTTGTTAATAAGGGGAGAAAGGTGTTGCTATTCTCTGATAGCCGCCAGCGGGCCGCAGTATTGGCAAAAGACCTAACTCGTGCAGCCGATGAAGATGCAATGAAGAAGGCGTTGACTGTTGCTGCCAATGAGTTGCAGATATGGGCAACGAAAACTCATAATGACCCCACTCTTAACCTTTTGTACGTGGCATTTCTTAAAGTTGCCTATGAAAATAATTTAAGGTTTTTTTATGGCAGTAATGAGCAAGAGCTTCGCGACGCCCTTGAAGCGATGGGAAGGTATTTTCAAAAGAAGGGTGGCTCTATCAATTATTTGATGGCATCGAAGAAATCTGAGTTCAAATCCATTCCAGAGCAATATTATGAGCATCTCCTCAGGCAGATGTGCAGTAACTTCCGTTCATTAACGGATATTGGGATGTGCTGGCTAGAGCCTTATGACATAGATGAAACCTTCGATGAAATTATCGAGTTATTTGAAAGTGCTGACATTGGTATTTCTATAGAGGATTTCAAGAAATTGTTTGCAGCGTGGAGTATGGAGATTATGACCTCATCCTATGCGCTGGGCTCGGAAATTGCAGATAAGGTACGCCGTGATGTGACACCATATTATCAACGTTTGGGTGTTGAGGATGACAGAAAATTACCGCAAAGAATTGAGCGGATGCTTAAGGCACAGAATTATACAGGAGAACAAATAAAGGTTATAGCGGAAGCTCTTGCTAAATTCCTGTCAAAAGGGAGTGATACAGCAAACAAGTATTTGAACCTAGATATGGTGACATTGCAATTTGGTGAGCATCACGATTGGTATAAATGCTCTCGCTGTAGCGGAATCTTCCCTTTTATGCTTTGGGGCAAATGCGCACACTGCGGGGTGGGTATACCGAAACTTATGACAGTAAAGAATTTTGGAGGAGTTAACTTCTGGAGATCACCTGTAATTGCGGCGGTTCACGGTGAACCACAGGCTCTGATGACCAGAATCAATACCGAAGAGCATACGGCTCAACTATCCCATAAGGATCAACGACAGAAGACGTGGTCAACGACGGAAGACTTCGAAATGCGGTTTCAAAATGTCCATGTTAACAATGACAGGCCTGTGGATGTCCTTAGTTGTACAACTACTATGGAGGTCGGTATTGATATCGGTTCCCTGACAGCAGTTGGTCTCCGTAACATTCCTCCAATGCGGGAAAACTATCAGCAGCGAGCTGGGCGAGCAGGACGTCGAAGTGCTGCAATTTCAACGATTCTGACTTATACTGATAACCGTCCTCATGATAGCTACTATTTTTATAACCCAGATAAAATCATTTCCGGTGAACCCCGCCTTCCCTGGATCGATGTAAACAACATGAAGCTGACATCGCGACACCTGAATGTTATATGTTTTTCTGAATACTTTGGGACCATCTGCAAAGGTGCTGATGACATTGGCGTTTGCGAATTCTTTAACTCATACTATGAAGAATTTAAGAAACATATTGCTCAGAAGGATTTCTCCTCATCCGAGCTTAGTAAGCTTTTGCCAGCCGGGGTGGTAATGGAAATTGATAAGTACAAAGCGCACATTGTCCAAGAGATGGATGATTTATTCACAAAGGTTCAAGCGTTTCCAGATGAATATAGGAGTGATGAGAACTCCGAAAAAAGTGTTCTCGACGTAATGTTGGAAGTCGGAATTTTCCCGACCTATTCCTTCCCCAAAAATGTAGTTGGCTTCTATATTGAGAACTATAAAGGCTCAGAAATAGAGCAAATGCCGGATAGAGCCTTAGATATTGCTATCACTGAATATGCTCCCGGCAGACTGGTAGTAGTCAATAAGACCACATATAAGTCGGGCGGTATATACAGTTTCCACTCGAAATTTCGTGCTGGTAATCAGGAGCATCCTGCACGTCCATTCTTTAGTAGTAAGGATTACTTTAGACAGCTTTTCTACTGCGGAAACCGAGCATGTAATTGGATGGGCCTTCTGCACCATGATGTCTGTCCATTCTGTGGACAAGCAAGTATTAAGGAGCAAAATCTTCTTAAGCCATGGGGCTTTGCTCCAGTAGGCGGTAGAAGTTCTCGAGAAATTGATTCCGATAGTGAAATGACTTATGCAGAAGACCCGTGTTATTCCATAACACCTGCTGATGTTGAAATGATTAAGCCTGCCGAATTTAAAAATCTAAGGTATTCAAGAAGGTCAGATGAGCCGCTCATTATTCTTAATAAGGGCCCGAAATCAAAGGGCTTTATGGTATGTAAAGATTGTGGTGCTGCTGTTCCTGGAGATGATGAGAAAGAATTAAAAAAGATTGACAAACCTTACCGTCATCCACATAAAATTTATAACTGCCCCCATTCATCGGGTATTGTTAATACATACCTGGGACATCAGTTTTTAACTGACCTTGTAGTGTATGAAATTGCCATAAATCCCTTACTGGTCAATGACAACCCTGATGGAATGTGGATTCGCACTGCTGGTCAAACCCTTGCAGAAGCAATGATTCTTGCTGGTGGACGTTTACTGGACATTGAGTTTAATGATATCAAAAGTGGATATCGGTTGAGATATGCAGCAGGTAAAACATATATTGATGTTTTCCTGTTTGACAGTCTATCAAGTGGGGCTGGTTATTGTGCTGCGCTGGCAGATCGGACACGGGAGCTCTTTGTAGAAACCAAAAAGGTATTGTCTGAATGTAGAGCCGATTGTGATAGTGCCTGTCACGAATGTCTAATGCATTTCTGGAATCAGCGAGTCCATGATAAATTGGACAGGTTTGCAGCATTGGATCTGCTCAATTGGTGTGAAGGATCTGTTCTTCCTTCTCCATTATCTTTCGATAGGCAACATGAACTATTGGCACCACTGAATGAGTTAAAATCTCAATTTAGAATTGAAGATGATGGGATAAAGCATTACGTTGTTGCAGATGGGACCAGAAGGGATATTTTTGTATATCCAGCTATGTGGAGCCCTACATATTCTCGCATTCCTGCAGATGCTGTAGCAATCTCGGATAAAATGTTGTCCAATGCACTTCCAAAAGCCGATTCAGAAATTCGAAAGAGAATTGGATTGAATGGAACTAACAATTAGATTTGATGTTCATGTGGATTAATTTGATAAGATAGGCTGCCAATGCCAACCAAATTTTTTAACAATAGGATACAAAATTTGTATTAACATAGAACTGCAGTATATGTGATGCCGTATTATGCGTGGAAGATGCAACTGCTTGTAAGGAATACAAGAAGCTCTTTTGCAATGGTCACCATACGAATTGCCATATATGTTCTGAAGCGCTTTGTGATGAGGATACTATCACTTGTGATAAATGTCATGCAGCTTCATGTTATGAGCATACGAAAAAATGCAATTGGTGTGGGAGGTATTCGTGTACAAACTGCCATAAGGCAGTGAAATGTGAAGGCTGCGGCTTTGTGTATTGTGAACAGTGCATTGATCCCAATACAAATCAGTGTGAAGCATGTACGAACAAACAAGTTGTTTCAATAGATACAGCTAAAGCGCTTGTTCCTTTAACTGAAGTATTTAGAAATGTAAAGCAGGCCGAAATTGGATTAGCTGGAAACTACATAATCTACTATAAGAAGAGACTTTTTGGAATGTTGAAACCTGAATGTATCAGGATGAGGCGAAATATTGAGTCATAAATTTTGTCATAGGAATGTAGGAACAGCTCTATATAAGTTTTCTCACTCATAAATACTTCCGCCACTCTGCTAGCATTAATTTACATAATCAGATCGCACCTTGCTGTCTCTTTGCAAGGCTCTCATCTTGTATGTCATACACAGTTTAATCTATTGCTGTGAGTTCGGCTCCATCGGTTCACCACCAATTACAGATCCTACCAACGTACCGTCCGGTGTAATATGTCAGCAATACCTCTTAAATTCTTATTGTTAATTTCTTAGAATAATGTCGGACTAAACATCAGAATGGAATAATTTGAAACATACTCTACTATAATATAAAAAAATGAAAGGAGCATATCATTGCAGTTTTTAAGCCAAAAACATAAGATGCGTTATGTGAGTTTACTTGTGAAATCGGGAATTGAGCGTTCTGACTGCGAGCGAAAAGCGTTGTTTTATATTTTATCATCGACGGATTTGTTATATGCAAAGTTAGAAACAGTGTACAATCTCGAAAAAAATCAAGTAATCGCTCTAAATAAAAAGCAAAAAGGTGAATTTACCCTTCCGGAACGTATATTGATAAGGTTGGGTTATAACTTGCTAAATGGCTATTCGGACGAATACACAAATCCAAGGTATATTTTCCATTATGATGATGAAATAAGGTTTATAGCCTATAATGCAATACTTGTAAGATTTAATACAGATATGGATATAAAGCTGAAATGTAAACGAAAAATGCAAGTTTAATAAGAAGGAGGTTAGTTTTGGATTATAATACAATTGCTGAAAAGTATCAAAAACTAGGAATTGGTGATTATAGACTCAGAACGGCAGATGATGTAAAAGCAATCTATGGAATTGACATGGCTAATATTTACGGCATGAATAAACTAAACCAAATGCATGCTTATTCTGCAGAAATCTTCAATAGGTTTTTTATTAACTATTTGAATGGATGGGGACTTGAAGCCAGGGGAGAAATTCAACCGTTGGCAGTTGCATATTGTAAAGACAAGGGCAATGGTATATATATAAGGTTTAAGTACCAATTTTATGGATGCCCGAAGTGGTTACACGTAAAAAATGACCATACTTGGTACTAAATAAGTAACTGAAAGCCGCAGGATATTTAATTCCTACGGCTTTTAAATTCAATTCCATTCTATATACTTACGATGTTGTTTTGATAGATATTTCGATTTTGTATTGTTTCATTAACAATGTCCATTTATTTCTCTATCCGTTTTTCCTATGAAAATTAAATATACCTTCTTTGGAATAGTCTGCAATTGCTTAAGGTTTAGACATCTGCTTTCTTAAATTGGCTTAAGGAGATATATACAGAGCAGGAACTGTCCATACTCCTTAAAAAGCCTAATACAAAGCATTGTGATTTTACAGAGTATCGGAACTGGGTAATGATTAATTTCATCACTGCTACAGGCTGTAGAATTGGTTCTGTTGTTAACATCAAGATGCAGGAAGTAGACCTTGAAAGTGCTGTGGTAACGCTCTCTCATACCAAAAATAAATCGGCACAGATATTACCGCTCCCGCCCTCTTTAATTTCCATACTAAAGGAATATATCAGGTATAGGCAGGGTTCAGGTGGTAATTATCTTTTCAGTAATAATGTCGGGAAGAAGCTTCTGCCACATTCAGCGTCACAGGCTATTGCTGATTATAATAGAAGCAGGGGTATATCCAAGACATCGGTACATCTATTGCGACATTCCTTTGCCCGAAACTGGGTCTTGAGTGGTGGTAATAACTTTCAGCTTCAAAGGCAGTTGGGACACAGTATATTGGAAATGAGCCGCAGATATGTAAATCTTTATGGAGTTGAAGCCTTGTCCAATACCGACAGCTTTAATCTGTTTAATAAACTACAAAGCCCGACAAAGATAAAAGTTAAATAGGGAATAAATATTTTAAGGGAAGCTTAACCGCTTCTCTTTTTCTTGTGCGGCTTAAGAATAAACAGTTTCACCAATAGTATCTATTTTATAAAGAATTATATCTCTATAGGGGTAACCTTCGTTTTCATGTTCCAGAGCCATTTGCAGAGTGGGTTTTGATTTTTCAGAGCTTGAGAGTAAAATGTTTCCAATTGGTTTATTTATAGAAAAATGCTCAAAAATGGTAAGTGATTTTATGTAATTATTTCATTAAGACCTGTATAAAGTAAAATCCCGCTTTTACCCATGTCTGTAGACTCTTATGAAGTTGAGTTCTATGTCTACGCTTGAACGAACACCCAGAAATATTGCTTTAGAGTTGGATAGACTACTCAATTTGGTAGGCATAGAAAAAGATTTTATATTAATTGGTCATTCACAAGGTGGGTTATATGCTGTGGAGTATGCATACACATACCCAAGCAAAGTTAAAGGTCTTCTCCTTTTAGACCCTGCCACGCCATTTGACAATATGTTTAGAGAAAAGCTAACAGCAGAGGAATTTAAAAAAAGCGGGGTAGACAAAACCATTTCATACAAAGCTGGACTCATTATAACATCTCTAGGATTGGGATTTGCCATAAAACCTTTATTGAAAAAAGCACCACCTTTTTACTATTATAATTTTTTAAATGATGCGTCAGAGTATCTTCTAAAGGCATCGAGTAGGAAAAATACCTATAAAACTGCACTTGCTGAATATGCATCAACTCATAATGGTGTAGAGACTGCGGATGTAGTTAAAGCCATTGATACTTCAGCACTACAGAATATGCCAATTAGGCTTATAACACATTCAAGTGATTTTTATATTGAAGAGCTAAAGTATTATGGAAATATGGGTGAACAAACTGCGAAAAAGGTTGAATATCTCTGGCAGGATATTATGAAAAGATACCTTGTTTTGTCAAGTGATGCTGAACATATAATAGCTCCAAACAGCGGTCACTTTATTCATTTGACAGATTTTGAAGTTATGAAAAATGCTATTAATAGTTTAATTAAAATCGGAAGTTACCCAATACCAAGGTAAGTTTTGTAATACTCTTTGGTCTGTAGATAACCTTCCTTGTGTATGCTACAATATAATCATAGGTTCTGACCTACATAAAAATCATATGCAACAGGTGCAAACACACTGAATGTAAAGTGTTCAACATAAAGAAAGCCAGTATATGACTTTTAATCAAGGTGTCCGCGGTTCGAATCCGCGATGGCTCACCAGTAAAGACCGCTATTCCGTAAGGGCAGGCGGTTTTTTAATGCCTATAAAATGCGAGAGGTTTTGAGAGGTTTGAGTAGGTAACTAACAGGTAACTAACAAAATTAATAAATAAAAAAGGATTAAATCATGTTAATTGCTTTTCTGAGTTCTTCAATATCAGTATGGGTATATGTGTTTGCGGTGAGGGTATAATCGGTATGACCGAGAATCTTTTGAATATAGAGATGATCTGTACCGGCCTTTGCTAATAGACTTGTACATGTATGTCTGCAACTATGAGGATTCTAGAAGCTTAATGAGTGAGGAATGTAACTTGCCATCAGGGAGAACTATCACTGAATTTGAGAATGAACTTGATAAATATGTAGATGAAAATCAAGCTGCCACTGCTGCGGTTAGGGTATCTGTCATTACTCAGGATAAGAAAGTATTTGAGAAAACATATGGATATGCAGATGTTGAAAATAAAGATGAGTCCGAAACAATGTCTCAGAAATATGCTCATTTGGCTGAAAAATTGTTCACTTAAGGCGGGGTTCTGATTCCCATTTTGACAGAATGCAGGTTAACAAAAAAAACACGCAGGAAGGCTTTTTATTAACTTTACAGAAGCTATGTTCAGTGAGGCTCAGAGGTGCCTGTAACCAAATGGTTGCAGGTGTTATTATACATGAAATGTTATAAATGGATAACTGCGTACATATTTTGTCATAGGATAATTAGACTTTCTTACTGATTTGAAGTATATAAATATATCAGACGAAATTTTTTGATGTTTGGCAAAAAATTCAGTGGGGGTAATGGTATGGAGAATAATAGCTCGGGTAAAAACAATGTAAACGGCGGCGGAATGCTTGGTGGGGTATATTTTATGACTATAGTAGGCGCGACAGTTTACTTTCTTCAAAATGCAGCATCTTTTTGGGGCGGGGTTCTTGGCATATTAAAAGCATTTGTCTGGCCTGCATTCGCAGTCTATAAAGTATTAGAACTGTTGAATCTATAGAGACTGGTTATAGCTATTGATGGAATGAGTGTGGACTATGGTATTGACTTCCAAAAACTGGCGTGATATATTAAGCATGTGCTCAATAAGCATGTGATTAATACTTTTAAGGCAAAAGGAGTGACGTAATTTTGAAGGTGGCCTATGTCATTAAGAGAAAAGCAGAATGAACAACGTTATCAACAGCTTCTGATGCTTGCACTTGACGAATTTATCAGTAAAGGCTATTACGGTACCTCAACAAGAGAGATATCGAAAATCGCAGGTATCAGTTCTGGTCTGATGTTTTATTACTTTGACAGTAAATTGGCGTTATATGAAGCACTCATTGAAATTGGCTGCAATGAAATGGGCAAGTGGATTCCTGAAGAGGATTGTGATCCGATGTCGGTGTTGGAAGAAATTATTCGGGGTATCTTCAGTGGAATTGAACATAATTCATATTTTTGCAATATGTTCATTTTCATGGACCAGGCACAGCGTACACCGGAAGTATCGGAGCGTATAAACACGAGATTAGCGGAACAGGATATTACTAAACATATCGTGCCATTGGTGAAGAATGCGCAGAAAGCCGGTTTTGTCAAAGAAGGAGATCCTGTTGCCTTATCTATAGCACTTAGCTGTGCGGTACAGGGAATTGCACAGAGAAAAGCGGATGCACCGGATAGTGTAATGCCGGAAGCAGACTGGATACTGGATATTATCAGAAAGTAGGTAAAAAAAGATGAATTACGAAAAACGAGAAAAGGTACATTTAATAGTTTTTATTATTGTGGCTCTTGTTATTGGCTGGGTTGGAGTACAATTGAATAATTTACTCGGGCAAGAGCAGGCAGTGGAATCATTGGGAAGTTTGGTGTGGCTCGTGACACCACTGTTTCTGTCAATAATTATACGAACGATTGAAAAGGATTGGAAGCATTCGAGCATTAAGCCAAATTTCAAAGGGAATGGTAAATTGTATGCTCTTTCCATTTTAATTTTTCCGGCTATAATGATCATTTTACTGGCAATTGCATTTATGGCAGGTCTGATAGAAAAAAGTAAGTTTTCCTGGGGTTTGTTTTTACCAGTTATGTGTTCCTCTGTCGGAGCTAATTTCTTTAAAAATATTTCGGAAGAATTTTCATGGCGGATGTATCTTACGCAAAAGCTTGTAGCCTTCAGATGCAAGGATTGGCAGGTCTATCTGGTAACAGGTCTTGTCTGGAATCTGTGGCATAGTGCATACTATATGGTTTTCCTGCCGGATGATCTGGTGAACATGTCTCAGCGGATTACGTTAGTGACATGGGGCTGTGTTGTTTTGACAATCTGGTCGATTTTGTTCGGAGAAATATACAGACTTACAAATTCAGTATGGCCATGCGTGCTGATGCACGCTATTGAGGATGGGGTTGTGACAACACTGATGATTACAAGCGGCATTATCCAACTAAAAGCTAATGTGTCATTTATTATGGAACCTACAACGGGAATCATAAGCTTATTGATTATGTTGGGAGTGGCTATATGGCTGCGAAAAATCAGATGCGGCCGGCAGAAGTGCCAATCGAAAGCAGCAGAGATATAGCAAAAAGTCAGATAGAGCAGTGTTACTGTTATCCCCAGTTTAGCACTCTGCGTGTTGACATTTTTGATAAACGGTATTAATATACGTTTATAAAAATAATAAGCATATTTTGAGATGCAAAAGTGCTTGATAGAATTTCCCGAGTTTGACAGTTGAAGAATATGAAAGAGGCGATAAACGTTGAAATTTCAAGGTTTGCGCCTCTTCTCTGCTTTTCAGGAGCAGTGGCGGTATAGCAAATAGTCAGATAGAGCAGCGTTACTGTTATCTCCAGTTTAGCATTCTGCGTGTTGACATTTTTAATAAACGGTATTAATATAAGTTTATTAAAATAATAAACATACTTTGAGGTGCAAAAATGCTTGATAAAATTTATGCTATGTCAATAGAGGACATCAGGAATGGTTATTCATATGATAGCCAAAAGGATAGCTACATTTGCAATATCTGCGGCAAAGAGTTCGGAAATGGAGAGGTGTTCGAGGCTAATGGCCGATATTTTAGTGCGGGCAAAATGATAAAGCTGCATAATCGGAAAGACCATCCTGATATGTTGGACATATTGTTCTCCTATGATAAAAAATACACCGGTATAACTGAAAATCAGAAAGAGCTGCTTAAGATGATGTATTCGGGCATGAGCGATAATGAAATTGCAAAAGCAACAGGAGTTGCCGCTGCGACGATTCGCCATCAGAGGTTTGTTTTTAGGGAGAAAGCTAAACAGGCCAAGCTGTTTCTGGTAATTTACGAACTTGCTGTGCAGGGGCCTGAAAAAGTCAAAACACAGACCAGTATAAATGAAGAGCTTCTTGATGTCCATCGAGGCGCGAAAATGGTCGATGACAGATATTTCATTACAAAAACCGAAGAGGAAAAGGTATTGTCAAACATGTTTTCTTCTCTGGAGCCTCTTAAATTGAAAACATTTTCGTCAAAGGAGAAAAATAAGATTATTATTCTCAAGAAAATAGCTGAACAGTTTGAAAGAGATCGAAAATACTCTGAAAAAGAGATAAACGATGTAATTATTAAGATTTATGAGGATTTTGCTACAATTCGTCGCTATATGATCGAATATGGATTTATGGGTCGGACAAATGATTGTAAGGAGTACTGGTTAATATGAATGATGATATTTCAAAATTTTTAGATAACGAAAACAGAATAAAGGCATGGCCGTCGAAAGGGCAAAAGAAACTGGACATTCTGGCATACCTAGCAACCAAGTTTGAATGCGGGCGGGTCTATAACGAGAAAGCGGTAAACAGCATTATTAACGATTGGCATACATTTGGGGACTACTTTCTTCTCAGGAGAGAGCTCGTAGACCATAAATTTCTTTCGCGAACAAGAAATGGAGCAAGTTACTGGAAGGAAGAACAAAGCTTAGAAGATGATAATGAGTAAGAGCATTAATTATAGCGATCAAAGGGGGAGGCATTTATGAAACATTTTATTTCACTGCTGGACTACTCACATGAAGAATTGAATGATTTGCTGGACAGAGCAGACTTCCTTGCAGATGCATGGAGCAAGCATTCGATGCCGAAGAACCTGCTGAACAAACAGGTAGGTCTGTGGTTTTACGGTAACGGTTTTCGCAACAGGCTTGCATTTGAAATCGGAGCAGGGGCAATGGGGGCATCGGTCTCCTACATACCAGGCGAATTGGGCGTGAATGAGCCGCTTGAGGATATTGGCCATTATCTTGAAAATTGGTACGACCTGCTGGTGGTTCGGGCAAAAAGCCATGAAGATATCGTCTATCTGGCAAACAACATTTCGATACCGGTTATCAACGCCAGAACAAATTACAGCCACCCATGCGAAATAATGGGTGATCTGCAGTTTATCCGAAAATATAGGGGTTCTCTTGATGGATTAAATGTTGTTTTTGCAGGAGAGGTCACCAATCTTTGCATGAGCTGGTTCGAGGCTGCCGCGAGATTCAACATAAAGGTGACACAGGTTGCTCCTGCTGAATATCTGGCTGATTCCAGGGTGGTCGAAAGCATTTATGCCAATGGCATGGGGGCTATTGGAACAAGTACCGAACTTGAGCCTCTGATAGCGAAAGCTGACTTGATCTATACTGACTGCTGGCCAAAAGCGCAGGATGCGGAATCGGCAAAAAGAATCAGTGAACAGTTTCTTCCTTATCAAATTACCGGCAAGCTTTTGTCAAACCTCAATGATAAATCCTTGTTTCTGCCATGCCCGCCTGTTACAAGAGGACAGGAGGTTTCGAACGATGCAATGAAGTCTGATTTCTGTTTGAACTACAAAGCTAAGGAATATCTGCTGCACAGCCAAAATGCCATTATGGAGGCTGTATTGGCATAAGCCGTATTGGAGGAGGATAAATAACCAGAAGCAACTTGACATAGAAAAAATGTTCGGCATATGGGTCTGTTGAGAAAGACGGCCAGTAACTGAAAACCAGGGATAAAGCTATTTGTGAGGAGTATGTCAATGATCTGCTCTCCAGACTTAAAACTGAATCTTGTATGGAGATATGTCCCTTTGGTGTTGATGTTATTTCAAATATAGAGCGGGCCGATTCTATATTTGGATAATGTGAAATGGAAGATAGGCAATACCCGGACATTATGCTGGCATTGTAGAAAAAATGATTATAAAAATTTCTTATCATTGATTAAAAATACCTATAGTAGTAAGATTTATTTGATTGTTTTAGAAATTTTCGAAAGGATTGACTCTTATGAACTCGCTTCAAGCGTATGACCGAAAAATATGCTCCGCGCAAAGACCACAAACTATTGTCGGCGATGCTTTGCTCGGAGCCTGGATTTGAAGTAGCTGATGCTGGAATTGGATAACCTGTAAAACCGGTGTATGTACATATCATGATTTCTATGATATCCACGTACTTATTTTGTCGAAGCCTGAAGGTTGTAATGCTCATGCTCTTAAGGTAGTGCATCGTAAGATATAGATCCTTGAGATTGTGGCCTATAAGAGCCGAGGCCTTTGAGAGTTGTAACCTTTTAGAGTTGTGACCTTTTAGAGTTGTGGCTGGATTGCGGTACACATTGGTTTTGGGTTGTTTTTTTGCAGCACAGTTATTGCGAGTTACAGGATAGGGATTGTTTATAAAACAAGACTGCAGCAGGCACTGCCTTTACTGCAGTTTTTTTATTGGAATTTTCCAATGTGGTCTTTGCTTCAAACCAAAATAAATTTGGAGGAGCAAAGAAATGAGATATGTCAAAGCGCAGAATGTTCTGCCTGAAGAGGTAATTAAGCTGATACAGATATATATTGATGGTGAATACATATATATACCCCGCAGGGATGGAAGCCAAAAGGCATGGGGAGAGAAGAGCGGCGCCAGGAACAGCCTGAAGGAGCGTAACACAAGCATTTATGAAAAGTATTCTGCTGGTGTTAAGGTCGAGGCCATATGCGGCGAATTCTTTCTTTCCGAGCAAAGCGTAAGAAGGATCATCAGTCAGGAAAAGAACAGCTGCTCAAGTTCTGTACATAACTGTTTGTGATATGGAAATGCCTGCAGGCCTGTGCTAAAGTTGATTTATGGTTGTTTGTAAATGCTATAGGAAAGGATGAATTTTATGGCTTCAAAGACACATAGGGGCAAAACGTTGTGGAAATTGCCGACACATGGCAGAGGGACCTGCCCGGTATGTAAAAATACAAGGATCAAGATACTGTATGATCTGGTTGCAGACGATGGGAAAACTCTGAAGGTTTGTAAAAGATGTCAGGATAAAAAGGTAGCCTCTACGGCGGCAATATAAAAGGAAACAGCTGATCTGCAGCTGTTTCCTTTTATATTGTGTTTTTCTGTGGGTACTTGCAGTATTTTATTCTATGCCTGCAGCTATTTTTATTTTATCTCGGTGGTCAGTGTCTATCAGTCCATCCTTGTGACGAATGCTGTTTACAAAATGCAGATCGACTACACCGCTGATGCCATTGCCTTTGACCCAGTCAAGATTGTATCCGGCGCCATAATTATCACTTCTCCATGAGACGTTGATACCTCCGGGAGAGTTTTCGTCACCGGCGTGGGGGAGACTGGACATGCTTGCAGCTATTTTCCTGCCATTTATTTTTACAATCACGGGGCGCCTGTCCCAACCATAGGTACCGCCCCATATCTCCTTCATTATCTGTGAATCGGCAGCGGTAAGTGTTTCTACATCAGCATGGCCGCTTCCTGTTGTACGCTTTACTGTAAAAGATTTTCCTGTATAAAAGTCAACTATCTCAAAAACACTTTGTATGGATACGACATATTGTGCCTCAGTCCACCAGTCGAGGTATTCTCCGTATTCGTCGCCCGGTGTAGGCTTAATTGGTACATGGTGTACTGGTATCTTTATTATCTGACCTATTGTAAGCCAGGTCGACTCTGTCATGTTGTTTTCCTTGATAAGCTCAGCCATTTGAATTCCAGCATTATCAGCTATTGACCATAAAGTGTCGCCTGCTTTCACAGTATAACTGGTGTATGTTACATAAGGTTTGGATTGGTCTTCAGGAGAGGTTGGCTGTATATCAGGCTGCGGAGCCGGTTCAGGGTTGGGTAATGGAACCTCGGGTATTGATGGTAAAGTCGGCTGCGGTTGTGTTTCTGGGATCTGAAGCTTTTGGCCCACATAAAGTACCGTTGTAGATGTTGCATTATTGAGCTTGATAAGTTCAGTTATGCTTACATTATATTTCTTGCTCAGCAAATAGAAGGTATCTCCTGCCTGAACAGTGTGGGTAAATGAATTTGATGTTATGGGAGTGGCAGTTGTGGACGGGATAATGACCTTGTCACCGATATTAAGCCAAGAGCTGTCAGTCGCATTGTTTGCTTTCAGCAGTTCAGAGAAGCTTACCCCATATTTTTGGCTTATTGTCCAATATGTATCGTCTGCTGAGACAGTGTGGATAGTATTGGTGACGGCTGAAGGAATTGAGATCACATTACCGGGGTACAAAATTGTGGCTATAGTTGCATTGTTTGCTTTCATCAGGTCGGTGACTGAAATTCCGAATCTTTGACTTATCAGATAGAAGGTATCACCTGATTGGACAGTGTAGTTTGCACTTTGTGTAAATACAGTGACCGAACTTCCTAACATTACCCCTAGAGAAAGGATACCTGCAATTAGTTTTTTATGTACCATGCTTGTTTTCCTCCTGTTGGTAGTTGAGACGATAAAGTTTACATAAATCATATCATAGACCACGCTCTCTTTATGCAAGTAAATAATGCCAGGCATTATTCAAGCTATATCGGCACTGACTTGTCATATTGCCGGAGATGCTGTTAATGCTGGATTTGCCGGTGCTGTAATGAGGCACGATGAAGCACTTGCTGGGAAGAATTACATAATAATCAGCCCAGAATGCAAAAACGCAAACCTATATTATTCCTAATGCCTACTCTAGAGTTTGTAAAAAACTGTTCAAAATTTGAACTAGGGGCCACCCTTCTGCTATAAATGGTTGTCATAAAGCTGCTATTCACGTACTAAATAGCAGTATCACTCACCTTTGCACAAAGGCCGGGCTAACCCTCAGCTTGACTAATATAGGTAGGCTGCTTGCTTCAGACGAGCAGCCAATATGTTGATAAAAAATGAATATATCCGAAAGGACATTTAAAAAATCTCTCAAGTGAGGGACTAGGGGAAATATGGGTTCGTGATTTCGCCGTGAAGTTATATTTTTTTGCTTGACTTTTTAGCCTTCCGCCTATAGAATATACTTTGTCGGCTTTAGCGCCGAAGAAATATGGCCCATTGGTCAAGCGGTCTAAGACACCGCCCTTTCACGGCGGTAACAGGGGTTCGAGTCCCCTATGGGTCACCAATAGTTATCTGCCAAAGGCAGTATAACTGATAGATGTAAATTTTTGCTTCAGCAAAAATCATTGATTATCCGCTCAAGCGGCATAATCTATGATGCAAGTTTGCAGATGTATTGTTGGCGACATGGCCCGGTAGTTCAGTTGGTTAGAACGCTAGCCTGTCACGCTAGAGGTCGAGGGTTCGAGCCCCTTCCGGGTCGCCAATTTTCCAAGTGCCATTAAGGGACGAGAACCTGAGAGGGCGCGGAACAAGAGAAAGGTTGCATTTTGCAGCATCATACGCTGGTGTAGCTCAGCAGGTAGAGCAGCTGACTTGTAATCAGCAGGTCGGGGGTTCGATTCCGTCCACCAGCTCCAAGTAGAGTATAAGGGTGCCAGACACAACAGATAGACACTTATCAAAGCAATAAGTGTCTATCTGTTGTGCCTGGCACCCTTATACTCTTTATTTTGAATTGTGTGTGTTTGGTGACAGAAATAGGGTAAATATAATTACATATTATCATAATAGGGGGCATGTATGGGCACAGAGATTGTTTATGAAAGTATATTATTCAGGACTATCCAAACAATAGCAACTCTACTGTCAATCTTCTATATGTCTTTCCTGATCAAGAAGTGGACGAGAAGGTTAAATCCAAGAACAGTTCAAATCCTGCTCGGGTTTTATTTCGGAATTATTTCCTGTCTACTGATTTGGATAAACCTTTATCTCCGGAACAGTGACCTTATTGATGCGAAGCTGGTTATGATAGGAATTATCTCGACCTTCTTCGGGATCATTACGGCCGGTATAGCATTGATCATGATTGTGATCTGCTCGATTGTTATATATGGGACAAGCTTTGCAGTACAAGTATTAGTTTTAGCTTTAGTATCATGCACATTGACAGGCTATGTTCTGTGGCTTCTAGGCAGACAGCATAATGGTAAAGAGAAGATGTGGCAGATTCTTAACCTGATTTTTGGAAGCATTCTTTCGATGCAGGCAGTGATATGGAAATACCTGATCCTGAATTTGTCGGGGATGAAGATCAGCCTTATCGATTCAGGTTTGCACAAGGCGATATTCTTCTTGCTTATTTCTTTCAGTGTTGGCTTGATACTCAAGACGGAGCTTGAAATAGAAAAAAAGACACGGGATCTCGAAAAGGTAAACAGTGACCTGAATGTAGCCAACAAAGGCCTGACACAACAGAAAAGGGAGTTACAGGATGCCTATGAACAGCTGGCTGCTTCAGAGGAGGAATTACGAGCTCAGAATGAGGAAATCCAAGATGCCTATGAGCGGATTGCCAAGTCTGAAGAGGAATTTGAGACACTTTTCAACGTGGGAAACGAAGTTCTTTGGAGAAGTGACTATGAAGGCAACAAATTAAAGTATTCTGAAAGGCTTCTTGAAATGTTCGGATATAAAATACATGAAGCTAATGAGTTTGAAGAAAACCGTTTGAAATTACTGCACCCGGATGATGCGATTATGGTGGAAGAATACGAACAGAACCTGATTTCAGGAAGGGTAAACCAGTTTGTTATAGAATACCGAATGAGGCACAAGAATGGACGCTATATATGGGTGAGAGTCAAGTCGGCCAGGTTCATGTATAAAAATGGACAAGAAATGGGGCTTGTAGGCTCTATTCTTGACATTACACAAGTCAAGGAGTACGAACATAAGATCCTGGATATGGCATATACCGACAGCTTGACCAGGCTTCCCAACAGAAGAGCGCTCATCGAGAAATTAGAGGCAAAGCTTAAGGCAAACAAGGATGGGGCGATACATGGAGTACTATTTTTCATTGATACTGATAATTTCAAATATATCAATGATTTGCTAGGGCACAATGCCGGTGATGACATCCTGCGGGAAACGGGCGACAGGCTCCGGTTACTTGCCGATAGTGATAACTGGTTCATCAGCAGGGTGGGAGGAGACGAATTTGTCATTGTTTTGTATGGCAGTTATGACAGGGAGGAGATCAATCGTAAGGCAAAAGTAATATCTGAAGCCTTTTCAACTCCTTATGAGGTAAACGGAAGAATGATCCATCTTACGATAAGCATGGGAATTACCGTGTATCCAGAAGACGGAAGGAGTGTAGAAAAGCTTTTAAAGAATGCTGACATAGCCATGTATAATGCTAAAGAAAGGGGTAAGGATGGCTGGTGTTTCTTTGAGAACAGGCTCGAGATAGAGTCTTCTGAGAAAATTATGATGATGAGCCATCTGCGAAAGGCTGTTGAAAATAGAGAAGTGACTCTCTTCTATCAGCCACAGGTCAATATCCTTGAGAACAGTGTCGTCGGCTTCGAAGCTCTGGTTCGCTGGAACAGTCCTATTTTTGGCATGGTAAGTCCTGTACGGTTCATACCGCTCGCAGAAGAAACCGGGATCATAATCCAACTCGGCAGGTGGGTTCTGCGTGAGGCATGTCTATTCTCTAAAGAATTGAATAAAGAAATTACTGATAAGCGAAAGTATGTATCGGTCAATATTTCGCCCCTTGAAATAATGCAATTGGATTTCTTGGAGACCGTTCAAAGGATCATCCGTGAAACTGAAATCGAGCCGGATATGCTAGGTATCGAGATTACCGAAACGGCGCTGCTGGAATCCTTCAGAACAGTGGCAGAGAAAATTGACATCCTCAGAAGGAAGGGAATTCGTATATCGCTTGACGACTTTGGAATGGGATTTTCTTCCCTGAACCATCTGAGGACGTTACCAATAAATACTGTAAAAATCGATAAACTGTTCATTGACGATTTGTTAAGGGATGACAGGAGCCGTATCATGACGGAAGGAATTATCAGGCTTTCACACAAGCTTGGTGTCGATATTGTAGCCGAAGGTGTGGAGCAGGAGAATCAAGTGGAGTTGCTTAAAGAATTAAATTGTGATAATGTCCAGGGGTATTTTTATAGCAGACCGATACCAAGGGACGATGCGCTCCGATTTCTATCTGTGTAGAAAGGTGCCAGGCACCTTTACTATTTTAAGAAAATTATGTTATAATTATTGAGTATTAAGTCTATTGTTGCATAAATGGATAAATTATGTTATTTTGTATATAACATTCATAGCTCAAAAAATTACTTTTACTTGGTAAAGGTCTATTTGTATTGATATTACTTGAAATAAGCGTTAATATTAATAATATAAGAATTTCAATGATAAATACTAATATCAGAAGAATATATAAGCTTTATTTCACCCCTATTATTTGTTTTTATTTAATCTGAAAGAAGGGAGCGTTCATAATGGCAAACTCAAATTATCCACTATACGAAACAACTGTCTTTGAAGATTTTCGAATCATGACGGAAAATGCTGCAAAGAAGTATCCCGACAGGATTGCAATCTCTTACAAAAAGAATCCCAAAGATAAAGAGACAGTCAAAGTGACCTATACGGAAGCAAGAGATTACATACGCCATATGGGGACGGAACTGATCCATATGGGCTTGAGTGATAAACATGTTGCGCTGATAGGGGAGAGCTCCTACAAATGGATTTGTTCATATTTCAGCCTTATGTCTATAGGGGCTGTAGTTGTACCGATAGATAAAGACTTTCCTGTCGATGAGATGGAAGGACTGATCAATTTTGCCGACTGCGAATTTGTCATGTACAGCAAGGTCGTTGAAGATAAAATACTGGAAATAAAAGATAAGCTGCCAAAAGTTAAAACTTATATAAGTATGAGCAAGTCTAAGGTGGAAGGTGCTGTTGATCTTTTTGACATAGTCGCCAGCGGCAGAGAACGCTTCAAAAATGGAGATAATTCATATTATAACTATAAAATAGACCGTGACAGGCTTGCCTCGATCGTATTCACTTCCGGCACCACAGGCAAAGGCAAGGGAGTTATGCTGTCTCAGAAGAATATAGTATCCGACATGACCCAGGGTATGTACAACTTCGCGATAACTCCGAAGACTATGAATGTACTGCCGCCTCATCATACCTTTGGTTCGACAGTTAATTTTGTAGGACATTTTTCGCAGGGCTCTGAAATCTATATTTCCAGTGGTCTCAAGTATATTGCTGAGGAAATCAAGGAACAGCAGCCATCGCATCTGATATTGGTACCGCTTTTTGTCGAGGCGCTCTACAAAAAAATGTGGTCTACGGCAGAAAAGGCGGGAAAGGCAGAGACATTGCGTCGCGCAATAAAAACCAGCAATTCAATGAGAAAATTGGGAATAGACATGCGAAAGAAATTCTTCAAGGACGTTATAGACGGCTATGGAGGAAAGCTGGAAATGATCATATGCGGGGGCGCCAATCTGAACCAGGATATAATAGATACCTTTGATGCCATAGGCATAACAATACTGAACGGTTATGGCATTACTGAATGTGCACCATTGATATCCTGCAACAGAAATAAGTATCAGAAAAAGGGTAGTGTTGGCTGTCCGATCATAGGAGAATCAGTAAAAATTAAAAATCCTGACGGAAATGGCGAAGGCGAAATATGTGTCAAGGGTCCCAATGTCATGCTCGGGTATTACAAGGATCCGGCTGCTACAGAAGCAGCTTTTGATGAAGATGGGTATTTCAAGACCGGCGATTTTGGCAGACTTGATGAAGAAGGCTGGATATATATTACCGGCAGGCTGAAAAATGTAATAATACTTAGCAATGGAAAGAATGTATATCCTGAAGAGCTGGAAATGGAGATCTCGAAAGTATACGGAGTCAACGAGTGCATTGTCTACGCCGGTGAAAGCGAATTGCTCCCAAACAAGGAAGTTATAGTAGCTGAGATTTTCCCTGACTTTGAAGCTCTTAAGGAAAAAGATATAAAGAATGCTCAAGAGTACTTCGAAGACGAAATCAGAAGCATAAACAGCCAGATGGTTTCATATAAGGCAATAAAGATGGTCAAGATACGTAATGAGGAATTCCAGAAGAATACTTCAAAGAAAATATTACGTTTTGCCATTGACAAGACAATAGAATAAAAAACAGCGGGGTCAGGCTTGAATAATTCCCTTATTTGATTTTATCCAAATAAGGGAATTATTCAAGCCTGACCCCGCTGTTTTCACTATCAACGTACCCCAAAGAGCAACTCGCCGTATGTCGGGTACGGCCAGTATTTCTGAGCGGTAAGGCATTCGGCCTGATCAGCTGCAGCACGCAGTCTGTACATTTCAGCAATGACCTTGTCCTTATACTCTGAAGCTAATTTCAAGATGTTAGATGTCTCTTTCAGCATATCCAGTATATTTTCAAGGGTATCTGTGCTGTTGTAAATTGCAGATGCCAGTGACGACAGTTTTGTGATGGCTTTTTCTTCATAACCGCATTCAATATTTACGTTCAGGCTCTTTTTTGATGTTGCGGTATCTCCAAGCTCCTTCATATAGCTCAGCACTGCAGGCAGTATATCTCTGCGTGCCACTTCGATCATAGCCAATGCCTCGATATTCAATGTTTTGCAGTAATTCTCCAACATGATCTCGTACCTTGAATGCATCTCCACCTCTGAGAATACCTTGTGTTTTGTGAACAGCTTGATATTCTTATCATGCAGGAAATATGGCAGACAGTCAGGTGTAGCTTTTAGATTAAGCAGCCCTCTTTCTTTTACAGCTTCACTTATCCAGGCATCATCATAGCCGTTCCCGTTAAAAATAATGCGTTTATGCTCGTGTATAGTCTTCTTTATAAGTTCATCAAGGGCATTATTGAAATCCTCAACTCCTTCGAGGATATCTGCAAATTGTCTCAACGAATCGGCAACTGCGGTGTTCAAGACTGTATTTGCCAATGCTATGGAGCATGATGAGCCGGGCATGCGGAACTCGAATTTGTTTCCGGTGAATGCAAATGGAGAGGTCCTGTTCCTGTCAGTAGTATCCTTCGGGAATCTCGGCAGTACATGGACACCTATCTTGATCTGCTCTTTTTCCCTTGCGCCATAGGCCTTGCCGTTATCGATGGATTCCAGCAGTTCATTAAGATCATTACCTACAAATATGGATACAACAGCAGGTGGTGCTTCATTGGCTCCTAGACGGTGGTCGTTTCCTGCACTTGCAACTGAGATCCTCAGCAGATCCTGGTAATCGTCAACGGATTTGATTACCGCGCACAGAAACAGAAGGAACTGGGCATTCTCATGAGGAGTTTCACCCGGCTCAAGGAGATTGATGCCTGTGTTGGTGGAAATGGACCAGTTATTGTGCTTGCCGCTGCCATTGACACCGGCAAACGGTTTTTCATGGAGTAGACAGACGAGCCCATGCCTTTTTGCAACCTTCTGCATCATTTCCATGGTCAGCTGATTATGGTCCGTTGCGATGTTGGTAGTTGTGAAGATCGGCGCAAGCTCATGCTGCGCAGGAGCAACTTCATTATGCTCTGTTTTTGCAAATATTCCAAGTTTCCACAGCTCTTCATCCAGCTCTTCCATAAAAGCAGCTACACGTGGCTTGATCGTACCAAAATAGTGATCCTCGAGCTCCTGTCCCTTCGGAGGTTTGGAGCCAAACAGTGTGCGCCCGGTATAGATAAGGTCTTTTCGTTTATCAAACAGTTCTTTTTCAACAAGGAAATATTCCTGCTCCGGTCCCACGGTTGTCTTGACAGAAGTTACATCGCTTTTCCCGAAAAGCTTCAGGACTCTGAGAGCCTGCTTGTTGATCGCTTGCATTGAACGCAGCAGAGGTGTCTTCTGATCCAGTGCTTCTCCACCGTATGAACAGAAGGCTGTAGGTATGCAAAGTGTATTATCTTTTATAAATGCACATGATGTAGGATCCCATGCCGTATATCCGCGCGCTTCGAAGGTGGAACGCAGCCCGCCGGACGGGAAGCTGGATGCATCAGGTTCTCCCTTGACAAGCTCTTTGCCTGAAAACTCCATTATCACCCTGCCGTATTCGGCAGGAGAGATAAAGCTGTCGTGCTTTTCGGCTGTTATACCGGTCATAGGCTGGAACCAGTGGGTGAAGTGTGTTGCCCCTTTTTCGACGGCCCAATCCTTCATCGCGTTTGCAACCACATTGGCTACTTCTATATCAAGGGTCTCACCATCGTGGATAGTTTTTCTGATTGACTTGTAGATCTCTTTTGGCAGTTTTGACCTCATTACGCTCTCATCAAATACAAGACTTCCAAAATACTCCGGAACTGTTTTCATAATTATTTGCTCCTTTCAATTCTGATAAAAAATAAAAAACGGCAAAGGTGCTGCAGAAAAAATCTGCGCGGCACCTTTGCCGTTTATAACGATATTATATATCACTAAAAAATTGGCTGTCAATAGTTTTTTTAAAATATGCAGGACTTCACAACTACTCATGCAAAACAATCGAAGCACAGGCCATGAATCACTTTATAAAATGGTTAATTTGCATGAAATATTTATAAAAGTTGCAAAACACATTGACACATGACTTCGTTTGTTTTATAGTAAGTAATGAACAATGACGTTCATTTTGCAGAGCAATAATTTGCATATTGAGCGTCATTGTCATTTTATAAGACAAAATGTACAGGAAAGGACGGATCCCGTGATGATAAATGAAGATTTGATTCAAAAAGAAGGACAGATAAGGATACCGTCGGGATGTGCCATTGCAGGCCTGTTTTCCAGATCGGGGAAAAGCATCTCAGGTGAGAGGATAATAAAAGCGATGACAGTCATGCATGACAGGTCAAACGGACTTGGAGGCGGATTTGCCGGTTACGGGATATATCCGCAGTACAAGGATCTGTATGCGCTTCATGTTTTTTACAATAATACAGCCGCAAAGGAAGAGTGTGAGAAGTATATTGACAAGGCATTTGAAGTAATCAACCTGTCAAGGATACCGATACGGAAGACTAAAAAGATCACTGATGAGCCGCTCATATGGAGGTATTTTGTGACGCCACACCATAATAAACTGATCGACAGCCAGCTCGATGAGGATGAATATGTCGTGCGTGCTGTGATCAGAATCAACACAACCTTCAAGGGCTCATATGTCTTCTCCAGTGGAAAGAACATGGGCTCGTTCAAAGCCGTTGGGTTTCCTGAGGACGTTGGAGTCTTTTACCGTCTTGACGAATATGAGGGCTACTCATGGACTGCACATGGCAGATACCCTACCAATACTCCGGGCTGGTGGGGGGGAGCCCATCCGTTTTCGATGCTGGATTATTCCATAGTGCATAACGGAGAGATATCCTCCTATGATGCAAACCGTCGCTTTATAGAAATGTATGGCTACAAATGTACGCTTTTAACAGATACAGAGGTTATAACTTATATAATTGACTATTTGGTAAGAAAACAGAAGCTGACCTTGACAGAAGTTGCAAACATAATTGCGGCACCGTTCTGGAGCACTATCAAGAGCAAGCCGCCGGCGGAAAGAGAGAGGCTGACGTATCTAAGAAATGCCTTTTCGAGCCTTCTCATCACCGGGCCATTTTCGATCCTGCTTGGCTTCAGCGGAGGGATGATGGCGCTGAATGACCGCTTGAAGCTGCGTTCCATGGTCATAGCCGAAAAGGGCGACATGGTATACGCCGCAAGTGAGGAATGTGCCATAAGGATTATGGAACCGGAGTTGGAAAGGATATGGTCGCCTGCGGGAGGAGAGCCTGTTATAGTGACATTGGATGGAGGTGCTGAGCAATGCCGGTAGATTATATGTATCCTGATTATGAAATTGTAAGAAACGACAGCCGCTGTATACGCTGTAGGGTATGTGAAAGGCAGTGTGCAAATGAAGTTCACTCTTATGTGGAGAACGGAAATTTTATGCTCAGCGATGAATCAAAATGTGTTAACTGCCACAGATGTGTTTCGCTCTGCCCGACAAGGGCTTTGAAAATAGTGAAAAGTGACCATTGCTTCAAGGAAAACGCAAATTGGAACCAGTCGGCGATAAAGGAGATATACAAGCAGGCGGGAAGCGGTGGTGTACTTCTTTCATCCATGGGGAATCCTGAAAAATACCCGGTTTATTGGGATAAAATACTGATAAATGCGTCCCAGGTTACTAATCCGTCTATAGATCCGCTTCGTGAACCTATGGAGACAAAAGTGTTCCTTGGTAAAAAGCCGGAAAGGATAGAACGTAATCCGGACGGAAGCCTCAAATGCAACCTGACACCGCAGCTGGAGCTTTCAATGCCTGTTATGTTTTCGGCTATGTCCTACGGCTCGATAAGCTACAATGCGCATGAAAGCCTCGCCAGGGCAGCGAGCGAGCTTGGCATTTTTTACAATACGGGAGAAGGCGGGCTTCACGAAGACTTCTACAAATACGGGAAGAATACAATAGTGCAGGTTGCGTCCGGACGCTTCGGAGTTCACAGACAATACCTTGAAGCAGGGGCGGCAATTGAAATAAAAATGGGGCAGGGCGCAAAGCCGGGTATAGGTGGTCATCTGCCCGGAGAAAAAATCGTCGGAGATATTTCCAAAACGAGAATGATACCTGAGGGCTCGGATGCCATTTCACCTGCTCCTCACCACGATATTTACTCTATAGAGGATCTGAGACAGCTTGTATTTTCACTGAAGGAAGCCACACAATATAAAAAGCCAGTTATTGTAAAGGTGGCGGCTGTCCATAATATAGCCGCTATCGCAAGCGGTATAGCACGAAGCGGCGCGGATATAATCGCAATTGACGGTTTCAGAGGAGGAACCGGCGCTGCGCCAACAAGGATACGTGATAATGTAGGCATACCTATCGAACTGGCTTTGGCAAGTGTTGATTCACGTCTTCGCGATGAAGGGATCAGAAACAATGTCTCTCTTGTTGCCGGAGGCAGCATAAGAAACAGCGCCGATGTGGTCAAGGCTATTGCGTTAGGCGCGGATGCGGTTTATATAGCTACAGGTGCACTGCTTGCATTGGGTTGTCATCTTTGCCGCAGCTGTCAGATGGGAAAATGTAACTGGGGCATTGCAACACAGCGGCCCGAGCTTGTAAAACGGCTCAATCCCGATATGGGCTGCAAGCGCCTTGTGAATCTGCTGACTGCATGGGACCATGAGATCAAAGAGCTTATGGGCGGCATGGGGATCAATTCCATCGAGGCGCTGAAGGGCAACAGGCTGATGCTTAGAGGAACTGGGCTCAATGAAAAGGAACTCGGGATACTCGGCATATCACACGCAGGGGAGTGAGATTTATGAAAAGAGTTTATGTCAATGAAAAATGGTGTCTTGGATGCAGACTTTGTGAATATAACTGTGCTTTTGCCAATACCGGAGAAAGGAACATGGCTCTGGCACTGAGAAACCTGGAGATACGCCCGAGGATCAGGATAGAGGAAAACAACGACATATGTTTTGCAGTTTCCTGCAGGCACTGCGATGAACCGCTTTGCGTTAAGGGCTGTATCACGGGCGCGCTTTCGATAAAGGACGGTATAATAATGGTGGATGAGGACAGATGCGTCAGTTGTTATACATGTATCCTGTCCTGCCCATATGGGGCTATTTCTCCATCGGATAACGGAGCCGTGCAAAAGTGTGAGCTGTGTGTCAAAAACCATGCCGGAGTTCCTGCGTGTGTGGCGGGATGTCCCAATGGGGCTATAGTGTATGAAGAGAGGTAGATGACAATGAGATATGTGATCATAGGAAACAGTACTGCTGCTGTCGGTGCTATCGAAGGTATAAGGCAGATGGATCAGACCGGTGAAATAACGGTAATATCAAGCGAGAAATACCACACCTATTCAAGACCGCTCATATCCTATCTCCTACAGGGGAAAACAGATGTTGAACGTATGAGATACCGTCCGTTGGATTTTTATGAGAAAAATAATTGTCGGACAATACTCGGCAGTAATGTCACCGGCATCAGCAAGGAAAGCAAAACAGTACTTCTTGAAGACGGTACACAGATACCGTATGACAGACTTCTCACGGCAACCGGCTCAACTCCGTTGATACCAAATTTCGAAGGTTTGGATAGCGTAGGTAGCAAATACAGCTTTATGTCACTTGATGATGCTGTTGCTCTCAAAGATGTGCTGGGTCAGGATAAGCGTGTTTTGATCATCGGTGCCGGGCTAATAGGGTTAAAATGTGCCGAGGGTATTGCACGTTGTGTGAAAAACATTACTATAGTCGACCTGAGCAATAGAATACTCTCCAGTATATTGGATGATTCTTCTGCAGCGATGGTGCAAAAACATATTGAAAATAACAATATATCCTTCATACTAGGGCAAAGTGTCAGCCGTTTTGACGCAATGACTGCATACCTCAGTAGCGGCAGCAGTGTGGATTTTGATATTCTGGTGCTTGCTGTCGGGGTGCGGCCTAATACTTCACTCATACGTGATATAGGTGGTGAAACCAGCCGCGGGATAGTAACGGATGAATTTATGAGGACTGATATAGATGGCATATTTGCGGCGGGAGACTGTACTGAGAGCTTTGATATATCATGCGGCCAGAGACGGGTGCTTGCATTGCTTCCGAATGCGTACAGGCAGGGAGAATGTGCCGGAATAAACATGGCAGGCGGAGAAAAAAGATTCGACCGAGCTATCCCAATGAATGCCATCAGCTTTTTCGGACTCCACATCATCACTGCAGGAAGCTACACGGGAGATAGCTACGAGAAAAATGCGGACGGGTCATATAAAAAGCTTTTTTACGCAGAAGGTCTGCTGAAGGGATATATACTTGTTGGCGATGTAGAAAAGGCAGGAATATATACATCGTTGATACAGAACAAGGTGCCTCTCTATGATATAGATTTTGAGCTTATTTGTGAGAAGCCGTCACTTATGGCTTTTTCGAGAAAATACAGGCTGCAGAAGCTGGGAGGAGTGGTTTGAGATGATAATAAACGCTGCAGGCATGGACCATCGTTCGTTGAATGAGGAAATTAGAAAAAGCGGCAGTGATGTCACTATCAATGATTGTATCGGTCAGAGGTTTATTGCAAGCGGTATGGATAAGGTGAAAATCCTCATAAACGGTACCCCGGGAAATGCGCTTGGCGCATATCTGGATGGCGCTGATATCACTGTAAGAGGGAATGCGCAGGATGCTGCCGGGGATACTATGAATGACGGCAGAATAGTGGTATACGGAAATGCAGGAGATGCTGCCGGCTATGCTATGCGCGGAGGCGAAATATATATCAGGGGAAATGCGGGCTACCGAGCAGGTATCCACATGAAGGCATATGCCGGAAAACTGCCGGTCATGGTAATTGGAGGCAGCTGTGGAAGCTTTCTGGGCGAATACCAGGCGGGTGGCATTATTATAGTACTCGGCTTTGACAGGAATGGACCGGTGGCAGGTAACTTCTGCGGAACCGGCATGCATGGAGGGAAAATATATCTGAGGGGCGATATTAAAGGCCTCAGACTGCCAAGACAGGTGAGTAGCAAAAAAGCTGACAGCTCTGACATGGAGATGATCGGGAAATATCTGGCTGAATTTTCACAGCTCTTTGATGTCCCTTATGAAACAATAACAGACAAAGAGTTTCATGTACTGGCACCGGACACCCATAATCCATACAAACAACTGTATGTGCAGAACTAAGTAAGATCAGCCTGGAGAAGGCTTTCTAAAACTTTTTTGATAAAAGAAAACATAGACCGCATTCTATTAGTTTAGTATGCGGTTATGTGCTGTTAAGAATAATAGATGTATAAGGAGGTATTATGACTAAGTATATTTTTGTAACAGGCGGTGTTGTTTCCGGATTGGGGAAGGGCATTACTGCGGCGTCGCTCGGCAGGTTGCTAAAGACAAGAGGCCTGAAAGTGGCGGCACAGAAGCTGGATCCATATATAAATGTCGACCCCGGTACGATGAGTCCATATCAGCATGGAGAGGTATATGTAACAGAGGATGGAGCGGAAACTGACCTGGATCTCGGACACTATGAAAGGTTCATTGATGAAGATCTAAATAAATATTCAAACCTGACGACAGGAAAGGTTTATTCAAATGTTCTCAGCAAGGAACGCAGGGGTGAATACCTGGGTAGCACTGTTCAGGTAATACCGCATGTGACAAATGAAATTAAGGAGTTTATTTACAGCGTTGGTAGAAAAACAAATGCTGATATCGTAATAACTGAAATAGGCGGAACTGCGGGAGACATTGAAAGCCAGCCTTTTATTGAGGCTATACGTCAGGTTGGCAGTGAAGTTGGCAGAGGAAATGCGTTGTATATACATGTGACACTTGTACCATACCTGAAGGCTTCAGGTGAACATAAGTCAAAGCCGACGCAGCACTCGGTCAAAGAACTTCAGGGTATGGGAATAAAACCCGACATCATTGTGCTTCGCTGTGACGAGCCTATCACGGATGAAAGCATATTCAAAAAGGTAGCAGGCTTTTGCAATGTTAAACCAGACTGCGTTTTAGAAAATGTAACGACACCTGTTTTGTATGAGGTACCGCTGAAGCTTGAAAAGATGCATTTTTCGGATATCGTTTGCCGTGAACTTGGCATAGATGCACCACAGCCAGATCTCAGAGAGTGGCAATCGCTCATAGACAGTATTAACAGACGGACAAAAACGGTGTCCATCGGTATCGTTGGAAAGTATGTGCAGATGCACGATGCATATTTGTCAGTCGCAGAGGCGCTACGGCATGCCGGATATAGGCATGGAGCGAAAATAAGGATAGAATGGATCGACTCTGAAAGCCTGAATGAGGATAACTACAGCGAGGTATTGTCAAAGATCAGCGGCATGATCGTACCCGGAGGCTTTGGAGGCAGAGGTATAGAAGGAAAGATACTCGCAGCCCGTTATGCACGGGGAAATAATGTACCATACCTTGGGATCTGCCTTGGAATGCAGATTGCTGTCATTGAATATGCAAGGAATGTTCTCGGCTGGAGCGATGCCAATTCACGTGAATTCGACGAGAACAGCAAACACAGGGTTATTGATTTTATGCCCGGACAGTTTGATGAGATAGACAAGGGCGGGACACTGCGCCTTGGAAGTTATCCCTGTCATATCACAGCAGGGACTGCTATGGAGAAGTGCTATGAGGCTGATATAATAAATGAACGCCACCGCCACCGTTACGAGTTCAACAATGATTTCAGAGATGAGTTCACCAGAGACGGACTTGTCATAAGCGGGACGTCTCCTGACGGCAGATTGGTAGAAACGGTGGAAATACCGGGATGCGATTTTAATATAGGGGTACAATTCCATCCGGAATTCAGGAGCAGACCAAACAGGCCGCACCCGCTTTTCCTCGGACTTGTGGGAGCAGCTCTTCGAAAATAACCCGATAATTGACGAGCCCTCGTTGAAACACAGCTGAGGCGTCAAATATATCAATTGCCTCGTTGAAATGCACAGTAGCATAAGAATTTCCTTTGAAAATTTTATGCTTGGGTAAGAAAATCTTTTTACTAAGCGTAATTTGCAAAGCAAATTACGCTTAGCAGAAAAATTTTCTTTTTACTGAAGTGTTTAATAAGTAGACGGATGAGAAAAATGAATATATAATTTTAACGTATGACTTTTATTTACACTTGAATTGGTTAATTGAGGAGGACACTTGAATGCTTGCTGGCATAGTTGGAATAAACTGGGGCGACGAAGGCAAAGGAAGAATGGTGGATCTGCTTTCGGAAGGTTATGACATAGTAGTGCGTTATCAGGGTGGGAACAACGCAGGACACACCGTTGTAAATGAAAAGGGCAAGTTCATACTGAATCTGCTCCCGTCCGGAATATTGAGAGACAAGACTGTTAATGTTATGGGTCCGGGGATGGTAATAGATCTGGAGCATTTATACGGAGAGGTTAAGAAGCTGAGGGATGCCGGTATAGAAATCACACCTGAGCACCTTAAAATAAGCGACAAGGCGACAATTTGCATGCCATACCATAAGCTGCTCGACATACTGGAAGAAGACAGACTTGGAGATGCGAAATTTGGTTCTACAAGACGTGGTATCGCACCGGTTTATGCAGATAAGTACATGAAGAAGTCATTTCGTATGGGAGATCTGCTGGACATGGATAGTGTCAGGAAGAAACTGCCGGCGATAATAGAATGGAAAAACCTTGTTGTCCGTGACGGATACAAGAGCGAAGCGCTTGAATATTCGAAAATACTGGAGTGGCTTGAGAAGTATGGCCTGCCTTTTAAGGATTATATATGCGATACGTCAGAATATCTCTGGAATGTATGCGACAGAGGCAGTTCAATCTTGTTTGAGGCACAGCTCGGAGCTCTTCGCGATATCGATTTTGGCATATATCCATATACGACATCATCTTCGACGATTGCTGCATATGCGCCGATTGGAGCAGGCATACCGGATAAGAAGCTGGAATCTGTCATCGGTGTTATGAAAGCATATTCCAGCTGTGTCGGAGAAGGCCCGTTTACAGCTGAACTGTTCGGTGAACAGGGCAATCTGCTTCGCGAAGCCGGCAGCGAGTATGGAGCTGCGACCGGAAGACCGCGCCGCGTAGGCGGGTTCGACATTCCCGCTTCCAGATATGGAGTACGCGTGCAGGGCGCGACCTGTATTGCGCTTACCAAGCTGGATGTGTTGTCCTGCTTTGACAAAATACCTGTCTGCAAGGCTTACGATATTGATAGCCAGATCACAGAGGCTTTCCCGTCAGGAGAAAGACTTATGCGCGCGAAGCCGGTACATGAGTATCTGGAAGGATGGAACTGTGATATATCAAAGTGCAGGAGCTTTGACAAGCTACCGGCTGCGGCCCGGGAATATATTTCTTACATACAGCGCAATATCAACTGTCCTATAAAATATGTCTCGGTAGGCCCCGGAAGGGACGAGTATTTTGAAATATAAAAAATATAAAGAATATAACAAAGATGACAAATCAGAGGGACGTGAGTGTTTCCTCTGATTTTTCATCTACAGCCTGATTGCCGATAATCTCTTCTTGATTTGGACATAATGTATTTCGGGAGGGATTATTATGAGCGCAGAGAAGGTAAAAAAGAGTATTTTCAAAAGATGGTGGTTCTGGGTACTGGCGGTTTTAATAGTAATCGGGATTGCCGGCAGCCTTGGCAATAATGATACAGGCGCACCTGCACCCAGTGCGCAGAATCCGACAACAACGGATAATACCGATAATGCGACACAGGGTACAGTTCCAAACACAGCCCAGGATAATGTCCAGGCAGCACCCGACGCCGGTACAGCTGCGGAAGCTTCTATAAAGTCTGGTATGTACAAGATAGGTAAGGATTTGCCCGCAGGCGAATATATGCTTATCAGCGAATCTGCTTTTGCTGCGTATTACCAGCTATCTTCAGACAGTACAGGAAATCTTGAGAGTATTGTTTCAAATGATAATTTTACTGGGAACAGATATGTCACGGCGGCAGAAGGACAGTACCTTGAATTCAGAGACGCTGTGGGCTATCCGGCCGCTGAAGCGCCTGTACTCCGGGCTGAGGACGGCAGATATAATGAAGGCATGTATAAAGCCAACAGAGATATCGAGCCGGGTGAGTACAAGCTTGTCCCCGATGATGCAGCGATAGGCAGCTATGTTGAGATAGCAAAGGATTCTTCGGGTAAATTGAACAGCATAATATCAAATGACAATTTCCAGACTGAAAAGTATATTACGGTCAGTGACGGACAGTATATCAAGCTTGTAGGCTGTCACTTGATAACTGCATGAAGAAATTCCATAAAAAACATGGACTTTCGCACTTGACAAAGCTATACTTCGTAATGTAATATATAACATGCGCTGGTCAAAATAACCGCGCATGGTTTATATGGAGGGGTTCCCGAGTGGCCAAAGGGGGCAGACTGTAAATCTGTTGTCAGTGACTTCGATGGTCCGAATCCATCCCCCTCCACCACATTTTGTCTAAAAAGCCTGATTTATCAGGCTTTTTAGCGTTTGTAGCTTATTGCCCCAAGGGGGCTTTTTTGATTATGTCGTTAGCCCTGAGATGAAAGAAAAATACAATATTTCTATTACCAAAGTGATGAGATTGCCTAGAAAGAGGAAGAGATGCCACAATCCATTTGTTTCGGCCTCTGATATTGCGGCTGACAGGAAATATATCAAGTAGATTTATGCGCCTGACACTTTATGGATGGCAGAAGTATACGGAAGAAGCAGACCGCGCTACTCATTATTTCGATTTTAGGACGCTGTTTTTAAGAAAAAGGCTTGTTTTATTGACGTTAGGCTATAAAAATGGCCGTTTTACAGTATAGTTCAGTCCTAAAGTTGATATAGTGAGTAGTGCGATGGGAATGATATCTCAATGTTTACCATAATTTCGGATGTGAAAAAGGCGACCAGCCTTCTACAAGGAAGCTCCTCAATTCATTGAGGAGAGGATGTCACTTGTAAATCACCTTCCTATAGAGTATGAAATTCCAGCTGACGACTGCGCCTATTGCGAAAACTTTTGCCAGAAGGTATTGAATTCCGGCTTTGTCTGTCAAAAGATACATTATCAGATCTGAAGCGCCTATATTGATAACAAAAAGCACAAGATACATCGGAAGCTGCTTGCTGAGTTTCATTTTTGATTTGAAGGACCAAAGCCTGTTCACGAGAAAATTGAACCAGAATACTATTGCCAGCGCTGCTGTGTTTGCGGCTAGAATGGATAAGCCTGCGAGGTCCCTGAATATAAATAAAAGTGTAAATTCTATGGCTGCGCTGGAAAATCCGGTGACCAGATACCGTATCACCTGTGCGAGAAAGTCTTTGTTCATGATTTGTGCAAATAACTTGGATTTCTTTAGCTTTCCTGCTGCCGTATTAAATTCCAAAGTGCATTGTCAAGTCCCTTCATAGATTAATTGTGACTAGATATTTGATAAGAAGTCCCGGACCTAAGCAAATCCGGGACTCATACAAAGCATTGCTTTAAGCGCTTTAAGCCTTTACTTGCCGATCATCGGAACGATACTGCTCTCGATATCCTTTTCATTTTTCGGCCTCGATATGTTGTCATAAATCGACCAGGTCTCGATATGCTCAATGGTCTCTTCGGGTGCCAGCAGTACGACCGGCCCCAGTGTCTCCATCTCAAGGAACCTGCTGTTGGTGTAGGTTTCATAGGAGCAGTTGCCGTCGGGGTATTCCATATCGTCTTCGTGTTCATGCTGGACCACGATCAGTCGCCCATGGTTTGCATATGCTGCCCAGCCGGATTCGTTCGGCAATCCGATCTTGAATGCTGTATCGGCTTTTTCATCCTGTGACAAAGTTATGTATTTTTCGCCCCAGTTAACTCTCTTGTCATTCATTTTGGTATATGACCACAGCGATATGCTGCCGTTGTGGAGCAAGCCTGTATCACGGGTGTTCAGTGGTACGATTTCTACGCCTCCGGGCGCCATCATGCTGATGCTCCAGGGAGCGAACTCCACGTCCCAAAGCCCCTTGTTTGTCAGCCTGTGAATTATCGATATCCTGGCAGAGTCCGGACTCATGGAGATTTCCATCTCCTTTTTGATTTGTGCCTGTGTCTCTGTATCCTGTGAGAGAACTATGCCATATTTTTTCTTTCTCCACGCAACCTTCGTATTGTCAGGCTGATAGGTGCGTACCAAATCCTCGGGTCCGTGCCAGAGCCTATGGCCTCCATAAAATACGTATTCCTCCGAGCAGGTCTTGCCCATATCCTCTGCAAATTCCACGAATTCATTCTCTTTGCCGACTAAGCCAAAGCGAATTATCCTCGGTCCCACATCGGTCGTTGCTATCAGATCTATTATACCGTTGGTGATTTCAATACAATTTTTCCACCCTTTGTATTCAACTTTTTTGATTATTACTTCACTCATGGCGGTACCTCCATTCATATGTATTATTTTCCTTTTGATTATATAAAATGCAAGAGTCAATCTCAATATTTTTGGCCATATTATTTAAATTATCTATTGCCATTCAATGATTGCATGTTATAATATTTGCAAGAAGCAAGAAATGAGGCTGCAAAAATGAAGTTTACAAAGATGCATGGAATAGGAAATGACTATATATTCGTCAATTGTATGAATGAAAACTTGCAAAATCCTGCAATTTTATCGCAAAAAATCAGCCACAGGCATTTTGGCATAGGTTCTGACGGACTTGTCCTGATCATGCCATCGGATGTTGCGGATGTGAGGATGAGGATATTCAATTCCGACGGGTCCGAGGCGGAAATGTGCGGGAACGCCAGCAGATGTATCGGGAAATATGTCTATGAAAATGGGATCATCAATAAGGAAAGAATAACGCTTGAAACGCTGGCTGGCATTAAGATACTTGAGCTGAAGGTCACTGAAGGAAAGGTTGCTGCTGTAAGGGTAGATATGGGCAAGCCTGCGATTGAATCTGCACGTATACCTGTGATCAGTTCTAAAGAACAGTTTATTGATGAGCCGGTAGAAATAAAAGGCAGGATATTCAATGTGACCTGTGTATCAATGGGTAACCCTCATGCGGTTATCTTTACAGACGATGTAAGTGAGTTGCCTTTATATGGTCCGCAGTTAGAGAACAATGCAATTTTCCCCAAAAAGACCAATGTTGAGTTTATTCAGATCCTCAGCCGGGACAAAATCAAAATGAGAGTGTGGGAGAGGGGATCAGGCGAAACGCTGGCATGTGGAACAGGTGCCTGCGCATCTGTTGTAGCAGCTGTGCTCAACGGACTGTGTGACAGGAGTGTGACTGTAATGCTTCCAGGAGGAGAGCTGCTGATAGAGTGGAATGAGGCTGATGGCCATGTCTACAAGACAGGCCCGGCTGTCAAGGTATTCGATGGAGAAATTGATATAACGAGGCTATAATGTAGCCTCGTTGAAACGAAGTGTTATAAAGGAGTGGGAATAATGGCATATTTAAATGATAATTATCTGAAGCTGCCCGGAAACTACCTGTTCGCAGAGGTGGCAAGGCGAAGGAATAATTTTATGAAGGCACATCCCGAGGCAGATGTTATAAGTCTGGGGATTGGTGATGTGACCAGGCCGCTGCAGCCGGAGATCGTCAAAGGCATTCACAAGGCTGCTGATGAGATGGCTGATGAAAAAACCTTTAAGGGATATGGACCTGACGGCTATGGTTATGATTTTCTTATAAAAGCAATAATTGAGAACGACTACAAATCAAGAGGTGTTTCGCTTGATATGGATGAAATATTCATTAGCGACGGCGCAAAGAGCGATACAGCAAATATCCAGGAAATCTTCGGGGTAAACAATGTAGTTGCTCTAACTGACCCTGTTTATCCTGTGTATCTGGACAGCAACGTTATGGCAGGCAGGACGGGCGAATACGACAGTGTGAGCGGACGTTTCAGCAAAGTCGTCTATATGCCGTGTACATCTGAAAACGGTTTTTCGCCTGAATTGCCGTCCGAAAGGGTAGATATGATTTATCTCTGCTTCCCGAATAATCCAACCGGCGCCTCCATTACAAGGGAACAGCTGAAGAAATGGGTAGAATATGCGGAACAAAACAATAGTGTGATACTTTATGATTCTGCTTATGAGGCTTATATCAGCGAACCTGATATCCCGCACAGCATTTATGAGATAGATGGCGCGAAGAATGTAGCCATCGAGTTCAGAAGCTTCTCCAAGACCGCAGGCTTCACAGGTACCAGGTGTGCTTACACTGTCATACCAAAGGGTGTGATGGCTGAGAGTGAAAGCGGAAGGAGGGTTTCGCTCAATCAGCTTTGGTACAGGAGGCAAACCACTAAATTCAATGGTGTTGCATATATCATACAAAGAGCTGCCGAAGCGGTGTACAGTGAGGAAGGTAAAAAACAGATCAAAACCGTGATAGATTACTATATGGCAAACGCCTCTATTATAAGAAAAGGACTTATGGATATCGGGCTTGAGGTTTTCGGAGGGGTAAATGCACCGTATATATGGATGAAAACACCAAATGGCATTGACTCATGGGCTTTCTATGATAAACTGCTTGGCGAGGCATATATTGTCGGAACACCTGGAGCCGGTTTCGGTCCGAGTGGACAGGGCTATTTCAGGTTAACTGCCTTTGGAAGCAGGGAAAATACAGAACGTGCCGTTGACCGTATAAAGACAAGGCTAAAGTTATAACGAGGCCAAGATTTGCCCCACCTCGTTGAACCGAAGTGTTATAAGCGACTTTCTCTCAGATTTAAAAGGCCTGTGGTATAAAATGCGGATATATCTGCATTTAATGCTGCAGGCTTTTTTGCGAGTCTCACATGCGAATTAAAACCTGCGGCAGACATATACTAAGTGAAAATAATGCGACTTTTGAGGTCTGTTGTCACCGAGGTTATTATGAGGCTAACCAGACTTGTATTCATAGCTGCTTTAATTGTGCTGCTTGCGCTGAGTGCAAACGGTTTGTACTTTATGCTGGTGTATGCTGGTAATATGCTCGAAATTGTGCCGGAACCCATAAGCTACATTGATTTTAACGATAATGGATACAGCGCGGATATATTATTGGAAGCTGAGAGACTGGAAAGCCCGAAAAGTTCGGAGATTTCGGAGGGGACAGATGAAGCGTCAGCGCCTGTCAACATTATGGTCCTCGGCCTTGACAGAGATAAGACCCGGTGTGATGTCATAATGCTAATCAATTTTGATCCTGTGTCGTTGTCCCTTAATATGCTGTCGATTGCAAGAGATACCAGGATCCTTACCGGAAGGGTATACAGAAAGATCAATGCCACTTATTCAAGGGGCGGGGAGAAGCGAGTTGCAAGAGAAATATCCAGGATCACGGGGCTTCCGGTCCACTATTACATTACCGCTGATTTCGAGGGCTTCAGAAAAATTATTGATGCACTGGGCGGAGTCAAATTTTATGTTCCATTCAGGATGGATTACGATGATCCGACGCAGAATCTACATATCCATCTGAAAAAGGGCATGCAGCTGCTCAATGGCAAAAAGTCTGAACAGCTTGTCCGTTACAGGAAAGGCAATTACAAGGGACAGGGATATATGGAGGGCGATATCGGCCGTATAAAGATGCAGCAGGATTTCATTAAGGCGCTGATAGATCAGAAGCTGAATATCAACTATATTTTGAAGATAGATGATATATTTGCCATAGTTGATGAACATGTAAAAACCAATATATCCATATCGGATATTTCCAGATATGCCGGCAGTGCGGTAAAAGTCAGGAGCGATAGTATAAAGACATTTGTATTGCCTGGTGAAAGCCAATTACTCAATGGTGTATGGTGGTACGTCTACGACAAGAGAAAAGCATCTTCTATAATCGAAGAAAATTTCACGCAATGATTCTCAGACTGAATAATGAAGGCAGGTACTATGAAACACGAGGGCGTAAGCAGCCTGTTGATTTGTCATGCATAAATGTTCACAAAATGTTAACAATCAGGGATCAAAAAACCGTATGCATTTAAGGAACTTTTAAGGTTTTAGTGTAAAAATGGAAAAGTGGAGCTTAACAATGCTCAGTATCACAAAAAAGTTTGGAGGTAATTGAATGGATACGGTAATACCAGGGTCAGAAAAGGGTGTTGTATCAGCAGGTAAAAGGAGAAAAACATTCAGAGTCATTGCTGTCTGTCTGATTGCAGCATTGATTGCAGGAGGTGTATTCATTTATATCAGAACCAAACAAGCAGATGCGGGAACAGCTGTGGAGCAAAGGACTTCAACAGTTGTCAAGGGCAGGCTCGTAAAAAGCATCGCAGGCTCGGCACCTGTTGTTTCATCAAGCAGGAGCGAGCTGTCACCCAAAGTGACTGCCACTTTGCAGCAGATCAACTGCAAAGAGGGGGATCAGGTAAAGGCAGGCGATGTATTGTTTGTTCTTGATAATACGGATGCACTGTTGGACATAGAAAATGCGAAAAACAGCATTGAACAGATGCAGCTTACTATCGACAGTACATATAGCAGTATCAAGGGACTTACAGTGATGGCTCCTTATTTGGGTCAGGTTACAGATATTAGTGTGAAGGAAGGGGACAACATTAACAAGGACGGAGCATTAATGACACTGACAGATGTGTCAAAGCTGAGCGTTACTTTACCTTTCAACAGTACAGCTGTTGAGAAGGTGCAGCCGGGTCAGATGGCTGTTGTTTACATACCGGAGCTGCTGATCTCTGTTGAGGGGAATGTTACATATATGAGCAGTAAGCCGTATTTGTCGGAATCAGGCTCTGCTGTATACAATATTGAGATAACTGTGGACAATCCGGGATCGCTTTCGGAAGGGATGCAGGTGACGGCAGAGATAACTGCAGGTGATACTGTGACCGACAGTGCCGGAAGCGACACTCTTGCATACGTCAGAAAAAAGGTTATAAGGAGTGAGGCGGGCGGGACCATTGCTAAACTGAATGTACGGGAGAATGAGTCAGTTGATGCCGGAGATGTACTTGTTAAATTGGAAAATGATGATCTTATTCTAACATCCTCAACTAATGCTATAAAGTTTGAAAACCTCAAATCACAATTGGAAATCAAACAGAAACAGCTTGATTACTATACTATAAAAGCACCGTTTGACGGCACGATAACAAGCATGGGAAATACCAGTGAAGGGGATACAGTGAAGCAGGGCGAAATGCTTGCTGTTGTTTCTGATATGAGTCGTCTAGAATTTTCAATTGATATAGATGAACTGGATATTTCACAAATAGTTGAAGGCCAGTCAGTAGAAATAACTGCGGAAGCACTTGAGGATACGCAGTCAGATCCGTTGACCGGAAAGGTGAGCAATGTTGCAATGGAGGGCAGCAGTCAGAATGGCGTTACCACATATCCCGTAACAGTCTCGGTAGATGATAATGCAGCGGGAAAATTGAAAACCGGCATGAATATCGATGCGGAGATATATATAAGCGACAAGCAGGATGTGCTGATGGTTCCTGTTGAAGCAATAACGAAAATCGGTAACAAGAGTTTTGTCTATGTAAACGCAACAGGAGGGTCGGCACAAAAAAGCAATATGGAGAATCCATCTGCAGGCAGGCCAAATGCAGGGGAAAATGGTAGCCCGGGAAGCAGACCAGTCAGACCAGGCAGCAGTCAGGACACTGACACGAACAGCAGCAAAGGTAGCGCCGTATCTGATCCGGCAACAGGATCGAATACTATCCCGAAGGCCCCCGACAGTACAGGCAATGGCTCGCAGGAAGACGGCAATGCCGTAGGCGGTCAGGCAAGCACCTCTCAAAGTACCAGCGGTCGCAGGCAAGGGATGGGAAAAGGAATGGGAGCCGGTACTGATTCCTATTATGACGGGTACACCATGGTTGAAGTTGAAACAGGAATCAGCAATGACACTTATATAGAAATAACAAGCGGTCTTTCCGAGGGGCAGAAGGTATTGCTGCCTAAGACTGCCGCTTCTTCATCGAGCACCACTGACGAGCGCGGCTCGCAGCAGGACAGGGGTGGAGACATGATGGGCGGAGGCGGTATGCCCATGGGAGGAATGATGGGCGGAGGAAAGGGCTTTTAGGAGGTCGATATGATAACACTCAGCAATATCCAAAAGGTTTACAGTATGGGTGATAACAGTGTGGCAGCTCTAAACGGCGTGACATTGCATATAAAAAGACATGAATTTGTTGCTATAACAGGTCCGTCCGGGTCCGGCAAGTCGACGCTGATGAACATACTGGGCTGTCTTGATGTACCTACATCGGGCAGTTATATGCTTGACGGGAAAGAGATAAGCAATATGAACGATAACGAGCTGGCTGATATCCGTAACATAAAGATCGGATTCATATTTCAGGGCTTCAATTTGCTGAAAAAATTGAATGCCATAGAAAATGTTGAGCTTCCGCTGATATATAGGGGCATAAGTCAAAAGGAAAGGCATCGCAGAGCTATTGAAGCCCTTGCGGCCGTAGGCCTTGAAGAACGTGTCAGGCATACGCCGAACGAACTTTCGGGAGGACAGCAGCAAAGAGTCGCTATAGCCAGGGCGCTTGTCAGCAACCCGCCGATCCTGCTGGCCGATGAACCTACCGGCAACCTGGATACCAGATCCGGACAGGATATCATGAAAATCATCCATGAACTTCACGACAAAGGCAATACTGTTATATTGATAACGCATGACAACAGTATTGCACAACAGGCAGACAGGGTGATAAGGATAGTAGACGGTCAGATAGACAGCGATGCGGAGGTGAGTTGAATGGGCCTTTTTGAAGCTTACAAAATGGCTATAAAAAGTATATTGGGAAACAAGGGCCGTTCAATACTTACAATGCTTGGAGTCATTATCGGAGTAGGTGCGGTAATTGCGGCAGTCGGTTATGCACAGGGCACTACAAAGAATATAACCGATTCCATATCGAGCATGGGCACTAATCTTATCCAAATAAACATAACCGGCAGAGGAAGCAATCGTAAAGTGTCATATGAACAGCTGAAGGAGTTTGCAGATGAGAACAGTGATATTATATCAGGTATCGCTCCATCGCTCTCTACTTCCGGCATAACAGTTAAAAACGGCTCGAAAAGCATGAAAACGACTACGATGCTGGGCACATCGCCGGAATATGAGGAAATAAACAGCAGGTCTGTTTCATCCGGTAGATTTTTGCTGGACAGTGATCTTGAGGGAAGATCCAAGGTTGCGGTAATTGGGACTGCAGTAGAAAATACACTGTTTTACGGAGAGGACCCCCTTGGACAGAAAATCAAGATAAACGGTGCTATTTTTACTGTTGTCGGTGTTCTGAACGAGGTGGAATCGGGGCAGACGAGCACGCAGGATGATTACATTATCGTACCTGTCACGGCGGCTGCGCGAGTGGGTAGGAACACCACTATAAGAAACTTTTCGGCACTTGCCGCCGATGCTGATAATATTGATGGAGCAGTTGAAAAGCTGGAGGAATTTCTGTTGAAGATATATCAGAATGAAAATTCATTCAGAGTGACAAATTCGGAACAGATGCTGGAGACTCTTGATGAGGTGACAGGAACGATGATGGCGATGCTCGGAGGCATTGCTGCCATCTCTCTTGTTGTCGGCGGTATTGGCATAATGAACATCATGCTGGTTTCAGTAACTGAGAGGACAAGGGAAATAGGCATCAGAAAGGCAATAGGCGCAAAGAAGAAGAACATACTTGTGCAGTTCCTGATCGAAGCTGTAATGATCACAGGGGCTGGTGGTGTAATAGGGATACTGCTGGGCGCCGGAGTAATCAAATTTATTTTCGGAGGCCTTGGTATCGTTCCTGAATCCTATTCAGCGTTTTGGATGATTGCGTCATTTCTGATATCGCTCGCAGTCGGGATCATATTTGGTATGTTCCCCGCTGTGAAGGCAGCCAACCTCAATCCAATAGAAGCATTAAGATTTGAATAATATGAACGGAGGTTTTATAATGAAAAAAATATTAGCTGTCATACTTTCGTTAGTGATCATCATTTGTTCCAGTACTTCATTGGCTGCACTTAATGATGTATCAGAAATTTCATACTGTTATGACGCGGTTCAACGTGTCACGGGACTGGGCTTGATGGACGGGGTGGATGAAGGTGCCTTCAAACCCGGCGATCCAACTTCAAGAGGGCAGTTAGCGCAGGCCATCGCTATATCGGCTGGCCTTTGGGATGCTGCTGATAAAATGAAGGGTGCCACCAAATTTAATGATGTTCCATATAACGGCATATACAATGGATTCATAAATGTATGTATTAAGGAAGGTTATATGACCGGGTTGGCCAACACCACATTCGCACCTGATAGCTCGGTCACATTTGCACAGGCAGTGACGGCAATGGTCAGGGTACTGGGTTACAAGGATGCGGATCTGCCGGGAACGTGGCCGAAAAATTATATGAGTAAAGCTGAAATGTTGGGATTGACGGCAGGGTTGCCGAGCGGAACTCCAATGACACCGAATTCAACTGTTTCAAGATCAGTCATGGCACAAATGCTTGATAAACTGCTGGATACCGAGGTGAAATCTTCGGATCCGCAAAGCGGCGCAAAGACGCTGGCAGAAGCATCAGGACTTTCAGCAGGATTTATATACACTGTTTACAGTAAGCCGGAGGTGTTCCTGAAATCAAAACTTGTTGGATATACAATCGGCAGCATCAACCTTGGAGGAAGTGTCAGTATTGTCAAAAACTCTGTTGACAACAGTACCGATCCGGTAACAGTTACTAATGGCAAGGCAGTAACCATTGATGAAATAGATGATTATGATGTGGTCTACCAGGTGTCAGACAGGTCAGGAAGGAACAGGTACATACTGGTAGTCGGTAACCGCCTCACAGGTACATTGACAGGAATACTTCCGGATAAATTCCTGCCACAGAAGATCGAAATAAACGGGAAGGCATATGAACTTGACAAGACTTTCGATAAATCAAAATTGTCGGGATCAGATTCCTTCAGCCTGAATGATACTGTTACTGTTTTGCTTGGCCGTGACGGGAAGGCAGTGGATATCCAGGGGACTGTATATGAGGATAATTCGAACTTTGCGCTGGTAGTAAACTATACAATGCCGTCTGTTAACCAATATGTTAACAACGGAACTAAGCGAACTGTCAAATTGATGCTGACGGACGGAACTGTCAAAACCTTTGAAACAGCTTCAGACCCTTCTACGCTGAAAGGACGGCTCGTAAAGTTTACAAAAAATGACGATGGTTCAGTGACTCTCAGCACTCTCAACTATTCATCACTGTCTGAAATGAACATTGATAAGGTAAATAAGAGAATGTTGTACAGCAATAATTATTTCAGCAACGATGTTGCTGATAATGTGAAAATTTTTAATATCACTGCTCTAAATGACGATGAAGATACTTATGAGGATACAAAGGCAGAAATGCTCAATTGGTCGGAGGTACCATCCGGACTCATCAAATCCGGCAAGGTTCTTTATCTGAACAAATCCGGAATTTTCGATGATATTAACATTATATTGCTAAATGATATAGATGCAGCCGATGTACGCCTTGGAATTGTTAAGGGGTACCATTACAAGTCTGATGATAAAAAGCCATACAGCTATACTATTGCTATAGACGGAAAGGATTACATCTACAGCACTGATACGTACAACTATAATCTACAAATCGATAAGGCGGTAAGAGTCCGTCTATCCGGAAATACTGTAAGCGAGGTCATTGAGATATTGGAACCGGATACGAGCGCCACTGTGGTCCAGGCAGTGGATAAGGAAAGGATCAGGGTAAACAGCAGGACATATGAATTTTCTGATAACTGCACAGTGTATTTGCTGGAAAGCCCGGCTATCCCTGAGAAAATAGATATTTCAGACTTGTGGACAGAAACTGTTTCCGGCGATTTCCGCATCTATACTGATACTTTCTTTGCAAATGGAGGAAAAGCTGAGCTGATAGTTATAAAAGGCTACTGACCTCAAAACATGCCATATTAATAGCAGTGCCGTCACAAGCACTGCTTTTTGCTGTGTGGACCGAAACAAGGACCAGATTATGTGAATTATTGAATTTTAATAGTCAGTCTGATATAGTTCTATTATGGACAATGTCCAGTGTAAGCTTTTGGTTTAAATGACCGATCGGACACAATATCAATAATAAAGGAGACATATATATGAGGGCAGTAGTCACTGTGCTGGGAAAGGACAAAGTAGGAATAATAGCAACAATAAGCAGGACCCTTGCTGAAAGTAATGTAAATATACTTGATATATCACAAACCTTGATGCAGGATGTTTTTACAATGGTAATGCTGGCAGACATATCTGATTCAAATATCGCCTTTAATGAGCTTTCTGACAAGCTGGAAGCTGCGGGCCGGGAAATAGGGCTCTATGTCAAGATACAGCACGAGGACATATTCAATTCAATGCACAGGATATAATGAGGCAAAACGGAGGAACTTATGCTCACAAAATATGAGATAATTGAAACAAATAAAATGATTCACGATGAATATCTCGATATCAGAACGATAACAATGGGAATTTCTCTTCTTGATTGCTGTCATCCTGATGGAGATGTCTGCAGAAGAAAGATATATGACAAGATCACTGCGTATGCCAAGGATTTGGTAAAGGTCGGCGTGGATATAGAGAAGGAATACGGCATACCAATAATTAATAAGAGGGTATCTGTCACTCCGATCGCTATGGTGGCTGAGAGCTGTGGTGACAAGGATTACACGAAGTTTGCCGCAGTTATGGACAAGGCAGCTGAAGAACTCGGCGTTAATTTTATCGGCGGATTTTCCGCATTGGTCCACAAGGGAGCCACACCTGGTGACAGCAAGCTGATCGCTTCCATACCAGAGGCTCTGACGACCACTAAGAGGGTATGCGCTTCCGTTAATACGGCGACCACAAAAGCCGGCATAAATATGGATGTTGTTGCACAGATGGGCAGAGTAATAAAACAGGCGGCAGAGCTTACAGCAAATGAAGGAGGCATGGCCTGCGCCAAGCTGGTGGTAATTGCAAATGCTCCGGAGGATAATCCGTTCATGGCTGGAGCATTCCATGGAGTCGGCGAGCCAGAATGTGTAATAAATGTCGGGGTCAGCGGTCCGGGGGTTGTCAAGTGTGCGCTCGAGAAGGTAAAGGGAGCGGATTTCAGCACCGTGGCAGATGTTATTAAAAAGACGGCGTTTAAAATTACAAGGATGGGACAGCTGGTAGCCCAGGAGGCTTCAAGACGTCTGAATGTCCCGTTTGGCATAGTGGATCTTTCACTTGCGCCTACACCTGCTGTAGGGGACAGTGTTGCGCATATACTTGAAGAAATGGGACTCGAAAAGTGCGGTACCCATGGAACTATTGCAGCTCTGGCATTGTTGAACGATGCTGTGAAGAAGGGCGGCATAATGGCATCGTCCCATGTAGGAGGCTTAAGCGGAGCCTTCATTCCTGTAAGTGAAGATCAGGGCATGATAGATGCGGTACGTGCTGGTGCCCTTTCGATAGATATGCTTAAGGCTATGACTTGTGTATGCTCGGTGGGACTGGACATGATCGCGGTTCCCGGCAATACCTCTGCAGAAACCATATCAGCTATAATTGCGGATGAAATGGCAATAGGCGTTGTCAACAATAAAACTACTGCAGTCAGGATAATACCGGCGCCCGGAAAAGTTGCGGGGGATACTGTGGAATTCGGAGGGCTGCTTGGGACAGCTCCTGTCATGCCAATCAACACATACGGAAGCGGCGAGTTTATTGCCAGAGGCGGAAGGATACCGGCGCCAATCATTAGCTTGAGAAATTAATGATAAAATGTAATAGATGACCGATTTGTTACAATAGTAAAGCAATATGTATGAAAGGGGCTGAGGATAATCTACAAACCGTTGATAATTGCACACAGGGGAGCTTCAAAACAAGCACCGGAAAATACGATGCCGGCATTTCAAAGGGCACTTGAGCTGGGAGCCGGAGGTATAGAGCTGGATGTTCACCTTAGCGCGGATGGCTTTCTTGTCGTTACACATGATGAAACGCTTGAGAGGACCAGCAACGGTAAGGGAATGGTAAAGGACAAGACCCTTGATGAGCTTAAGGCTTTGGACTTTGGCAGCTGGTTTTCGAATGAATTCAGAAACGAGAGGATACCCACGCTCGAAGAGGTGTTGTGGTTGATTTCCGGTTGGGACGGGCTTCTCAACATTGAGATCAAGAATGGCCCTGTATTTTATCCTGGGATTGAAAAGGCCGTTGCTGATGCTGTACTAAAATACAATCGGACTAACCGCACGATTGTCTCTTCATTTAATCATTACAGTCTTGTAGATATTCGAAAGTATGAACCTGAAATAAAAACAGCCCCGCTTTATATGGCAGGACTTTACAAACCGTGGGAGTATGCCCGGAGCATGGGCGCGGCTGCGATACACCCACTTTTTTATAATATAGTTCCTGAATTGATGAAGGGCTGTAAGGAAAACAGTATTATGGTAAGTCCTTTTACTGTCGATCAGCCTGAGTACATCAGGCAAATTGCTGCTGCAGGAGTTGACGGAATCATCACCAATGTCCCGGATATTGCTTTAAAAATAGTGAAAGAGATGGGGGCGTAGTATGAAACTGAATTACAAGCAGACAATGCTTATTGGACTGGGCTTTTTTACAGTCAGTATAGTTTGGGGCATCTACAATATCGCAATGCCGATCTACCTGAAAGACCTTGGCCTATCGGGTGTAGCAGTCGGTTCCGTAATGACGATAGACAATGTTTTTGCAGTCATATTTTTGCCTATCTTCGGCGCTCTGAGCGATAGGACAAACACCAGATATGGTAGACGAATGCCTTATCTTCTTGTCGGTATACCGCTGTCAGCGCTGGCTTTCATACTAATACCGGTGACAAGGATGAGCCTGGTGCCTGTTATGATAACAGTTATTGCTATGAACTTCTTTATGAGCATTTATAGGGCGCCGACAGTTGCATTAATGCCTGACTTCACTCCAAGGCAGCTTCGCAGCAAGGCAAACGGCGTTATCAATTTCATGGGCGGAGTAGGTGCTGTTATAGCCTTCCTTATCGGAGGATTTTTGTTCAAGATCAATGAGTTTTTACCTTTCGCTGTTTGCTCAGTGATTATGATATTGACGATAATATTGATGTATTTGTCGATCCATGAACCGAAGGAGATAACAGATGATAAGGCAACTGAAGAACAGGCCGGGAATAATGAGGTAAAAGAGAAGGGCGCCACAGTGAGTCTCGTATTCCTGCTGTTTGCCATATTCTTCTGGTTTACATCATACAATGCTGTCGAGACTTTCTTCTCTACATATGGTGAAGTGGTGCTCAAAATCGACAAAAGCCAGTCATCGTTAATGCTTGCTGTATTTTCAGCAATGCTCGTCATATTCTCCATTCCATCAGGTATGCTGGCCTCTAAGATAGGCAGGAAGAAGACGATACTTATGGGTATAACAGTACTGTTTTTAGTTTTCCTGACGATGAATTTCACCGTGGGACTCAATCCATATATGATCTATATACTGCTAGCAATCGGTGGTATCAGCTGGGCATTGATAAATATCAATTCCTACCCGATGGTGGTGGAAATGACTTCGAGCAAGGGAATCGGGAAATATACCGGCTTTTATTATTTTTTCTCTATGACCGCTGCCATAGTTAGCCCGATATTGTTTGGCTATATAAAGGACATCGTTGGGGACAGGTTCCTGTTTGTATATTCGAGCATAGCGATGGTACTGGCGTTCTTCTTCATGATGCTTGTAAAACACGGTGAATCAAAGCCGGAAGCTAAGTCTGCCTTTGAAGGCATTGAGCATATGGAGACAAAATAAAAGACAGAGACGCCCTTTTATGGTACTGTTGAGGCTGGAAATCTATACGCTTTCTATCAGGGGGAATGATTTGATGTTGGGGTGGGAAGAGCTTGAGAAGGAATGCTCTGAATGTATGCGGTGCGGACTTGGTAAAACAAGGAAGAACGTAGTCATAGGACGCGGATCTAAAACTGCCCCTATAATGCTGATCGGAGAAGGCCCGGGCGAGCAGGAGGACAAGCAGGGAAAAGCGTTTGTCGGTGCGGCCGGACATCTGTTGGATCATTTATTGTCTGCCCTCATGTTTAAAGAGGACGAGTATTATATTTGCAATATAGTTAAGTGCCGTCCTCCTTCAAATCGTGTGCCTACGGATGAAGAGGCTGAAAGCTGTCTGCCATGGCTACGAAATCAGACAGCCTTGATAAAACCTCGCATTATGGTATGCATGGGTTCCACTGCAATGAAATACATCATTGACCGTAATGCAAAAATATCGCAGATAAGAGGACAATGGATAGAGCGTAAGGGCTTCTGGATCATGCCAACCTTCCATCCTGCTGCGCTGCTTCGTGATGCGTCAAAAAAAGGGCTCATGTTTGAGGACATGAAGCAGGTAAGGACTAAGCTGGACGAACTCAGGTAAGACCCCCTATTGCACTGTATCCGGGAGATTGTATATGGAAAATGAAGAGATGCTAAGTGAAATGTATGACGATTATGCGTGCCGGTTTGCGGGCAATGAATTCGTATTCGGCTGCGGTTGTATTGAACCAAGGCTGCTGCTGATAGGAGAAGCGCCCGGACGCGAGGAGGTCAAGCTTTCCAGACCTTTTTCAGGGAAAGCCGGAAAGAATCTGGACGAATTTCTCGGACTGGCCGGAATTAAAAGAGAAGAGATATATATCACAAATGCTATAAAATACAGGCTTTCAAAAGAAAATCCCAAAACGGGCAAACTGTCCAACCGACCTGCTACAAGAGAAGAGATAACTTCTAGCAGGTCATACTTATTGAGAGAAATTGGGATTATCTGTCCAAGCTGTATCGTGACTCTTGGCAATGTGCCATTAAGAGCTGTGACAGGAGATTTTGCGATAAACATTGGTGAGTGCCATGGCGTACCTGCAACTATAAAAATAGAAGAGCGGGAGTACTTGCTGTTCCCGCTCTACCATCCAGCCAGTGTCATATATAACCGTGAGCTTAAGCAAACCTGCGAGGCCGACATATTAAGACTGCACAGCCTAATGCGTGACACTCCTCATCCATAGAGGAATACCCGCTATAGAGGAGTGTTACCATACCTTATTCTACATTCCTCATCCATAGAGGAATACCCCTTGCAGAGGAGTGTCACCACACCTTGTTACTGCTGCAAAGAAGGCTTCAATGTTTTCGATAGGTGTTCCCGGCGGGATATCGCATCCGGAGGAGATGACAAAATTCCTGTAACCAGCCGTATTTTCAAGCAACTCAATGGTTTTTACACTAACATCCTCAGCGGTGCCGTTCTTAAAAACCCTTGCCGGGTCAATGTTTCCAAACACCAATCTGTCAGATGGGATCTGAGGCAGGATGACAGTCATATCCACTGCATTTCCGAAATGTAATCCAGCTGCGCCTGTTGACAGCATTGAAGGTACAAGCCTGACTGTATTTCCGCAGTTATGGAGAATGACCATGAAATGATCATCCTGAACTGCATCCACGATGTTTTTAACATATATTGAGGAGAATTCAGTACACTGATCAGGAGATAAAAGGCCAGCAGCGGGTTCGGCTATTATAATGCCGTTGGCCCCGGCCTCTTTGAAGGCTTTTGCATATGCTTTGAGAAATGCTGTTGCTTTTTCTAGTATTATGTGGATAGTTTCGGGTTCGTCATAAAGTGCCATCATAATTTCCGTCATGTCAAACAATCTGCATGCCAGAGAAAATGGGCCGATCTGACCACCGAAGGAAGGACGGTCCTTTATATTCTGCGCGCTGAGCTCTGCGGCTCTTACGTAAGTAGTGGTCCTTCCTGAACCCGGTCCCGGTATTTTCAGTTCCCTTGCGGTGCTTTCATTGTCAACTATGCTGCCCACGACTGCCGGGACCTCATTGGACGAATACCTTATGTGGCTGCCGAAAGCTTCGGCTTCAACAGATAGATCCATAATAGTCATCGCAGCTATTGAAGGGTATTTTTTTGAAAGTTCATAGATACACTTGAATTGCTGATCACCGTCTTGTATTACGTCAGTAATAGTCGATCCGGAAAGCTCTAATCCCGGATAGGTCATTATAGGCATTGAAAGTCTTTGCTTCGAGTTAATGATTTCTCGTCCCCAATCGGTCATATTGATTTTCATAATAA
>CAZBEQ010000009.1:82113-85206 GCA_964490975.1 uncultured Oscillospiraceae bacterium | reverse complement strand
AAAAAAATCTCAATGGGATTTCTGGGTATAGATGAAATTCATGCGTTTGCCGTGACAAATCATATTGAATGCTGGACAGGTCTAAAGTCATGCCTCATAAGCCTGTATCCTCCTCTTTGAGAAATGGAAGCATGCAAATGAGGTAAGAAGCGCTATAACACCGAATAGCACAATGGCTGTCCAAGTCGATCCTTCCAGCTTTTCTGCCATAATTGAAGCCATATCTCCAAGTAAGAAAGGTATCATCAAGGAAATACACACGGCCGTTACTTTAAGCGGCTTCAATCCCTTCAACAGCATCAATGGCAAAAGCAGATTAAAAAAAGTAATCATAAACAATACATTTAAGAGAAGCAATACGGCAGTATACTGCAATGTAATACCCGACGGTGACAATTTTTCCAGAACAAAAGATAATACCAGGTAAGGAGAATTGATCATAAGCAGCATCAGGTAAAGAGACAATTGCAATGCTGCAGTTACTTTACCGGACTTGGTCGGAAGAAGCTTCAAAAGTGTCATAGAACCATTGTTTGAGCCGAGGCCAAGCATCAAAAGCATTGTCATTGCGCCTGTATTGGCAGGACTGATCACCTTGGGCAGTTCAGTTTCTCCGCCGAATACCATATATATAATAACGAAAATAGCAACCGGTATAATTAAATAATATCTTATTCCAAATGTATCATTTAACAATCTCATGATTTTACGCATATCAAGCCCCCCCTAAATATCACGTTTAACAAACGCTTTTACACCAGCCACACCAATCAGTATTTCTATCAACAGGAGTAGTGCAATGAACACCGGCCAGAATAGCTGGGACGATATTAATCCATAAAAAAAATCTGGCGTCAAAAGCATTATCACTGCATTTAGCGATACTATAACAAGAAAGGCAGGAAGCAAAAATTTCTTTATGGATAAGAATAAAGCTGTTGACAGCAACGCTAAAACATTTATATCCAGTATGCCCATAACCAAAAAGCTTCTCATTACGATCCCCACTTCATTCCATTCTACTCCTCCGGTGTAGATAAAGCCGGCCGAAATAGCAGTTATAGCAAGTAGTGTCAAAATTATTGAGGATAAACCTGTATAGATCATCTTCGATACTGCAAGATCGATACGCTTAACCGGAAGACTCGCCGGAAGTATGGTCATTGATGCTCCCTTAAAGCCATCATTATTTGCATCAATTAGTGGTAAAACATAAAATGCCGCTACAATAAAAAGAATACTCATCGTCGCGCAGGATTTCACATTGCTGAAACTAAAATCGAGCAGCTGTTGCTCTGAAAGCCCGGATTTAAGGTATTCAAAATGCAAATCGACACCCAGTCCGAACGAAAGCAGAAGGTAAAACAGTACCATCGCCAATGAAAGGTAGAAGAATGTATTATACCGTACTAAATACAAATTCAGTGCAAAAGCTTTTTTCACACCTGCTCACCGGCCTTCCCCGAGTAATATATCATAACATCCTCTATACTGGGTTTTTCAAGCACTATCGCACTGCCGAATTCTCTTTCCGCCTTTTTGCCTTCCATACACAATGCGTCAAACCCGAACCTGTTTATCCTAGTGCCGCAAAGCCATGATGGATCGATCTTTTCCACAAGTGATTTAGGACCTTTGATCACACGATAATGCTCAACCATTTTGTCAAAGGGCATCGACATAACGATTCGGCCTCTATCCATAAGAGTAATGATATCAGCGATCCTGTCCAGATCCGAAGTGATGTGTGTAGAAAATATAATGCTGCGTTCGCCGTCCTCCATAAGATAGTGGAGGATATCAAGCAGCTCACGCCTGAAGACGGGGTCAAGGCCTGATGTCGGCTCATCCATTATGATCAGTTCTGCATGGTGCGAAAGCGCTGCCGCTATGGAAAATTTCATTTTCATGCCCTTTGATAGCTTGGAAAGCTTACTCCTTGGGTTCAGTTCAAACCTCTTGAGGTAACTGAAAAACTGTTGGTGATCCCATTGACTGTAAAAACCCGAAAGTAAATATCCAAGCCTGTCGAGGCACAGGTGCTCAGGAAAAATATTTTCATCATATACAAAGCCGATTCTATCCTTTACTTCAACCTCATCCTTCACGTGATCCATCCCGCAGATGCTGATTGAGCCCGAATCCTTTCTGAGCAGGTTCATTATGAGCTTGATCACTGAAGTCTTACCTGCGCCATTTGCTCCGATCAGACCCATTACATAGCCTTTATCCAAGGTCAGGCTTATATTATCGAGCTTAAAGCCTTTTAAATCCCGGTTCACATTTTTCATTTCAAGTATCGCATCCATTAAAAATCCCTCCGATTTACCAAACTTATTAAATGCAGCGGCCATATCAGCCACATCAGCCATATCCGCCATATCCGCCATATCCGCCATATCCGCCATATCCGCCATATCAGCCATATCCGCCATATCCGCCATATCAGCCATATCCGCCACATCAGCCACATCCGCCACATCAGCCACATCAGCCACATCAGCTGCATCAGCCACATCAGCCACATCAGCTGCAAAGCAGTCTGACCATTTCTATGATCTCTTCTTCTCCGATACCCAGAAGCCTGCAGTCCTCGATCACTTCGGCCAGCTTCTCTTCAATAAGGCTTATTTTCTTCTCTTTTATGAGGTCCTTATTTTTTGTGGCAACATAAAACCCCTTACCCCTGACCGATTCTATCAAGCCTTCACGTTCCAGTTCCTCATATGCGCTCTTTATTGTGATCACACTTATCTGAAGCTCTCTTGCCAAGACGCGTATCGATGGAAGCATCTCCTCATCCTCCAGTTTTCCGGACAGTATCTGTTTTTTTATCTGGTCCGAAATCTGCTGATATATAGGCAACAAACTAGAGTTTGATACAATTATATCCAGATCCATATTTCCACCTCCTATGGGACAGAGGGACAGGTCCCTTGTCCCAGTAACCAGTAAATTGACATATGCTAATCGATTATACTGTATATACTGTTCATATACAGTATAATATCTATGCTCACTTAATGTCAATATGTAATTTGAAAAAATTTCCGAATAACTGATCCTTCGGTCTACATCACGGTGAGCAAACAA
>CAZBEQ010000009.1:81591-82013 GCA_964490975.1 uncultured Oscillospiraceae bacterium | reverse complement strand
ATAACTGATCCTTCGGGCTACATCACGGTGAGCAAACGAATAACTGATCCTTCGGGCTACATCACGGTGAGCAAACGAATAACTGATCCTTCGGTCTACATCACGGTGAGCAAACGAATAACTGATCCTTCGGTCTACATCACGGTGAGCATAATCAATAACTTTTGGGACAATTAGTTCAGCAAAAATAGAATCTGCTGTGTGTTCAAGCTACATAATTCAGGATTTAAGTATATTATTGAGCCTTATCACTGTGGATTGGACAAATGGGCGCCCAAAACTACAAGTTTTTGCACACCTTGACGTGTTGCTTTGCGGAACCATGTGACTATCATGAGGTCTTCCGAAATAGAAAAACCCCTGAAACATTTTCAGAGGCCTGAACTTAATATGCAATCACATTAGTGGCGAATGTCCTCACC
>CAZBEQ010000009.1:72357-81491 GCA_964490975.1 uncultured Oscillospiraceae bacterium | reverse complement strand
GGTCCTATAATGGCTAGCGCCCTCACCGGTCCTATAATGGCTAGCGCCCTCACCGGTCCTATAATGGCTAGCGCCCTCACCGATCCTATAATGGCTAGCGCCCTCACCGATCCTGTGAAAGCCCGTCCTGTGATGGTCCATCCTGCGTTGGCTCACCAGTCGCAGTCATATCGGGTTGGGTCCTGGGAAGCCTTGGCGGCGGTGGTCCATAGAACTGGTGATAGTTGCACAATATCCTTCCGTTATAAAGCTTGCGCTTTTTATCGGCCCTCCTGCCCACCAACGCTTCAAAGCGCGGATGTGAAGTTATGACGTAAAAGGACCAGGTATCAAACCGCTTGAATACTTGCCCCATCTCCCTGTACAGCCTTTCAACCTCTGGCATTTCTCCAAGGCGTTCACCGTAAGGCGGGTTGCATACAATAAAGCCATACTTGTATCTGGAGCTGATATCTGCAAAAGGCATCCTCTGCAGGTGAATGTCCTGTGAAACTCCAGCCTTCTCTGCATGGTAGCGTGCCAGGCTTATCACACTGTCATCTATATCTGAACCATGTATCCTTAACTCAGTATCCCGTTTGATCTTGTCCTGCGCTTCCTCCCTGGCCTTTGACCACAAAGCAGCAGGTGTCTGCCACCAGTTCTCGGCCGAGAAGTTCCGTTTTAAGCCGGGCGCTATATTTGCCGCTATCAAAGCAGCCTCAATTGGGATCGTGCCTGACCCGCAAAATGGATCGATCAGCGCCCTGTCCGGTTTCCACCTGCTTATCATCAGCATGGCTGCAGCCATCGTTTCCTTCAGTGGTGCGCCTGACACCAGATCCCTGTAGCCCCGCTTATGTAATCCCACACCTGACGTGTCAATTGTAAGCGTCGCTATATCCTTGCGCAGACTAACCTCAATCCTGTATAGCGGACCGTTGTCTTCAAACCACTGCGTCTTATATTTTAGCTTCATTTTTTCAACTATGGCCTTTTTGACAATCGCCTGGCAGTCAGGCACACTTGAGAGCTTTGAATCCACTGACTTCCCATCCACTGGGAATTCGGCATCCTCTGGGATCCACTCGCCCCAGGGGAGCGCCTTTGTGCCCTCAAACAGTTCATCAAAGGTCAAGGCTTTGAACTCACCTATTTTAACAAGTACACGCTCAGCGGAGCGCAGCCAGAGGTTTGTCCTGCAAATGGCCTCCTCGTCTCCGGCAAATGTAACCCTTCCATTTTCTACCTGTTGGTCAGAATACCCCAGCCAATTCAATTCCCTTGCCACAACCGCTTCTATCCCGAAAGTTGATGTAGCTATTAATTGCATTTTAGACATTTATCCTCCTAAAACAACAGCCTTTTTCTGAAAAGTCTTATCGATATCCTCATTGATACAATATATACCAATATCGCAAATATAGCAAACACAGCTATTGTCAGAATAAAAGATACCACCGTAAGCAACATTTTATTCCTTAAGCCCGCCTATAATAATACACAGTCAATATTTCTAAAATAATTACTATCGCATGCCTATACAATTATTTTGCAATTAGCTTCCTTTATTGTATAATTAGTATAAATTAAGAAATGCATACTTCCGGAGGGGTAATATGAATAACGAAAAAACAGGTCTAATCAAATCGTTTATTTACAGCTTCACAAGCTTTGACAAGTACAGACTGTTGCTGAGGCAGAGCACAGGCAAGGCTGTCAGCTATCTGATCCTGCTCACTCTGCTGATTTCAATAGCTCTTTATGTCCCACTCAGCGTACAATATAGCGGAATAGTTGATACAGCATCAGGTTACATCACAGAAAACTTGCCTGATTTCACTTTCTCAGGCGGACAGCTGAGTATAGACGCAGAAATGCCGATTGTATTAGAAGGCAGCGGCGTACCTGTCGTAATAGACACAACACCCGGTGCAGAAGATAGGATATTAAACCAGTACGACACAGTAATGCTAATAACGAGCGATAATATCATACAGAAGAATTATGTAAATAGGCAGGACATCCCGCTTAGTATTTACCAGGGTTTCAATTTGACAAAGGAGACTCTGATTGCCACAGTACCTATGTTAAAACCATTTTTGATAATCGGCTTCATATTTGCAGGTATTTTCTTCGTGATAGGTAAGTTTATAAGTGCTCTTGTTGTCAGCCTTATAGGAAAAATAGCCAATAAATCAGCAAAAACAAACCTGTCATATAGAAGCATATTCAAGATAAGTCTTTACTCAATGACACTGCCGTTGATCATATGTACTGTGCTGGATGCTCTTCATATAACAGTACCTTTTCTGTGGGTCCTCTTTTATATTGGATCAGGCGTATATGTATTCGGCGCTATAAACAGCATCAAACGTGAAATTGCCGCCGCGGGCAGCAACGGCTACGGCTCTAACAACTACGGTGGCGATTCCTTCAACAGCAGCAATCCCGGAAACAGAAATTTCAGTAACAATAATCCCGGTAATAGTGATAACAACAATAGCTATAACGGCAATAGCGCTCCTTCAGCCGGCAACCCGGAAAGCAGCTCCGCCAGTAATGAAAACCCCGGCGATACTGATGCAACAGGCACGAGCAACGAGCAAAATGATGGCGATAGTAAAGGTAACGATGACAACGAGTAAAAGCTGATGAATAATTTAAGATATTTTTTAAAGCCGCCGAAAGGCGGCTTTTTGCATGAAATTTTTTATATTGAAAAAGATAATCTATAGATTAACAACGAAATACGGAGGTTCTTGATATGGATAAAAGCTCGAATAATTTGAAGATGACAGAGGTACCTGTATCACTGTGGATAGATACAACAAAAGATACCAATTATCCTTCTCTCGAAAACGATATCGATGTGGATGTCATAATCATAGGAGGCGGTATCACAGGAATTACAGCTGCTTATCTGTTAAACAAGAGTGGCATAAAGACAGCTCTCATAGACGCTAACCGTATCGCAAAAGGTACATCAGGCCATACAACGGCAAAAATAACATCCCAACATGCATTGAAATATAACAAAATGATCAATAAATTCGGAGAAGAAAGGGCCCGGCAATATGCTTCCGCCAACCAGACTGCTATTGATTTTATAGAAAGCGTAGCCCGCGACAACAAAATTGCGTGTGACTTCAAAAGAGTCCCCGCATTTGTGTTTACACAGGACGAGAGCTATATACAAAAGCTCGAGGACGAGACGGAGGCTGCCCTTAAGCTGGGATTGCCAGCAGAATACACTGAAACTCTGGCTCTTCCCTTTGGAACCAGCGGAGCCATGAAATTCACAAACCAGGCATACTTTCATCCAAGAAAATACCTGCTGGCACTTGCTGCCTTGATTGAAGGCGAGGATTGCAGGATCTATGAAAATACGCGTGCTGTTGATATACAGGAGGGTGATACACATACTGTAATCACCGACAATGGCAAAAAAATACGAGCAAAATATGTGATACAGGCAACACGTTACCCCTTTTATGACAAGCCGGGTTTGTATTTCAGCAGATTATTCCCAAAACGTACCTATCTGCTGGGCATCCGTATAAATGGCAGCTTCCCGGAAGGAATGTATATAAATGCCGAGGACCCGTCAAGAACGCTGCGTCCGCACACCGGCAGTGATATGGATATCATGCTGGTCGGCGGAGACACCCACAAAACAGGCCATGGCAAAGACCTGCATAACCATTATGAGATAATCAAGGATTTCGCCAAACCCATATTCGATATATCCGGCATTCCCTACAGATGGTCGGCACAGGATTATACCGCAATGGATGAGCTGCCATATGCAGGACATATGACTTCAAACAGAAACAGGATATATGTTGCCACAGGCTTTGACAAATGGGGCATATCGAACGGTACAGCTTCCGCGATGCTCATAACAGATCTGATACTAAAGGAAGAAAGTCCATGGGAAGATGTGTATAGTCCGTCGCGATTTACACCGGGCGCATCAGCAAAGAATTTTTTGGTTCAAAATACTGATGTAGCAGCTAAATATGTATCAGGTAAATTGAATATGCCCCTTGAAACTGCGCCCGTCCAAAAAGGCAAGGCAGAGATAACCGAGGTTCAAGGCTATAAAGTCGGTGTATACCGTGATAATGAGGACAAGCTTCATTATGTAAATACCACCTGCACTCACATAGGCTGTGAGCTGAAGTGGAATTCGGCGGAATTATCATGGGACTGCCCGTGTCACGGGTCAAGGTTCACTTATGACGGAGACGTCATCGAAGGTCCCGCAGTTGAGTCTATCAAACCACTTGAGAGCGGATTAGGAAAGGATGATAAAAATTAAAACCTGGCAGCCTCATGCCCATAAACATCAAAACAACGCTTATACAATAAAGCTTCTTTCATCCTGATAAACCTTGCCAGCTAAAGCTGGTTAACCCGGCAGCGCCATATTTTTAATAACGTCCATCTGTTGGTCGCAGCGGATTGTACAGCTTTTGCCTATGCAAACATCCATCAGGATTTTATGAAAAACAAGATAACGATCATAGGCTGCCCAAAGCTGGACGAAGTGGATTATTCTGAAAAACTGGCTCTTATACTGGCAAACAATGATATCAAGAGCATAACCGTATTACGTATGGATGTGCCCTGCTGCGGCGGTATCGTCCACGCGGTGAGAAATGCGATGCTGGCAAGCGGTAAGCTTGTGCCGTGGAATGTGGTCACGATCAGCACTGACGAAAGAATCCTACTGGGATGATCTGCATTTGCCGCATATACCATAGAATTTGACTCTATGATCCGTCACAAGAAAATCGTTCTTCAGGAGTATCTGAGCTTCGAGGGAGTCCAGCAGATCTTCCTCGACCTCGGATATGCTGCCGCATTTGCTGCAAATCAAGTGATGATGACGATGGTCCTCATTCTGTCTTGAAAGCTCGTAACGGCTAAGACCGTCATCAAGATCGAGTTTGCTCACGATCCCCATTTTTTCAAGCAACGTTAAAGTACGGTATACTGTTGCAATACCGATATCAGGATTGTTTACCTTTACATAATTGAATATTTCGTCAGTACTCAGATGATTCCCGCTGTACTGTACAAGCACATCGAGCACGGCGCCTCTCTGTCCCGTGAACTTGTAACCGCTGTTATTCAACAGCTCCTTGAGTTCCTTTTCATCCGACATCGCCATCTGTGTTATACCTCCTGATTAGGTCTACTAAAAACATTCTATAATCATCAAAGGTTTTTTTCAACAAATTTTTGGAAGCTACTGAAGACTTATAGCTTTCTGCTCATCCTGACATGCTCTTTTCCCGCTTCCATAAACACATCGCCTTCCTTTTCAAATCCAAGACATTTATAAAACTCAACTGCTGTCAACTGAGCCCCAATGATTACTCTTTCAGCTCCGTTATCCATTGCGATAGACATAAGCAGCTTACATATGCCAGTACCAATGCCGCTTCCTCTTATATCTTTTTTAACTGCAACTCTTCCTATACGTGCATCATCATCATGTATCAAAAACCTGCCGCATCCTGCCGGAACGCCATTAACTATCGCCAGCACATGGATCGCCTCACTGTCAAGTTCATCCATTTCCAGTTCTTCCGGTATCCCCTGTTCACGGACAAATACTTCGCGCCTTATTTCAAATACCTTTTCCATTTCATCCTTTGTCTTGACTCTGATGATTTCCACCATTTATGTATCGTCTCCTTAACTTTATGCTAATATCTATTATAACACTTCGAGCCTCGTTATACTGTACGTCCTTCATCAAAAATAGTACTTTATTCTCATATACAAAGAGACCCTGGTCTCTTTTTTTATTTTATAAAAGGCATAAAATGATAATCAGGAGGAGGTGGCTGACTTGAGGATATCTTTCAAAAATCAAAAAGGAACCGCCGCTGTAATGACAGCAATAATGATGACTGTCCTACTTGGATTCTGCGCGCTTGTTGTGGATATCGGCGGTGTAAGTCTCGAAAGGAGCAGACTGCAGAGTGCGGTTGATTCCGCAGCCCTGGCAGCAGCACAGGATCTTCCCGACACTTCAGCCGCTTCGGCAACAGCATCTGATTACCTGGTAAGCAATGGTTTTGATGGAGCTTCTGTAAATATTAGCTTCGCCAGCCTAAACAGGCAGATAACCGTTGAAGTAGTACAATCTGCGGAATATGCCTTTGCAGGTGTGCTTGGCGTTAGCAGCACGGATGTAAAAGCCTCTGCCACAGCGCAGAAAGGAGGCAGATACATTAGGGGGGCTTTTGACTATGCCGTATTTTCCGGCAGCAGAAATGATGAACTCTGTATAAATTCAAACGGACAAAGTACACATATTATAGGAAGCGTGCACTCCAATAATGGTTTCCGGTATAACGGCAACCAGGATGCCATGGAAATAACAGGTGCTCTGGATACAGTAGGGAGGATCACTATCAATGGTAGAAATGTCACTATAGGAGAGCAGAATCCCTTCAGCAACTTCGTTGAAATGCCCGATTTCGCTGAAGAAATCAGGCTGCTCGCACAAGCGGAAGGTACTTATTACAACACCGGTCAGAGCTTCAACAGTGATATGCATGTAAATGAGGCTATTTATGTAAACGGCCATATCAATTTCAACTGCAACAAGTTTTCAGGTGTCGGGACAATAATGGCAACAAGCAATATAGTATTCAACAATTCTGTTGTTTATGATGCACCTGATTCCTCCTCTATCTGCATTTACTCACAATACGGTGATATTACCATCAACAATACGAGCGCTATTGTAAATGGAACGTTCTATGCACCAAACGGGACTGTTATATTCAACAACGGAGCACATACCGTAAATGGCAGGGTAATAGCCAACAGGCTGATATTCAACGGCGGTTTGGACGTTTACAGTTCAGACAGCGACACCATTTTTATGGATACCTTTGATGAAAGTGTAAAGCTAATCAGGTAACTCAATGGCAACAAGGCAGGATACCATACCTCTCCCCGGTGTCCTGCCTATCCCCCCCCTATAAGTTGAAAAGGTGCATGCCTTAGCAAGATTACTAATTCAACCCATCAATCAAGCCACGACATTTATCTCCCCGTTATCACAGCCACAAGCATAAATGAATCACCAGCGTCATACTCAATCAAACCGGTGTACTTATCAAGTGTATAATTTCACTGAAACATGAGGCCTTTTTCGCTATTAGTCAAGGTAGGCAGTGATGTGATGCCCTTTTCAATAATATGGACGAAATTAATGATTTGAAGCAAAATTAGCGAAGCTCCGAGGTGCAGTTCGGGCACCTTGTAGCGTCTTTATGTATACTTGTACGGCAATACGGGCATTCTTTCGTAGTAACCGGAGCAGGTGCCGGCTTCTTTTTTAATCGGTTTATCTGCTTTATAAAGAGGAAGATCACAAATGCTATTATAAGAAAATCGATAACATTCGTTATGAATAATCCGTAGTTAAATGTAGCAGCTCCCGCATCCTTAGCAGCTGCCAGATTTTCATATGTTTTTCCGTCAAGTGCTATAAACAGGTTTTCGTAGCTTATGTCGCCTGTTACCAGTGTGATTAGCGGCATTACGATGTCGTTAACAAGGGAGGTCACTATTTTCCCGAAAGCTCCGCCGATAATGACACCTACGGCAAGATCGATGACATTGCCTTTTACGGCAAATTCCTTGAATTCCTTTAAAAATGACATTCTACTAACCCTCCTTTTTTATAACTGAATATTACCAACCATATTAATCAGCCAAACACTGTAATTATATCATTGTCTCGCCACAGGGTCTGCAATAATTTTTCATGGCTTTTTTCAATCTTTCCATTATTGTTGCTCTAAGGCTCTCAGGACTTATTACCTCAACAAAGCAGCCATAGGACAAAATATAGCCGTATACCCATTCGTCCTCAGGCATTGTTATGGTCACATCGCACGTTCCGTCAGCATTCCTTTTTATTTCATCCTCATCATAATCGTCATAGACTCTGTGCATTATTTCCGGTCTGAATCTAAACACCGCATTGATGATTGCAGAAACAGCCGCGGGCTTGCCCGCTTCGGTCCGGTTTTCCAGGCTGCGGGGTTTGAAGCTGTTTTCTGTTACTGTCAGCTTCTTTATACGAGATATCCTGAACATCCTGTGATCACCCCTGCTTGTGCACCAACCCAAAAGGTACCAGGCCTGTCCTTTGTATATCAGCTGAAGTGGCTCCACTGTTCTTAAGGTTCTCTCCTCAAGTGAGCTTAAGTATTCAAAGGTGATGACTTTTTTATTCAATATAGCCATTTTAATGTTCATAAACTTGTTTTCTTCGTTTGGCTCACTGCCCCAGGGAGAAAAATCGATCCTGACCCAGTCATCCCGGGTACTTTTTTTGAACAGGGCACCAAGCTTGTCAAGTATGGAGTTTAGATCCGGATACCTGGTCGCCTGCAACGTTTTGAGCGCAAACATCAGGCTGTCGGCCTCATGCTCATTGACTATGGTTTTATTTAGTGCATAGTCCTCCATAAGGTGAATGCCGCCGTTGTTGCCTTTACATGTATATACAGGCACTCCTGCACTGGATAGCACATCGACATCCCTGTAAATGGTGCGGGTGGAAACATCGAACCTGTCTGCCAGCTCTCTGGCAGTGACGGATCCCCTGTTCATCAAAATTATGGTTATCTCCAGGAGCCTGTTGATCTTCATATTCAAAGACCTCTCTGTAATAATTTTGCTTGACTTAAGTCACCTGCCTAGACTTAAGTCGCCTACCAAGTCTTAAGTCACCTACCAAGTCTTAAGTCACCTACCGTAAATCGCTTATCTAGCCTTATGTTGCTTGCCGAGCCTTATGCCGCCTGTCTTACCTTGTATCACTTGCCGGGCCTTATGCAGCCTGCCTTACCTTGTATCACTTGCCGGGCCTTATGCCGCCTGCCTTACCTTGTATCACTTGCCGGGCCTTATGCCGCCTGTCTTACCTTGTATCACTTGCCGGGCCTTATGCCGCCTGTCTTGCCTTGCATTGCTTGCCGGGCCTTATGCTGCCTGTCTTACCTTGTATCACTTGTCGGGCCTTATGCAGCCTGCCTTACCTTGTATCACTTGCCGAGCCTTATGCAGCCTGCCTTACCTTGTATCACTTGCCGAGCCTTATGCAGCCTGCC
>CAZBEQ010000009.1:69637-72257 GCA_964490975.1 uncultured Oscillospiraceae bacterium | reverse complement strand
GCCTTATGCAGCCTGCCTTACCTTGTATCACTTGCCGAGCCTTATGCAGCCTGCCCTGTTCTTCCTAAAACCTAGCTGATTCTCTTTTAAAAATATGCTTCGCAACGCCATCATCGATGTTGCAGTCGATAACTTCAGTGGATATAGTCCTCAGCTGTTCAACCGCATTAGCAACGGCGTAGAATTCGTCACATGCTTTCAGCATAGGGATATCATTGTTATTGTCGCCATATCCGATGATCCTGTCAAAACCGTACTCATTTCGCAAAAAGTTTACGGCATTGTATTTTGATGCCATGCTGCTGTAAATCTCAAGATACCACAAGTTAACATCATAAATATCCTTATACAGTGTCAGGTCTATACCTTCCTGTCCCTTAAGCTCGTTATATACACCTGAGAGGCTTTCATACTCATCGATCAGCGTGAAGTATATGACATTGTTTTCTGCCGCTTTATGCATGAAGCTTTCAACTTTCTCAAATGTTTTGTAATATCGCTGCACCCGCTCATCATAAAAATCCTGTATTTGTTTGGTCTTTAAGTTCTCGTAATAAGTTATAAGAATGTCATTCTTGACAGCGTACATGAAACCGCTGATACCATTCTCATTAATAATGTCAATAATCATGCGGGCTTTATCTGCCGGGATCATTTCAGTCTTTATATAACATTTACGGTTCAGGTCATATATAACTGCACCGTTCATCATCACAGCAGGTATAGTAAGATCCAGCTCTGAAAGGATCTTTGCCGTTGATGCCGCTGTTCTGGCCGTAGCAACAGAGAAATGGCCACCTGTCGATATGAATTCATTTATAGTTCTTGTTGTAAATGAGCTCAATTCCTTGTTGCTATTTAGCAGCGTACCGTCAAGATCCGATATATACAGCGTCTTTAGCATATTGTGTCTCCATCATGTGTATTTTCAATGCTTTGAAGCAAACAGTATAATATGTTTAGCCTATAGAGGGTCAGATATTCATTAGAAAACCGTGTATCTCTTAATAGAGTAACGATCATTTATTAATAGAATACCAAACATTGTGGAGAATTCCAATATACCCCCTACATCAGAAGCCTGGCAAATTTAAGTTTACCAGCCTGCAGTATGTCGCCATTTTTCAATTCAGGAACAGAGCAGGTTTCCAGCTTCACACCGTTGATCCTGACTGCGCCCTGTGACACAAGCCTTCTTGCCTCGCTTTTACTTGTGCAGAAACCAAGTTTGACCAGCAGCCCTGAGATATCGGCAGTCCAGACTTCGTGCATCTCCACAGGAAGTAAGGAATCCACAATATCATCCGGCACACCCTTCTTCTGAAATACCGATACAAAGCTATCCTCAGCCTGGCTTGCTGCCGCAGCCCCATGATAAAGTCCGGTTATTTCACGTGCCAGCTTCATCTTCAGGTCTCTCGGGTTAACCTCGTTATTGTCCAGCATTTTATTCATGGCATCTATTTCATCGGGATGCACATCTGTTACAAGCCTGAAATATTTGATGATGAGTTGGTCGGGAATGGACATGACCTTTCCGTACATATTATCCGCATCTTCATTTATTCCTATATAGTTGCCAAGACTCTTGCTCATTTTATCGATCCCGTCCGTACCCTCCAGAACAGGCATGAACAATGCCGTCTGGCTCTCCTGGCCGTAATCCTTCTGAAGCTTCCTGCCCATAAGGATGTTAAACCTTTGCTCGGTTCCGCCAAGCTCTGCATCTGCCTTTAACATCACTGAATCGAAGCCCTGCATCAGAGGATAGAAAAACTCATGTATGCCAATGGGTTCATTTGATGCAAAACGTTTTTGAAAGTCATCCCTTTCAAGCATACGGGCAACAGTATATTTTGAGGCCAGACCGATAACGTCGGCAAAATTCAGCTTTCCCAACCATTCGCTGTTGAAACGCAGTTCTGTCTTTTCCCTGTCCAGCACTTTAAATATCTGAGTCTCATAGGTCGCTGCATTTTTTATGACTTCATCGCGTGTCAGTTGCTTGCGTGTCCTCGATCTGCCAGTTGGATCGCCTATTTGGCCTGTGTAATCGCCTATTATGATTACCGCCCTGTGACCAAGGTCCTGGAACTGCCTTATCTTTCTCAGTACTACTGTATGACCAAGATGAATATCCGGCGCTGTCGGATCCAGCCCCAGCTTTACTGTCAACGGTCTGCTTGTCTTTTGTGAGTTGCTGAGCTTTTGCCTCAGTTCGTCGGTATTAATTATCTCTTCTGCTCCTTTGGAAATTATTCTGATCTGTTCGTCGATGGAAAACATGATATCCTTCCTTTCTGTTTGTTGTTATTATCACCCACTGCTCGGAGGCCCCACGGCCACTGATCCATGAGGCCCCTTTGCCCCATTGATACACGCACCCTTGCTCCATTGATACACCATCCCCATTGCCTCATTGATAGCCGCAGGCCCACAACCGCTGATACACAAAGTCCCTTTGCCCCATTGATACACGCACCCTTGCTCCATTGATACACCATCCCCATTGCCTCATTGATAGCCGCAGGCCCACAACCGCTGATACACAAAGTCCCTTTGCCCCATTGATACACGCACCCTTGCTCCATTGATACACCATCCCCATTGCCTCATTGAT
>CAZBEQ010000009.1:42883-69537 GCA_964490975.1 uncultured Oscillospiraceae bacterium | reverse complement strand
TTGCCTCATTGATAGCCGCAGGCCCACAACCGCTGATACACAAAGTCCCTTTGCCTCATTGATACACGCACCCTTGCTCCATTGATACACCATCCCCATTGCCTCATTGATAGCCGCAGGCCCACAACCGCTGATACACAAAGTCCCTTTGCCTCATTGATACACGCACCCTTGCTCCATTGATACACCATCCCCATTGCCTCATTGATAGCCGCAGGCCCACAACCGCTGATACACAAAGTCCCTTTGCCTCATTGATACGCTAAGGTCCACTGATCGAAGCCTCTATCCCCACTGATTCACGTAGAAATAAAAAAGCCCTCAACCCCTGATATTATCAGAGGACGAGAGCTATGACTCCGTGTTACCACCTCAATTTATTGATACCTTGTAGTATCAACCTTATTGTGAACGCGTCAGCTTTGGCTGTACGTTATCCACTAGCACTGTAACGGTCGCAGGCTTCCGGCGTTGACCTACTTGTGCAATATTTTACAACATTTTCAGCCCGCAGCTCGCAAGATGTATTCAAAATGTACTTCCCTGCCCCTCTCACCACCCGGGAACTCTCTGTCGGGATCTATCATTCCTACTTCTTCTCGGTCATCGCTTTTATTATTAATGGTTGTATCAATGAACTAATCTTATTTTTGATATTATACTCACTGTTTATTCGTGATGTCAATAGTTTGTGTTCAGTCGTCGCTGTCGTACTTCCAAAATAACCTTTTAGGAAATTGGGGTGTTAAGTTTTTCAAGTTTTGGGCAGCCAATTCATTGAATTAAACATATTACGGATCAATAACGCGCCCTCTTCCTGTATTATGTAATCTTCAATAACTCAAACAATTAAATTTGTATCAAGTAATTGCCCAAAACTTGTATTTCCAAGCGCCGGGATTTAACCTAATTACATGTATGGTTATTTAAGTTATTTTTCTGCTGCTAAAGTGTGGAAATTATACTCACTGTTTATTCATGATGTCAATAGTTTGTGTTCAGTCGTCGCTGTCGTACTTCCAAAATAACCTTTTAGGAAATTGGGGTGTTAAGTTTTTCAAGTTTTGGGCAGCAAACCATTGAATTAAACAAATTACGGATCAATAACTCGCCCTCTTCCTGTATTATGTAATCTTCAATAACTCAAATAATTAAATCTGTATCAAGTAATTGCCCAAAACTTGTAATTTCAAGCGCCTGAGTGTAATATAATTACATGGATGGTTATTTAAGTTATTTTTCTGCTGCTAAAGTGTGGAATATTCCGTGTATTGAGGCTGTTATCGGTAAAGTGATCACAGAAAATGACGCTTCCGATACCACGGCTTTCAGCTACAATGGGCGATTTCGCAGTAATGGCAGGAAAGTCCATTCAACTCAGCTTGCCCTTCCACCTGGTGCAATAACGACCCGAGACGGGAGAAAGGTTGCATCGCCGGAATTGTTGTTCTTGGAGCTTGCATGCAAATTGAGTATCCATCGACTTATCTTGTTGGGTCTGCAGTTATGTTCACATCCAGCGGGACTACCTATTGAAAGTGCGATCACAACAAAACAAAAGCTTAGTATGTTCCTTGCAAAGGCTATAGGGCACAGAGGGCACCGAAAGGCAACAAGGGCTATAAAGTATGTGGAGAATGGCTCCGCCTCGATTATGGAATCTCTTGCCTATATGGTCCTGAGATTGCCTTACGCTCTTGGTGGCTATGGGCTTAGTGGGGCGGTATTCAATCACAAGATAAAGCTAAAAAGTGAAGGGCAGATACGGCTGGGACAAACTTACTGCTTTACCGATCTATATTATAAACAAGCTAAATTAGCAGTTGAGTATGAGAGCTGCGCTTATCATAACAGCCCGTCAGAACAGGGTAAAGATGCAATACGGTCAACTGTTCTTCAAAGGCAGGGTGTAAATGTGATACATTTGAACACCATACAGTTGTATAACAGAGACGCTTGCAGGGATTTTGCCTATAATCTTGCATCTCATCTCGGAAAACGTATACAAATACATACAGATAATTTTGATGAGATGCATGCACTCTTGAGAGAATTGTTCCCAGTCAGAAAGCCAGATAATGAACAGCAAAATCGCTGATTGTAATGCATCGGTTCTAGGAGAATACATCGGTTATAGAGAATGCATCGGTTCTAGGAGAATACATCGGTTCTAGGAGAATGCATCGGTTCTAGGAGAAGCATCGGTACTATCAGAATACATCGGTACTAGGAAAATGCATCGGTTATAGGAGAATACATCGGTTATAAAAAAATGAATCGTTTTCAGAAAAATAGTAATGAACATCGCCCGTCTGTTACGCCTCAATACGAAAGTAAACTGACGACTATCCTTTCGCAATGTAAAGCTGTCTTCACATATCGCATTTTGCTGATAAGATGTTCGCCCCTAGGTGACGCGAGTACATCAGAGCTTTATATAAAAGCCTGTTTTTACGCCCCGTTCAAACCCCGCCTTTTCATAAAAGGATAGGACTCCTTCATCCTTTCTTCCGGTCAGTAGCATAACCTTGTAGCAGCCTTTCTCACGAGCTGTCTCAACTGCCTTTTCAAGGACAGCCTTCCCATAGCCATTCCTTCTGTAATTCCCGTGGGTCACAACGTTTTCTATCAAGCCATAAGGTCTGCCACCTCTTGTCAGATTACTGACAATGACCAACGTGCAGGATGCCACAAGGCAGCTATACTGCTCAATTACCAAAATGCATTGCCGTGGGTCATTTGATATGTCTTCCCACAATGCCTTTGTTGTCTCTTCCCCTGAAATGTCCGGATCTTCAGAATTCAGGTATTTATAAAGCTCCAATAGCTTTTCAAGCTCATCCTGCCTGATTACTCTGACATTATCAACCATGTCGGCACCTCAGTTCATACTTTCCTTTACAGTTTCACTTGTCTATTATCCTGGCAGTCGCTCTCGCCTATTATTTTTTACAGTTTCACTTATCCATTATCCTAGCAGTTTTGCTTGACCATTATCTTTACTGTTTCACTTGTCTATTATCTTTGGCAATTTCGCTCGCCCATTATCCTAGCAGTCTCACTCACCTATTATCTTTACAAGCACATGTTTCTGGCGTTTGCCGTCATACTCCCCATAGAAGATCTGCTCCCAGGTTCCAAAATCAAGCTTCCCGTTAGTTATTGCGGCAACCACCTCACGGCCCATGAGCTGCCGCTTCAGGTGAGCGTCCGCATTATCCTCGAAACCATTGTGCATATACTGACTGTAGGGTTTCTCCGGTGCAAGCTTCTCGAGCCATACTTCAAAATCGTGGTGGAGACCCGATTCATCGTCATTCACAAATACACTGGCAGTTATGTTCATAGCATTGACAAGTACCATTCCTTCTTTGATACCGCTTTCATCGATGCATTTCTGTACCTGTGCCGTTATATTTATATATGCCCTTCTTGTTATTGTACTGAAATAAAGTTCCTTGCGATATGACTTCATCAGCAATTCCTCCTTAACAGGCAGATACCTCATTCTGCAGCCAGGTAATCCAAACATATCCGGCAGATACCCCGGTCTGCAGTCCGTTAATCTAACCATATCAGCAGTATATGCCATTCCGCAGCCCAGTAATCTAACATATCCAGCAGTATTTCCCGGTCTGTAGCCTGGAACTCCTACCATACTTAGTAGCTTATCCCAAACTGCAGCCCGGTAATCTACCCATACCAGTAGGCTTATCCCACAATACCGTCCAAAGCTAATCATTTCAGCAGAATATCCCGGTCTACAGCCTGAAACTCAGGCGATACCTTGTAGCTTATCACATTCCGCAGCCCAGTAATCTACCCATACCAAGCAGCATATACCAAACTGCAGCCCATCAGTCCGAATGCGTCGCCCAGATTATTTCATCGAATACTCATGCAACAGCTTCTCTTTCATATCCCACAGTTTTTGCGAAAGATCCACATAATACTCATGCGGATTTTCAAAACGGGTCACCTCTTCCCAAAGAGTACCAACCTGCTCACGACAGTAATCCCTTATCTTGTTGAGTTCGGGTGAAACGTACACACAATTACCCTTGTCAAACAGCTGTACCATAAGCCTTTTAGCGTAAAAGTCAGTCACTGTCTTCCGCTTCCAGGTGAACTCCGGATCAAAGATTTCATATGGCTTGCTATCATCAATAATTTCGTCATGCGTTGTCAATACATCAGCAATGGCTTTCCCGCTTTCTCTGTCAAAAAGCCTCCACGCCAGCTTAAAGCCTGGATTTGTTATCTTGCCTACATTCTCGCTGACCTTTATTTTAGGAATTACTTTACAGTTCTCTTCAATGGCGCTCAGCTTATACACACCGTCAAAAACCGGTTCAGAGCGCGACGTAATAAGTCTCTCACCAACGCCAAAGGAGTCCACTCGAGCCCCTTGAGTAAGGATATCCCTGATTATATATTCATCCAGCGAATTCGATGCCACAATGGCGCAGTCTTCAAAGCCGGCCTCATCGAGCATTTTCCTTGCCTTGCGTGAAAGATATGTGATATCTCCCGAATCTATCCTGATACCCTTTGGTCTGAAGCCTCTCGGCACTACCTCTTCCTTGAATGCCCTGATTGCATTTGGTACTCCCGACTTAAGAACACTGTATGTATCAACAAGCAGCGTACAGCTGGCCGGATATATCCTGGCATATGCCCTGAACGCATCCAGCTCCGTCGGAAACATCTGAACCCAGCTGTGAGCCATCGTACCCAGTGCCGGAATCCCGTAATCACGATCCGCTATAGTACAGGCTGTCCCTATACATCCGCCTATATATGACGCTCTGGCTCCGTTTACCGCGCCGTCATAGCCCTGGGCCCTTCTCGAGCCGAATTCCATTACTGCACGGTCCTGTGCTGCAGTCACGATCCTGTTTGCCTTTGTGGCAATAAGGCTCTGATGGTTTATCGACAAAAGCAGCATCGTTTCGATAAATTGGGCTTCAATGATTGGTCCCCTAACTGTTACGATCGGTTCGTTGGGGAATATTGGGGTCCCCTCCGGAATGGCCCATATATCGCAGGAAAACTTAAAATCCTTGAGATATTCGAGGAATTCTTCGCAAAACTGTCCTTTGCTTCTAAGGTATTCTATGTCCTCAGGTTCGAAGCTAAGTTCTTTAATGTACTCAATGAATTGCTCGACTCCGGCCATTATAGCAAATCCGCCGCTATCCGGCACCCTTCTGAAAAACATATCGAAATAGGCTATTCTGTCCTTTAACTCACTTGTTAGATATCCATTGGCCATTGTGATCTCATAGAAATCTGTCAACATCGTAAGATTTTTTCTGCTCAATTCTATATTCCTCCTCTGCCGCGTTTGAGCCTTGTTTTATAACTAAATTTTAATTGATTTTACAAGTTCCACTCCATTGCCTGACATGCTGAACAGTGTAACGGCATTCAGCAGATCCCCGTCATGCAGTCCAAGCTCAAAGGTCTCAACAGCATTTAAAGGTACAATAACACGCACCTGTTCATTCTTTTTATTGAACCAGGCCTTCAATGATACGGCAAACTGCTGTATGCAAATATCTGTACAATCACCGGTTATGATAAAATTTCTGACCTTTCCATTGACTGAAAGCCATTTCTGGAAGTCATCCTCCAGAAAACCATTGGTAGAATTCTTCGGTGTCAGCTGATAGCCGCCGATTTTTTTAAGTTCATCTATGATCTCGCTCTCGGATGTCCCCGTCATACAGTGAACAGGATATGAACAGAATTCTGGTGATTTTTCAGAATGGCTATCCGCAAACGCCAGCTTTACAATGCCCCTTCTGCTACATTCAACTGACAGCCTTTCGATCTCAGGCACAAGAGCATCCACCCTTGGACTCATTAGCGCACCTTCCCTTGCAAAGCCATTGATCATATCTATTATGACCAGTGCTGTTTCATCAGCAGACAATTCGTCCAGTGGCAAAGCAGGCAGCTTATCCAGCATGTCATAGATGGCGCCTAATGTTTTATTGCTTTTTTCCAAGAAGTATTTCTTATCCGATAATTTCATATTGCACCTCCATCAATTGCTATTATCTTACTCGCATTTTGTCCGGCATTCAAGTAATTGAGAGCTTTGAGGTGCTGAATGATGCGTTCAAAGACTGCTGTTATTGATTTCGAGGCGCATTCTGTAGTCATCCATGACATATCCGTCTCCGATATCGGTCACTATCTCCTCGGCAACTTTGAAGCCAAGCTTCTTATATATGTCTACAGAGCTATTATGCTTGTTTACATTCAGCCATATATAACTCAAGTCTGCCTCCCTGGCTATCATAAGCATTTTGTCGAGCATCATTCTTGATATACCACAGCCGCGGCTGCTTTTTTCTATGTAGAGCTTGCTTAGGAACAGCGCTTTTTTGTCATATTCGGGTTTAATGGCAAAGTAGCCGGCGAGCTTCGAACCAGCAGAACTGGGTCCGTCATACGTAATGAAATACTGGTAACCGTTAGAAGCAATGTCATCAAGTATCTTGTCAGCGGTCTGGAATCTGGCTAGCATGTATTCCACCTGGTCAGCGCCTATTATAGGTGTATAGTGCTCTATCCATATAACTCTTGCGAGTTCTGCCAATTCATCTGCTTTTTTTCGCTCATCACACTTCAATTCAACAAGATGTATTTCACCCATTGCCCATATCCTTTTCTAATGCTTTTACTTAACCCTCTGCCACAGAAATCTCAGCATTTGTACTGATTGTCATATCCTTTTACCGCAGCTTTCTTTATTTTACCCTGTCCAATGCTTTCAGTATCCCATAAAGTATTGTCTGCGGCCTTGGCGGGCAGCCGGGCACATACACATCCACAGGTATTACGGTATCGATTCCTTTGCCTGTAGCATAACAATCCCTGAATATTCCCCCGCTGCATGCACAGGTTCCTATTGCAACGACCAGCTTCGGATCCGGAGTTGCCTCATAGGTTTTTATCAAGGCCTGTTCCATATTACGCGAAACAGGTCCTGTGACCAGTAGCATATCAGCATGTCTTGGTGATGCAACAAAATGGATCCCAAGCCGTTCTATATCATTGAAAGGATTGTTCAAACCATTTACTTCGTAATCGCAGCCATTGCATGAGCCGGCATCTACTTCACGTATCTGCAGGCTCCTGCCGAAAAGCTTTCTGATTTTTTCCCTGAGTCGGTCTTCCAGCTCTGTATCAGTCAATTCAAGCGCACTGCCCTCATCAGCTGTGGCTGTACCTTCTATCTGCAATTTTCCGGCACTGCCCCCATCGGCTTTTGCTGTGCTGCCTATCTGCGATTTTCCGGCACTGCCCCCATCGGCTTTGGCTGTACTGTCTATCTGCGATTTTCCAGTCGCGCCCTCACTCGCCATGACTGCTCCGCTTATCAGTAGGCTTCTGTCCCTTTGCGCCAGTTCGAAATCATTTGTAAACCTTACTGCGCCTACAGGGCATACTTCCTCGCACATCGCGCAGAATATGCATTCATCATATTTAATGGATATCTTTGTGTTATCATTTGAATCAACTATCGCTCCTGTAGGACAGTGGCAGGAACACTCCCCGCAACCATTGCATTTTTCCCTGTCAATATAGGGCCTGACTATAAAATACTTTGTATCAAGAGCCTTCTGGGGATAATTCTGTGTAAGCCTTGGATACTTTATTATTTTTTCTAGACTTTTAAACATTTCAATCCTCCGATCCCCTTTTACAGGTCATTCCCCGCATATGACAGGTTAAAGCTCTTGTTGATAAGCGGGAAATCAGGTATGACATTGCCCTTCACCGCATGACATACTGCCGGCCAGTTACAGAAGGACGGTGTTCTTATCTTGTATCTGAAAATCGTATTGTTCTCACCGATCATCAGCCAGTGCACGTTTTCGCCCCTTGGCGCCTCAGTCATACCGAAAGCAGAAACGTATGGCTTTATTGCAGGCAACGCTTCCGAAATACTTCCTGATGGCATCCCATTCAAGGCTTTTGTAATTATATCAATTGACTCAAGGCATTCTTCTATCTTAACATTCATCCTACAGTTAACATCCCCGTTATTGTGCTCGGGCACCTTGAATTCCAATTCACCATAAGCCGCGTAAGGAAAGCTTTTTCTTACATCATTCCGAACGCCTGCTGCACGCCCGGCAGGTCCGACGGCATTCAGATCAAGCGCCGTCCGCAGCGACAGTACACCGGTATTCTCAACTCTATCGATAAAAAGGTTGTTTGCCCGGATAATAGCAGCCGTGTCGGTCAGTTCACTCTTTATTCTTTCAAGCAGCTCCAGTACTTTCTTCTCTTTCCCGCTAACAAAATCCTTCCTTATACCGCCAGGTTTATTGACATTCCTTAAAAACCTCATGCTGCAAAGTATATCTGCTATCTGGTAGCTCCATCCCCTCAACATCCTGAACTGAAAGGCGGCAAAGCCATAGGCCACATCAAGGCAAATACCCGCAAGGTCACCAAGATGGCTTGTCAGCCGTTCCATTTCTGCAAAAACCACCCTTGTATATTTAGCACGCAAAGGTATTTCAATACCTGCTGCTCTCTCGACTGCCTGACAGTAAGCCATTGAATTTGTGAAGGATTCATCACCGGAAATACGCTCTGCAATAAAAAGGCATTTCTCTATTGACTGACCCTCGCACATTTTCTCAATACCCTTATGCACAAAGTAAAGCTGAGCCTCCAGATTGATTATTGGCTCACCAGCAACACTGAACCTGAAATGCCCCGGTTCGATAATGCCCGCATGGACAGGGCCAACAGGCACTTCAAATACTCCCTCTCCATTTACCTTTTTAAAGGCAATTTCCACATTTGCCCTTTCCGGCTTAACGGAGGCATCGAAATCCTTTCTAAGAGGATATTGACCCTCGGGCCAGTTACTATGAAAGACAAGCCTGCCGGGATCGGGATGTTCCAATGGGACAAGACCGAACATATCTTTTATTTCTCTTTCATAGAGCGCCGCAGCGGGTACCTGTGTGCATATCGATCTGAAGGTCATATTATCGGGACTGTGGACGGTTTTCAATACAAACAGCCTTGCGGCGCTTCTGTCTGCAAATGTATAGTAAATACAGTAATTCCCGGACAAATTCCTTTCATCTGACGCAAACATTGATGCCAATGGGCACCCCAGCTTTTTGTAAATAAATTCCGAAATCCTGGCAACCATTTCAGCATCGATTTCAATATAATGCTCGTTGCCGTTGTATACAGAACTTGACAGTATATACTCGCCAAATTCATTTATAAGTTGTATTACTTTTTCTTCAGCGCTCATTTCCTATCCTCCGATAATGATCTGCTGTGCCTTTGTGAGCAGTTCCTTTAATTCTGAAGGCATATAAAAGCCCATGAACAGTATGACAGCAAGCAATACTGCTATTACGACCGTTCCCGCCTTGTTTGTCTCCCCTGCAACTAATGCCGTGTGATTTGCACTGGACTCAGAGCTTTCGCTTTCAGTCTCGCAGCTGTCGCTTTCTGTTTCGCAGCTGTCCCCACTGTTTTCATAGCTATCTTCACTGCTCTCGCAGCTGTCCTCACTGCTTTCATAGCTATCTTCACTGCTCTCGCAGCTGTCCTCACTGCTTTCATAGCTATCTTCACTGCTCTCGCAGCTGTCCTTACAGCTCTCAGCAATATTCTTATTCTCTGCAGAACCGTCCCCCCTGCTGCTCCAGAATATTTTGAACAGCGAGAAGGCTATGCCCGTAAAAACTAACGCAAGCAGCAAAGCAAAGACCGCTCCCAGTACAAAGCCGCCATTCTCAAATATAGCAGTCATTACGTTGAACTCACTGGCAAATACACTAAATGGCGGTGTGCCGGCTATTGCAAACAATCCCAGGAAAAATATCGTCCCTGATACCGGAAGCATCCTGAGCAAGCCCTTTACTCTTGAAATTTCCCTTGTGCCGTATTTTTGAAGTATGCTGCCAGACGTAAGGAACAGCATCGATTTAGTAAACGAATGGTTTATCATATGAAATAGTCCTGCAAAAACCGCAGCCGGAGTAAAAACACCGATCGAAACTGCTATTATACCCATATGCTCGATACTGGAGTATGCCAGTAATCTTTTATAATCCTTCTGTGTCAGTATAAACAAAGCGGCGGTGACAATCGAGAGCATGCCGGCAGCAATCAGTATCCTTCCTGTAAAAACGCTGCTGCCCAGGTTTTTATTTACTATAGATACAGTCCTTATTATTGCATACATTGCGCTGTTTAGAAGTACTCCCGACAAAAGCGCGCTGATAGGTGACGGCGACTGGCTGTGGGCATCGGGCAGCCAGGTATGCATGGGTGATAGGCCTGCCTTTGTGCCGAAGCCGACCAGAATAAAAATGAATGCAAGTCTCAGAAGCGGGCTTTTCAGTTTGTCCGCTTCGCCGTATAAAGCCGTCCAGTCAAGCTGCTTTGATCCTTCAAGCAGACCCGTTGACGACAAATGGAGGAATATGATTCCAAGCATCGCAACAGCAATACCTACAGAACATATAATCACATACTTCCATGTTGCCTCGGTCGCACGCTTATCGTTGTAGAAGCCTACAAGGAAAGCAGATGCAAGGGTGGTTGCTTCTATAGCGATCCACATTATACCCATGTTTCTGACACTGAGCGCAAATATCATTGTAAACATAAAAACATACATAAGCATATAGTAAAGCTTTATTTTGCTTCCCTCTATCTTGCCATGTTTCAGTTCCTCGTTAAGATATCCCATTGAGAATACGGCGGCCAAAAAACCTATTACCACCACAATGTCGATAATGATTATGCTAAGCGGATCTATATGGAACAATCCGCCCAAGGCTGCATACTCCAACAAGCCTGTATTGATCACGCTGACAGTTGCCTTCGCTGCAGCTGCAAGCATCGCTGCTGAAGTTATGATGCTTACGGCGTGCCATGCCTTTCTTTGTTTTAACAAAGCAAAAACAGGCACCGATAAAAGCGGCAATATCCAAAGAAGGAACCCCATCTTACTAACCCCTCAGTTTCTTTAATTTGTTTATATCTATAGAATCAAATTTCTCATTGATCCTGAACACTATGATACCCATTATCAAAACAGCTGTAATAATGTCAATAAATATACCCATGTCAACTATGAACGGCATTCCGTTTGCAGCAAACATAGCAGTTACAAATATGCCGTTTTCTATTACAAGAAATCCAACGATCTGACCGATAGCTTTCTTTCTGCTGATCATGAAAAACAACCCAATCAGCACAAGAGAGACAGAGTTGACCACCTGAGCAGTGATCCCTCCCTCAACAAAATATGAAATCTCTGAAATACAGTAATATGAAAACACAACAAGCCCGCAGCAGATAAGTATCAGCGATGGTACATTCAAATAAAAGTCCTTTTCGACCTTATATCCAACGCCGGCAAAAGTCTTGTTCAGAAGGTTCGGTATGTATATTACCTTCAGTGCCACTATTATGATACACAGTATCAGAACGTCGATACTTCCTTCATGAAGGAAATTTCTTAAGCCCATGACTCCTGCCGCAAACGCTATCAGCGCAGACTGCAGCCTGAAAGTGCGGATATAGGATTTAACCCTTTTATTTGCCATCAGCAAGAACGCCGTTAGCAGTATCAATACCGATAATATATCATTAAAATTTTCCATCATTACCTCCCAAGAACAAAGTGCTCCAGAAACCCTGTGAAAGCAAGTATAAACGACAGTGCCGCAAGGTTTGGTACACTGAAAAATCTGAACTTGACCGTACTTACTTCTATTAACGCAACTATAGCAGCGGCAAAAACCACCTTCAAGAGATAAAGCACAAGTGACAAAAGCACCGCAGCGATACCGGCAGCTGCAAAAAGCTGATCATGAGGCAGGCATATGTTTACCAGTATAGTTATGAAAACCAGCTGCTTAATCGATGCCCCGAGTTCCATCAGTGCCAAGTGCCTTCCTGAGTATTCAAGGATCATGGCCTCGTGTACCATTGTCAATTCGAGGTGGGTAGCCGGATCATCCACCGGTGTCCTGGAAGTTTCAGCAATAATAACTATCAGAAATGTAAGGAACAGCATTATATAAAGCGGTTGTGACAATGGCATCCCAAGTCCCTTTGATGCCTGCATTATGCCGGATAAGGAAGTAGTACCCGCCGCAAGTCCTGCAGTAAAGAGCGAAACCATTATCGAAGGCTCTGTAAGTGACGAAATCATAGCTTCCCTGCTACTGCCCATTCCTCCGAAGGTGCTGCCCGTGTCGAGTCCCGCAAGCATCATGAAAAACCTTCCCAGCGCAAGCAGATAAACTATCAATATAATATCACCGGGAAAGCCCTCAGGTGTAAACAGTGTTGATGCCGGGACCATCAGTCCCGCCACAGCAGCAGTAATGAACACAACGTAAGGTGCAGCTTTAAATACCCATGATGAAGTTTCAGAAACTACAGAACTTTTTTTCAGCAGTTTGAACAAATCATAGTACATCTGCAGCAACGGGGCACCCTTCCTCTTCTGGGTCAGGGCCTTTATCTTCTTGATCACCCCGTCTACAAGAGGCGCAGCCAGAACTATAACGATGAACTGAACCACAATGTATATTAAATTACTCAAAAAACCGGTCATACTATTCTCCCCATTCGATCAAGCTAGCTTGTTATAAAGCATAAGCAGCAAAACTGCAATAAATATATAAGTAAGGTACCTGTGTACACTTCCTGTCTGTACGGCAAACTTCGTCCTTCTTGAAATTTTCCTGGCGAAATTGAGTATCGGCAGATATATGTATTTTTCAAAAATCGACTCTGTCTCTGTTGTATATTCCATGCTTTCAGGATGATAACGGTCATTTCCGGTGACTTTCAGCTGTCTTGACGGTCTGAAAAGTATCCTGAATACTATCTGCACCGGCTTCGAAAAGCCCGTAGAGCTGTACTGCATCCTGGAGTTCAACGCTTTAAAGCCGCAGTCCCAGGTCCCATATTTTCGTTCAATGTACTTTCCACCAATTAGCCTTATAACGAGGAATGTAAGAATTAACAGTGCCAGCAGAAGTACCATTATCTCAAGCGGAGAAATGGCGTTGCCGTTTGCCGCAGCCTGATATTTTGCTATGAGCAGGGGCCCATCCAGCTGCTCTATGACCGATTGTCCCGCAAGTTCGGTAACCAAGCCGTCAGTGAGCCTCAGAAATATCATCGGGAAAAGCCCAAGCACCAGACATGGAACTATAAGAAGTCCTGTGCCTATACTCATTACTGCAGGCACTTCTCTGGCATATTCAGCATGCTCGGTCCTGCTGACACCCAAAAACGATATCCCAAAAAACTTCACGAAGGTAGCCGCAGCCAGTGCACCCGCCAAGGCCAACGCTGCTACAGCAAGTATCGCTGTTATATCGATCATTGCCTCACCCGGAATGATAACACTGAAAATCGACTGGAGTGTCAGCCATTCGCTTGCAAATCCATTGAACGGAACTATAGCCGAGATCGACAGGGCTCCTCCGAGCACAAGTACGGCTGTTACGGGCATTTTTTTGATGAGTCCGCCCAGATGCTCCATATTCAAAGTATGGGTAGAAAAATGAACCGATCCGGCTCCCATGAATAATCCACCTTTGAACAGAGTGTGATTAAATGTGTGGAAAAGAGCTGCAGCAATTGCCAGCGCGCCCGCCGCCCCATTTTTCATGGAGAATGCTATGAATGCAGTTCCCATACCGATAAGTATGATCCCTATATTTTCGATACTGCTGTATGCAAGAAGTCTCTTGATATTATTTTCTACAAACGCATATGCAACACCAAGTACTGCAGAAACGATACCGACAGCTAAAAGCACTACACCCCACCAGGTATTCTCCACTCCCAGGTATACCAGCACAAACCTCAGAAGTCCGTATATGGCTGTCTTTATCATTATGCCCGACATAAGTGACGAAATATTGCCGGGCGCAGCGGGATGTGCACGCGGGAGCCAGATATGCAGCGGTATTACACCTGCTTTGGTACCAAAACCTATGAGAAAAAATATGAACATGGTATTTCTGGCTGCAGGAGGTATCGCTGAAGCATCGGCTGAGATGTCAAAGGTTTTTGTATAGCTGTACATCATCATGAAAGCTATCATAAGGAAAGCAGTTCCTATGTGTGTCATTATGATATAAAGCGTTCCCGCCTTTTGCTTTTCACAATGCTCGGACTCAAAAACAACAAGAAAATACGAGACGACTGCCATGATCTCCCATACTGCAAAAAAGAAGACCGCATTACCTGCAGTCATCACAAGGAGCATCGACAGTATGAAGGTAGAATAAAGAAAGTTGAAAACGCCTACATTCCTTTTGCCATAGTAATGTGAAACATACCCTATAGAATAAATTGAAACGCATAATACAAGTACACACAGCGCAAGTATGAAAAATGCCGAAAGCCTGTCAAGCGTCATATCAAGGTTCACTATAGGTACTGAAGACTGTATGCAAAATATCTGTATGGGCTTGCCTCCCTGCATCAGGTATATAACAGCGGCGGCTGCGCCTGAGACGGAAGCTGTCATGTTCAGTATATTTGAAACAATATTACACATTTTGTGTCGTTTTGAGAAAAGCAAAGAAGCTGCTGCTGCTGTAAGAAAAATGATAACGGATAGTTTCATTAAAGCTTCTAGCGTATGATAACCCATCTCAACATAACCCCCATAAGTCAAAAAAACTACTTCATAAGAATATATTAATTCAAAGTCAATAAATAGCCCTTATGTATACTAGCACTTTAGAGTAAAGCAGTCAATATTTTAGCACTTAACTGCATAGTATAAAAAAGAGTAATAATAAAATGAGAAATGATATATGAGTTTCGTAGAAAGTCTTGCCATAGTTGCTTCTGCGGCAGCTGCTGCAGAACGGATCACTGAGCTTGTCAAACCCATATACCTGAAAATCAAGAACCGTATAATGAAATCGGACTTCAAGGAATGTACAAAGGCAGAAAAGATCATACTTACGGTGTTTCTGGGCACCCTAATCTGCTTAATGCTGCAGATTGGCATAGACATCCCGGCTGTCGATGAACCCGCAATAGTGCAGCAATTGTTTGCAGGTCTGATCTCTTCTGTAGGCAGTAACTTCCTGCACCTTATATTGACTATCCTGACAGGGATAAAAGATATACAAGAAAGCCGCCTTTACCGCAATAAAACTTAACAATTCCACAAGTAAAGTGAATCGCAGACATATTTAGCAACGAATGAGGAAATAATATAACGAGGTGATTTCCGGCTTGAACATTTTCTCATGGCTGATATACAAAGATAAAGCTACATCCTATAATGCTTTTGGTAATTCGACAGGTAATAATGCAGCAACTGAAGGCGGCTCAGAAGATGCAAGCTACAGCGGCACTGCAGGCAATAGCAACAGCAATAGCCATAGTCGTGACGGTACCAAAGACCGCAGCAGCAAGTCTCACCGTCCAGGCACAGCCGCAGCAGGCAAAAAGCCAGGTATCAAGCAATCAAGCAAAAAAAAGAGCGATGAGAAGGAAAGCAAAAAAACAAAGATAAATGATAAGCTTGCAGATAACCTTTCGTACATTGAACAGGCATTCAATCACCCGGGCAACAAGGACATCGTCCTGCGCAGATTTTGCATAGGCGATGGTGTAAATGCCTTCATATTCTATCTGGATGGTATGGCAGACCGGAATACGATTAATCTTTCGGTTTTAAGGCCTCTGTTGGACAAGAGCAAATACACTGATTTGGGAGGGAAAAACCTATTTGACTACGTATATGACAGCATTATAGAGACACATCAGATCGAAAAGGCAGATACACAGGAAAAGGCCATAAATGATGTTCTTACAGGTAATACAGGCATATGCATAGATGGTTATCCCAATTACATACTTTGTGAAACGAAGGGTTTTGATAAGCGCAATGTGGACAAGCCGCAGGTAGAAGGCGTAGTCAAAGGCCCTCAGGAAGCATATAACGAAAACCTCAGGACTAATATCACACTTATTCGAAGAATACTGAAAAACAGAGAGCTTACAACAGAATTCATCAAGCTGGGAGAACGAAATAATGAACTAGTTGCAGTCCTTTATCTGAAGGATCTGGCAAATCCTTCACTTGTAGATGAAGTCAAGCGAAGGATCAAAGGAGTTGTAACGGATATCATTATGGGTGACGGAGTGCTGGAACAGTATATTGATGATAACCCGCTTTCCATTTTTCCAACTATTATCTCCACCGAAAGGCCTGACCGGACTGTATCCCAGCTTTCTGAAGGTAAGGTGGCTATTCTGGCCGATGGGACCCCGTTCGCGCTTATTGTGCCTGTAACGATTTTTGATTTTTTACACACTCCCGAGGACACGTCATTGAAGTGGCAATACGGCACCTTCCTAAGATTCATCAGACTATTTGCGGTAATAGTAGCAACGCTTCTGCCCGGTCTATATGTCGCTCTTACTACCTTTCACAGAGAAATGATCCCGACAGACCTACTGATCGCAATAGCCCAAGCTAAGGAAAACGTTCCATTTCCAACCGTAGCAGAAGTCATACTAATGGAGCTTTCATTTGAGCTGATACGTGAAGCAGGTATCCGTATACCTGGCATTATAGGAAATACCATAGGCATCATAGGTGCCCTTATTCTGGGACAGGCTGCTGTCCAGGCGAATCTCGTTAGCCCTGTGCTGATCATCATAGTTGCTGTCACAGGCCTTGGGAATTTTGCAATACCTGATTTCAGCCTCGCATTTGCCATCAGAATCATGAGGCTGATTTATATTCTATCCGGAGCATTTCTTGGCTTTTATGGCATATCACTTGCTCTAATTATATTTATGGCTTGTGCTGTAAGTCTGAACTCATTTGGTGTACCATATTTCAGCCAACTTGCTCCAAAAACCAAAAAAAACCGCAACCTGCTGGTAAGATGGCCTATATGGAAGCAGGAGCAGCGTCCGGATTACGCCGATCCGCTTGATAAAAAACGCCAGCCTAAAATCTCTAGAAAATGGATATTATCTAAGCTGTACAACGGCGGCAGAGGTTGAAAGGGAGAATCAATGGACAGCGAAGGCAAGATTGGAATGTTTGAAGCTATTTCATTCATTTCGTTAATTACTATAAACAAAATATTCTTTACGAGCGTCGGAGGCATAATCAGCCAGAACGGAACTGCTGCCTGGTATGTAACACTGATTTCCTGCATAACCACGCTTGCAGTATCAATGTTGGTGTATTTGCTGTTGAAAAGATTCCCCGGGAAAGACCTGGCAGAAATATATGAAGCTGTCACAGGCAAATTTATTGGCAAGCTGCTGATAATATTAATAAGCGCATATTGCGTATTCAACGCCGGTTCAACTCTTCGCGAGTTTGTGGAAATGATCAAAGTATACAATCTGCCATACACACCTACAAGCTTAATAATGTCGTCATTTCTGGTGGTATCGATCGTGATCTCCTACTTTGGCCTTCAAGCGCTTTCCAGGACATGCGCGCTTTGCTTTATACCTACTATTGCCGGACTCGGATTCATATTGCTTTTATCATCCAATTCCTTTAATTTTAACATGCTCAATCCGATTGGAGGACATGGAATAGTTAACTCACTCAAATACGGTCTTAGCAGAAGTTCGGCATTTTTTGAATTCATGCTGCTCGCCTATGCACTAAATGCGGTGAATGGGCACAAAAATTTCAAAAAGGCAGCTATGACCTGCATTCTGCTGTCAGGCTTCGTCTTTTCCATAACGCTTTTTTGTTATCTTGCCATATACGGTTATGTGTCGGGCAGTGAAAAAACTTCGGGTATTTTCGAATTGTCAAGATCGATTTATTTTAACAGATTCGTTCAGAGACTGGAGTCGATTTTCCTGTTCATATGGGTCATCTCATCAGTCCTCACAACAACAGCCTCCTATTATATAAGCACTTTGCTCTACTGTAAGGCATTCAGGATGAAAGACCACAGGCCTGTTCTTCTGCCCCTTGCAATACTTGTGTATATTGTGGCTATACTTCCTGAAAGCATGCAGGAGGTCTCACAAAAAAATATTGTATTTCTGAGGCAATACAGCCTGTATATCATGTATCTCATACCGGTTGTTGTGCTATTAATAGCAATTTTACTAGAGAAGAAGGGGGATAAGGCAGATGCTTGAAAAAGCAACCGCATTGCTACTCTTGCCGGTAATTATCGTCACAGTTCTGACAGGATGCTTTGACGCCCGTGAGATTGATGACGAGGTATATGCTATATCAATAGGGATTGATAAAGGATTGAAGGATAAACTGAGACTGACGATCCAATATCCCACATATATGGGGCCAGGCGGTAGCGAAAGTGGTGGCGGCGCATCGGAGAAGGAAAATAAAAAAGCTCAGTCCTCGAGTATTGTCCATACTGTTGAAGCACCAACCATACTTGAAGCAATAGATATGTTCAGCACTAACACGTCAAGGCATGTATCGTTTATACACGCAAAGTGGGTTATATTTTCTGAGGAATTAGCCAGAGAGGGTGTTGATGGATATATAGCCGGTTTTGAACGTTTCAGGGAAACCCGTCCCAGTATGTCTGTAGCAGTAGTAAGAGGCTCGGCTGAGAAATTTATTACAGAGAACAAGGCTTATACAGGAGGCAACATTTCCAAGTCAGTCGAACTGCTGCTTTCCCAGTCAGATAAAACAGGCATTTTCCCCAAGGTCAAAATAGTAGATTTCCACACTGCCATAATATCATCGTATAGATGCCCGATAGCATTATATGCAGGTATAAATGAATTCAATTATGAAAGTAACGGAGCCAAGGCTGGGAATACAGGACGTAAAGGTCTCCTTCCCGGCGAAGTGCCAAGGTCTGGCATATCAAAGAGAGAGCTTGCAGGTATGTCTGTATTCAAAGGCGGCAAAATGGTCGGATACCTTGATGCATACGAGACTGCCGCATACCTTATGATTGTCGGTAAATACAAAAATGGAATGATATCGATACCCGACAAATATAGTCCGGAACATAACATTGTTTTTGATATCCATAAGAGCAGGCCAAATAAAGTCAAAGCCTATATTAAGGACGGAAAGCCTGTGATCGATTTGACAATCGAACTTGAAACTGAAATCTATTCTATACAAAGCCAGATAAATTATGAGTCGCTGGAGTTGACACATGACCTGGAAAGCCAAATCAACGATCATCTGCTGGAATCGATAAGGCATACTATCAATAAAACACAAAAAGAACTTAAAGCTGATATATTCGGCTTTGGAGAGAATATGGCCGGGAATTTCTTCACTATAGAGAAATGGGAAGCTTATGACTGGTTATCTAAATACCCTGATGCAATTATCAATCTGTCACTTGATTCAAAAATCAGGCGCACCGGAACAGTTCTTCAAAACTATAAAAAAGTCAAAAACATGGGTGGTGCCGAAAAATGATCGTATTAGGCATTATGCTTTTCGTAACGGCAGCAGGAATTTACACATTTAGTTATGGCATACATCTGGCCAAAAATGAAAAAAAAGCATTGGCGGCCTTTGGCGCAATACTTCTTGCCTTGCTCACCACAGCCGCCACCGCGTTTATGCTCATCTTCAGGTATTAAACACGGTAAGTTACTTATCCAGGCTCCACCTCACCTGCGGCACTGATGCCACAGGTGAGGTATCCGGAGTCATGCAGGACGGAAGCTAGCCAGCTTCCTCCTCATCGTTCAGGAACCTGAACTGCGAGGTGTAAAGGTTGTAGTATTGGCCCTGAAGCCTGATAAGATCTTCATGGGTGCCTGACTCTACAATGCCGCCTTCTTCAATTACCATGATACGGTCTGCGTTGCGGATGGTAGACAGCCTGTGTGCTATTACAAAGGAAGTCCTGCCCTTAAGCAGCTTCCTGATGCCCTGCTGCACAAGTTTTTCCGTATGTGTATCAATGCTGGCTGTCGCCTCGTCAAGTATCAGTATACGTGGATTTGCAAGCAGTGTCCGCGCAAATGCGATCAACTGCCGCTGTCCTGCTGATAGTCTCGTGCCTCGCTCATTCACATCAGTATCGTAGCCCTTCTCGAATTTCATGATGAACTCATGCGCAGAAACTGCCTTAGCAGCCTCGATTACTTCCTCGTCCGTTGCATCGAGCTTGCCATAACGGATATTCTCCTTGATGGTCGTCGAGAACAGGTAAGTGTCCTGCGGCATCAGACCAATCTGGCCTCTGAGGCTCTCAAGCGTTACATTGTTCAGGTTATGTCCGTCTATCAGCACTTCTCCTGAGGTTACCTCATAGAACCTGCTGATTAGGTTGACAACCGTTGTCTTTCCTGCTCCCGTAGAGCCAACCAGAGCAATGGTCTGTCCTGCCGACACATCAAAGCTGACATTCTTGAGTACCTGCTGCCCCTCATCATATCCGAAGGTAACATTTCTGAAGGAGACATCTCCCTTGATCTTAGGCATCGGCTTTGAATCAGGCCTGTCTTTTATATCGGGATCAATGTCAAGTATTTCAAATATTCTCTCCGCGCCTGACATATTTGTTACCAACTGATTGTAAAAATTACTTATGTTCATAATCGGCTGCCAGAACATCGAAACATAGCTGGTGAATGCCACAAGCAGACCCGGTGTTATGGAGCCTGTTTCAATAAGGCTCGCACCGAACCAGAAAACCAGGATCGTACCCACACCCCAGGACATCTCAACTGTAGGCCAGAAGAAATCGTTCATGCGTATCGCACTGATGAAAGCATCCTTCCACTCATTGCACAGCTTCAGGAATGTCGCGGAGGTCTCTTTCTCGGCAGCAAAGCTCTGCACTACACGAATGCCGGAAAAATCCTCATGTGTAAATGCATTCAGGTTTGAAGACTTCTTTCTGTTCAGCTGCCATCTCTTCCTTGATGATATGGATATAAAGGAAAAGGCTATTATCATAACAGGCAGCGTTGCCAGTGCAACAAGCCCAAGTTTGTAATTCATCACCATCATGATAACAACGACAGCTGTTATCTTGACCAGCTCAGGGATCAAGCTGGTAACACTGTTTGTAAACAGGTCGTTCAGCGAGTTTACATCTCCTATGATCCTGGCTAGTATTTTACCTGCCGGTCTGTTGTCAAAGAACGAGAACGACAGCTTTTGTATATGCCCGTAAAGCTGCTGGCGTATCGTCAGGAGAATGCTGTTAGACACCTTGCCCATTGTAAGTATTCTGAAACGTGAACAGATCATAGCGACAGCATTCGCCAGTATCATCACTCCGCCCATAATAAACAGGTTTTTCCAGTCCCCCTTGGCAATGAACCGGTCTATTCCCTGCTTTAAAAACCAGGGATTGAAAAGCTCGACCGTTATAACGACCGCCATCAGGGCAAGTGTTTTAATTACCGCTCCCGTGTATGGCTTCAGGTATGCTATAAGCCTTTTGATAAGCGATATATTAAGGCTCTCCTGTAGTTCTTCATCTTCTTTAAAATTATTTATTGGCATTTATACCACCTCTTTTTCCAATGCTTCCACATAGTCGCGGTACTGTTCGCAATATGTGTCGTAATATCTTCCCCGCAGCCTTAGAAGCTCATTGTGGCTTCCTCTTTCCACGATCCTGCCATTTTCGAAGTAAAGGATCTCGTCGGCATTTTTAACTGCTGATACCCTATGGGCAATAATGAAACAGGTTATTCCTTTTCTTCTCTCCATCGCCTTCTGGATAGCATATTCTGTCTCCATGTCGAGAGCCGATGTTGAGTCATCCATGACCAACACTTTTGCATCCCTTACAAGCGCTCTTGCGATCGATATCCTCTGCTTCTGGCCTCCCGACAGTCCTATGCCACGTTCACCTATTACTGTCTGATAACCCTCCGGCATTTCTGATACGAATTCGTCCACCATCGCATCCCTGCAGGCGCCTATGAATACCTCATCCGGCACGTCACCGGCTCCGAATTTGATGTTTTCTTCAATCGTGTCCGAAAACAGGAATGTATCCTGCATGACGGACGAGACATTCTTTCTGAGCGTAAAGAGCTCCATCTCCCTCACATCGATACCATCGATATACACCTGTCCGGCAGAGCAGTCATAATACCTACCTATCAAATTGACAAGCGAGCTCTTTCCTGCCCCGGTTATTCCCATAACAGCAACCGTGCTGCCTGGTTTTGCGTCAATATCGATATTTTTCAACACATTTGTACCGGCAAACTCAAAGCTCACATTCCTGAACTCGACATGTCCTTTCAGGGTTTCGGGCTTCTTCGGTGAATCACAGCTCTTTATCTTAGGCTCCTCGTCAAGCAGATTGTCGATCTTCTTTACTGAAGCCAAACATTGTGCCAGTACACTTGTCAGCCAACCCATCATACGCATCGGCCAGATCAGCATATAAATGTAGTTGCTGAAGGCAACAAGCGTACCCAGAGACATGTCTCCGCCTATGACAAAATAGCCTCCGATACAGACTACAAGCACAAGCACGAGATTTGAGAGGAACTCGATCGGAGGATTGTACCTTGCCATTGCTTTAGCCTGTTCGAAGTTGATTTTATAGTTCTCTTCATTCTGATGAAGGAACTTCTGTATTTCGTACTTTTCCCTGCCGAAAGCCTTGACGACTCTGACACCGGCTATGTTCTGCTGTGCAGTTGTATTTAATACAGCCCTTTGGTCGCTTATTTTTTCATAAGTCTTCCCTACAGACCTTTCCAGCTTGAATACTACAAACTCTATAATGGGCATCGTTACCAGGCTTATCAGCGCCAGTTTCCAGTTGATCGTCAGAAGTATAACAGTTGCTACAATAAAATATATGATCTGCTCCAGGAACAGCATAAAGCCAAAGCATATGGCATTCATTATATTCTCTGTATCTTCCTTGATCCTGGACATCAGCTCTCCTGTGTTGTTTTCATCAAAAAACGAGAATGACAGCTTCTGTATGTGATCAAACATGTTTTTTCTCAGATTTACAATGACTTTAGAGCTAGAGATGTCAAAACAAAGCTCCTTTGTATAGCCAAGGACTGCACGTCCAAGCGTGATGCCTGCCAGCGCAAGCAGAGCCGTCCTTAGAAATGCCATCTTTCCGTTCACAACAACATCGTCGATGATTTTCCCAACAAAGTATGGATTGTACATATCAAGCGTAATAGATGTGGCTAAAGCCAAAATTCCCAGAAGGTAAGTCGGCCATTGCTTTTTAATTAATTTTAATAAACGTTTCAAAAAAACTCCCCCTTAGCTCAATCTTTTACCGAGCTTTCTTTTTCTTACCAATAACATTCCCTACTCAAAGACTATCCGGTAAATTTCCGCAAACATGAAAAGAGGCCGCAGATGCATGTGCCGCAGCCTTAAGATATAAATAAAGGCCGCGGGGATAACCCACGGCCTACTCGTTCAATGAATGTAGAAATCGTCAGACAATTTCTGTGAGTAAGGCAGGGTTATCGGATGCCAATTTCCCGATGCTATCAAGTTTTACTGCATTTGCTGCGATTACTGCGTTATCCGCGATTGTTCTGTTAAATCTACCTGACATCTTCCTGCCTCCTTCTTTGATATTTGTGAAACCACATAGATTTTTGTGAAACCACATTAATCATGTTAAAGCAATTCATTTTATAAGTCAAGAACTTTTTACAATTTCCTTCCATTCCAGCCCGAAAGTTTTTTTATAATCAAATTTCCTGAAATGAACCAGTCGTTCCTTTGCAGAATTATTCTTTATCGATTCTGATCACTTTTTCAACCGGGTCCCAGTTTACTGTATACCCCAGACTCTCTGCTAAAAATCTTGCAGGTACCAAAGTCCGATTATTGACGCTTTGTGCAGGCGCATCCAGCGGTACTGTTTCGCCATTGACGACGGCATATTTTTGTCCTATTGTCAGGCTTATACTGATTGTATCATTTGTACCTGTAACGGTTTTCGTTTTTGCATCCCATGATACCTCCAGGCCCAGTTCTTCCATAATAGCCCGCATCGGGACAAATGCCCTGTTATTTATCAAAACAGGCGGTTGGTCTGTCTTTAGTACATTACCAGCTATGAGTATGGAAATATAGTTAAGATTGTCCATAACCTTTATCGGCGATGCATGTCCATTACCCAGCAGCCATAAGGTACCATCATTTTTTAATGCAATAGTATGGTTTCCGGCAACCGCATAGTTAACATTTTCCATAACTTTTTTAGGAATACCGTCATAATCGTAATTCAATTCACCGGTATATTGATTACAAACCTGTAATTTACCCGTTCCCAATTGGCCATCGAAATTGGCTCCAACGGTCCATAAGCTTCCGTCATTTTTCACAATAGCGGTATGCATATAACCTGTTGTGACACACTTTACATCATTCATTATTTTCACCGGCGTCTCTACTCTTCCATCCCTTTCCAAAGGTTTGCCGTCACCTAACTGACCTCGATCATTTGTTCCGAACATCCATAAACTATTATCCTCTTTAATCAGCCCAACAGTATCATAGCCTGGTGATACATATTTTACATTATCTAAAAATTTCTCCCCATAAAATATAAATGTACCATCGTTAAGCAGAAAACCCCGGTTGATGACTTTAGCCACATTGCTGGCATATTTCCTCGGTTCTGAAATACAATAACCTTTGCCGATCAAATCGACCCATCCCCAGGCATAGAGGTCTCCATTCTTATCAATGGCAGTTAAGTACCAACCATCATTTTCATATATAGATGCTGCATTTTCTATAACTTTTATTGGCACATCCGAGCGTTCCTGTGTCCCATTTCCAAGTTGATAATATATATTATCACCCCATGCCCATACACTGCCATCTGACTTCAATGCCATCCAGTTATCGAAACCCGGGGCAGCATAGACAACATCTACAAGCAGTTTTTCATCGGCTTCTCCATCTATGTATCCCAGTTTCCAAAGAGTGTTATCATTTTTGATTATTCCAGCACTTTTTGATCCTCCGAGACTTACATCTGAGAAAATGTCCTTGACTCCACTTCTTATTTTTATGAATTTAGTTGCATCTTCTCCCATATACCAAAGGGTGCCGTCAGGCTTCAATACGAATGTATCGGTATCTGCAACTACTATTTTCAGCCCGCTATCCATCTCAATGGATTCATTATAAAAAGCAAATGCAGGCACTGATGTAAACATAAATGCTAGTACAATAAAACAAACAACTAATTTTTTCATAGTAAAACTCCTATTTTATATATAAATTCAGCATTATAACACTTCGGTTCAAAAAAAATTTTTCGGTACCCGATAATTTACTTCGTAAATTACGTTTAGTAGAAAAATTTTCTCACCTCAGCAGTGTTTCAACGAGGCGGGAGATATACTCGCCGCTTGAAAGTCAAATCGGTATACGCCATCTAGTAGAGGTGGGGGACATATATCGCCTCGTTATTTAAGCTATAATGCTATTATTTACATATATTTGTTATTTTGTAAAGTGTTTTTGTATACTTAATTGTTATAACGCATCGTTCAAAGAAAATTTTCGATACGGGACTGCCTCAAAATCAATCGGGTGAGTAAAAAGTCCAATAATGTGTGTCGTGATATCTGGTTTCATTGATATATGGCTCAATAATGCAGTAAAAGCCTTGATTATGTAAGGTAATCAGAGGTTAAAGACCACTTTACTCAGTAATAACCACTCATTACTTGTTTTTTTACTCACTCCTACTCCAGTTCCTGCTCAAGCCGCTTCCGCTCCTCTTCCTTTTCCTTCTTCAGCTGCTTCTGCTTCTCATCATATTCCTTTTCCAGCAGCATAATTTTTTCATATGTGCTGTTATTGACCACTCCGGTGTTGTATAGCTTATTGTCCTTCTGGAATTTCATTACGGCGGTTTTAAGCGAACTGCCGAACACTCCGTCAGCACTGCCGAAATAATACCCAAGCTTCTTCAGTGCCCTTTCCACAGCCTGGACATCGGATCCGACGTCGCCATCTCGCATAGGGTAGAACGGTATGTTATCAAAGGCTATCGTAACAGGCGTATTGTACGGAATCATCCTGTACAACTCCCTTGCATCGCTGTTATACATTCTAATACAGCCTTTTGATGCATTGCTCCTGCCGATTGTCCACGGCTCGCTTGTACCATGGATACCATACTTCCCCCAGGGGACGTTAAAACCAAGCCATGCCCCGCCAAACCCCTCGCCCCAGGTATCCTTACTGATTATCCTCCATGTTCCCACCGGTGAAGGTGCGTTTGGCTTGCCGCCGGAGACTTCATATGTCTTTATAGGCTCGCCATCCTTATACACATACATTAGCAGGTTATCCAGATCGACATAGACGTGGTATCCGGTTGGACTTATTTTATGGTTCTTCTCCTCACTCTCATCCTCAAAGCTGATCGAACTAGCTTCCCCCTTATCCGACTGAGCTTCGGGGCTGCCACTGGATCCCAAATAAACTTCATGGTTCTCATCGGATAGTAGATCTACATCTGGGCTGTCACCTGACTTCGACTGAACTTCGGGGCTGTCACCTGACTTCGACTGAGCTTCGGGGCTGTCACCTGACTTCGACTGAACTTCGGGGCTGTCACCTGACTTCGACTGAACTTCGGGGCTGTCACCTGACTTCGACTGAG
>CAZBEQ010000009.1:0-42783 GCA_964490975.1 uncultured Oscillospiraceae bacterium | reverse complement strand
GAGCTTCGGGGCTGTCACCTGACTTCGACTGAACTTCGGGGCTGTCACCTGACTTTGACTGAACTTCGGGGCTGTCACCTGACTTCGACTGAGCTTCGGGGCTGCCACCTGACTCGACATACACAACGTCGGCATCAGTGAAAATGCCAGCCTCATCGATTGCCCTTTCTGTTCCACCACAGCTGCATTGTGCATCATCACCCTGTGCAGCTTTATTATTGAAGGTCTTGGAGGGAAAAACGCCGCTAAAAGCATTTAAATAAAGGAAGCTCAATACTACTATAGACAAAATTATATGCAATACCGCATCTGTTTTTTTCTCCGTCAATTTCAGCACCGCCTGATAGAAAACAATTTTAACTCTAATCTTCCAAGCCCCACTTGCACCGCACTACTCACCATTTCAACTTTAGAACAAAATTATGCTGTAGAAAGGCCAAGTTCATAGCCAATCGTCTATAAATTGAGAACTATTTTCCTCAGAAGCGTCCTAAAATTGCAATAACGAGTAGCGTGGGTCTACCTCCGTCATCCAGGCTGGGAAAGATAAGTTATTATAATTAATATGCAGAATCCTCCATAATAATATTATTCCGCTGAATAAAATAAATTCAGCTGTTCTCCAGACTTTGCCAGGTTGGACTTCCACCAGTTTATTTGGCAAGCCTGAACTGGCCGTAAATTTTCCGGGCATGGACAGAGCCGACGGCAGATCGTTGGCTTGTCACATCACCTCCTGTCACAGCGCAAATTTTTGGCCATTTTTTCAATTATAGGCCACTTTATAGTTTAAATTTGCTGATTCACATCAATGGTCAGTGCACATAATACAAGCTATAAGGTATTATGACTACCTGTAATAGTGGCATTCTGGCCTTCACTCGAAATTTTGGCCAACTTTCTTATTAGTCCGTTTAGCTAACCAGATTGCGAAAAGTGAATCAGCCATGTATTAGCCATCTTGTATCTGATATCTGCAATTTATTACTGAAAAATTACAATAGGTTTAAAATAAGTTAAACTAAAAGGTAATAGTGAAACTTTTGTAGAAATATTATGTCGAAATAGGTATAACATAAGTATCTACATAAGGAGCCAAAGATGAAAAACAATATGAAAAACAATATGATAAGATATGCAAAATCGATAATGACAGTAATAATACTTTTGTCACTTCTGACTACAAGCACTTACGCTCTGGAGCAAAACAGCAATGAACAAAAGGGAATGCGTGGATTGTGGGTGGCATCGGTCGTAAATATCGATTATCCCAAAAAGTCTTCAACTGACCCTGAAGTATTGAAGGATGAAGCAGTAAAAATACTCGATGATGCTCAAAGTATGGGCATCAACGCTGTATTTCTCCAGGTCAGGCCTACAGCAGACGCCTTATATAATTCCAAGTATTTTCCCTGGTCGAAATACCTTACAGGCACACAGGGGAAAGCTCCCGACGGAGGCTTTGACCCGCTGTCCTTCTGGACAGCTGAAGCCCATAAGCGAGGGATCGAACTGCACGCATGGGTTAATCCCTACCGCATTACAAAGAAAACCGTAACCGAACCAAAACCTACAATAAAATCTCTGGATTCCAGCCATCCCGCACGCAAGAATCCGGATTGGGTTGTACAGTACTCTGACAACAACCTTTATTTCAACCCCGGAATACCTGAAGTACGGCAGCTTATAGTTGACAGCGTAATGGAACTGGTCGACAACTACGATATTGATGGCATCCATTTTGACGATTATTTCTATCCAGGCACTAATTTCAACGACTCCGAAACCTTTGCAAAATATGGCAAGAGCTTTAAAAACATAGGTGACTGGAGAAGAAATAATGTTGACCTGCTCGTTTCCGGTGTACATAATGCCATCGAGTCATCAGGCAAAAATGTACGGTTTGGTATAAGTCCTTTCGGCATCTGGGCCAACAAGAAAAACAACTCTCTCGGCAGTGATACCAATGGACTTGAAACATACTACGATCACTATGCCGATTCAAGAAAATGGGTCAAGGAAGGAACTGTTGATTATATCTGCCCTCAAATCTATTGGAATATTGGCTTTAGCGTCGCTGATTACAGCAAGCTCCTCACATGGTGGAAAAATATCGTCAGCGGTACCGACGTTGACCTTTATATTGGCCATGCCGCTTACAAAGCTGGCAATTCTAGCAAATCAAGTCCATGGTATGGTGTTGCGGAGATCGAGAAACAACTGCTGCTCAACAACAACTATCCAGAAGTAAAAGGCAGCGTGTTTTACAATTATACGTCGCTTGCCAATTACCCGGCACTCGGCGCCATGATTAAAGCAGTATTTAACAAGCTTGATGGCAATATATCAAACGAACCAAATACATCGGATGTACCAATAACCGTATCCTGGCCGTCACGCAATATTACCACCAGCTATACCAAATTTTATCTCACCGGCACCTCCGATCCATCAAAGCCGCTTTATCTCAATGGACAGCTCGTTGAAAACCGATCCCTGAAGGGCTATTTCGGTTTGCTTGTGGATCTGAAAAAGGGTGCCAACACCTTTACATTTTCACAGGACGGTTCATATTTGACACGCATGATAACAAGATCGACAGGATCATCAACGGCCGCGAAAATGAGCAAGGCTCAGATCATAGCTTCCTCTGTATTCCCTCAGTCACAGGAATACAGGATGCCGGGCGAGAAAATCACACTGTCCTGTAAGGCTCCTGCAGGTGCGAAGGTCACCGTAAAGATCGGCGGAAAAACTTATACAATGAAAACAGCATCAAAAAGCGGTGGACTATATCCTGCAACATTCACCTATAAGTACACGATTCCTTCATATACAGGGACTCCGCGCAACATCGATCTGGGCTCGCCGGTCTATACGATGAACTACAAAGGAACTGTAAAATCGGCTAAAGCACCGGCAAAGGTCGGAGTAATCATGAAAGGTTCTCCATTCTACGCAGAGATCACTAACGAGGACATTGATACGTATGAATCATCCAATACAGGCAACGGAGCTGCTTATGAGCTCAGAAAGGGCATGGTCGACTATGTTACCGGCATGACAGGCAGCTATGCACGGCTGGCATCCGGTCTCTGGGTCAGGAAAACAAGTATATCCACATATACATCAAAGGTATCTCTGAGTCCGGAAATCACATCAGCAGTCTATGAATCCGGGGAGAAATGGGATAGTCTGAAGCTCACTTACCCCTCATCGCTTGCAGCCACCTCATCCTTTAACGGCTCAAAGCTCAAGGTAAACATTTCAGCTGCATCCTCGGGAGTGATACCGGAATTACCGGCAGATGCACCATTCGCTTCTGCAATATTCACCAAATCCGGGCACCTTGGGCAGTATGTGCTTACAATGAAATCAGATGCAAATATTGACGGATACTATATAGAGAAAACATCCGACGGTATCATCGTGCATATCAAACGGCCGGTAAAAGCAGCTGCAGGTGATAAGCCCCTCACAGGATTAGTCATAATGCTCGACCCCGGCCATGGCGGTGACGACACCGGTGCAACAGGACCTCTTGGCACATTGTACGCTGAGAAAAGAATAAACCTGAATACTGCAATAAAGCTGAGAACAGAGCTGCAGAGCCTTGGCGCAAAGGTAGTAATGACCAGGTCCTCTGATGTGACAATGTCCCTTTCCGACAGGCTGACAGCCTCAAGAAACGTAAAACCTGACATGTTCCTGTCCCTGCATGCAAACAGTATGGCACAGAACGTTGACATATCCGTACTAAACGGCTTCTCTGTCCACTATAAGGAAGCAATAGCAAAGCCGTTGTCCCAGGAGCTTTTAGAAGGCGCCGTGGAAGCCGGGCGAAAAGGAAGAGGGCTGAAATGGGCGAACTTCTATGTAGTCCGCGGTACCTGGACGCCTTCGATGCTTATTGAAATGGGGTTTGTACCTAACCCTGACGAACATGAGCTACTCACAGATGATCTGGAACAGGAGTACCTGGCAAAAAAGCTTGCCTCCGGTATCGTCGACTACTTCTCAGCCCAGCGTTAGTGGAATAACAGGGATGGTTCTTTAGTTCGAGTTTTGAACAAAGTGACAGTTACTGAGCATAATGGTTCCGAGAATCAATTCAAGACACTTTTTCCTCTATTTGAGGTGAAGCGTCTTTTATTAAAAAAATTTTCCAAAACCTGTTGACACTGCACTTGGTTTGTTGTATAGTTAATTACATAAGTAATGAACCTATTAACCAGATAATAAAGCAGCAGACATCTGGTTCATAAAATGAAAGGACAGGAGGTATAGTATTGAAGCTGGATTTTAGCAATGAAAAGTCAATATATCTGCAGATAGCGGAGAGCATTGAGGACGACATAATAAGAGGCATCATTGAGGAAGAGACACAAATACCCTCTACAAATCAAATGGCTGTCATATATAAAATCAACCCTGCCACAGCCGGCAAAGGCATCAACCTGCTGGTCGACCGGGGCATTCTTTATAAAAGGAGAGGAATTGGTATGTTCGTTGCATCCGGAGCAAAAAAAGCAATACAAGAAGAACGCAAAAGCAGCTTTTATGACAAGTTCGTGGTTACACTGCTGGAAGAGGCAAAAAATCTTGGAATAGGAGCAGAAGATCTTATAGAAATGATTCGTAAAGGAGATAGCTCACATGAGTGATATAGTGCTTGAAACAATTTCGCTAACAAAAAGCTATAAGGATGTAACAGCCCTGAAGGATTTCTCAGTAAAGCTTCTCAGCAACAAGATATATGGATTGCTGGGCCGTAATGGTGCCGGCAAGACAACCTTACTGGATACTGTCACCTCCAGGATATTTGCAGACAAGGGTGAAGTAATGCTCTTTGGCCAATCAGCAATAGAGAATCAGTTGGTGCTCCCGAAGGTCTGCTACATTCCCGAAAAGAATTACTTCATTGATACGATGAAAGTATCAGAAATTATAAAATCTGCAGCGCTATTTTATGAAACCTTTGATAAGGAATATGCAGAACAGCTTTGTGCTAAATTCGGACTTAACGTGAGAAAAAAATACAAAGCACTTTCAAGAGGATATGAGTCCTTACTGCACATCGTTATAGGCCTTGCCTCCAGAGCTCCACTGACAATTTTCGACGAGCCAGTTCTAGGACTTGACGCAGCAGTCAGAGAACTGTTTTACAGAGAACTCCTTGAGGACTATTCAAATAACCCCAGAACATATATCATTTCCACCCATCTCATTGAAGAATCTGCAGATATTTTTGAGGAAGTAATTATCATAAGAGAGGGAGAACTAGTAAGCCAGCTTCAGGTAACTGAACTAAGAGAAATGGCCTTCTATGTTTCCGGCAAAGCCGCTAATGTTGATCAGGCTGTCAGTAGTTACAGAGTTATCCATACCGAATTGGTGGGCAATGTAAAAATATCCGCTGTTTTTGAAAAATTCACTGAAGAGAAATTAAAAGAGCTGAAGTCTTATGGAGTCGATATTTCACCAATACCAGTTCAAAAGCTTTTTATATATCTTACCGGCAGCAATAAGGAGGAGGTAGTACAATGAACAGGATCTTAAACTGTTTTCGTTTTCAAACAGGTAATATGATCAAGAACACTCTTACATTTATTTTCTTTTACATCTTCATATGTGTAGGTCTGTTATCTATTACATTGATATCTGATGATATACGTGTAAGCTCGTTCAGTTCAGGGTTTTATATCGGTTCCATAATCTTTACTTTTGTCTATGTAATAGCTGATTATAAATCTTCATTCAATTATCTGTTGATATATGGAAATACCAGGAGGACAATATTCCTTTCGAGAGCAATGACAAATACAATTTTATCAGTACTCATGGCGGTTATATCATCGATATCCATAATAGTTGACGGCCTGATCACAAAATTGTCAGGCACCGGGAAAACAATTGATAACAACCTCCTGCATTTCATGTATCCAAACAGCAATAAAGCATCGGAGTTCTTGTTCTTAGCTGTATTGCTTATAATGATAACATCATTCTCGACGTTATATGGAGCTCTGGCCTATAGACTCGGTAAAATATTTATAACCGCTTTCTGGGTGTGCTTCGGCCTGTCATTTATGCTACTTCCGATCTCATCCAGAATCACCCCAACAAATAATATTGTCAAGCTGATCAATACTTATCTGTGTTTGGAAAACCCAAATGGCATATTACTTGCTTCGGTCAACTTTATTATAACTGCTCTGATATTCAGCGCCTTGACTTACCTGGTATCTTCGCGCCAGCCCCAAACTGCGCCGGTCTAAACACCCGGCGCTACTGCCCCGGTTTTCACAATGCGCTGTTGGGTCAGGAACGTGACTTATTGAGTATTTCTACAGTTTTTAGAGCGTATGATATCGCAGCATCAATGGCAGCCGCTTCAGTGTCCTTCGCGCCAAAGGGTGTAAAGCCACCAATGACAGCAAGCACAGCACCTGTAAGCACCGGGGTTTCGCCGGCCTTTTTGAACTGCTGGCTATATATCTGCCCCAGCGTGAACAGTATACTGGTCTCCATCTCGGAGGCCAGTACTCCCCCAGCTTTGAGCAGCTTCATATATTCCTCGTTCTCACTGTGCTTCGGTCCCACACCCATTTCTCTCGCATAAAGCGAATCCTTCGAATGTACTATTCCAAAAAACACCTGACGATGGATATCTACAACAGCTGCTCCCTCTGCCAATATTTCATCATATGCCCTACGGGCAGCCAGGATGAACTCAATTGACGGTAGTGCAGGCAATTCGATCGGAAGATATCTGGCTGAAGTAGTTTCATCCTTCACACTGCCTGTCGGCACAACAACAGACCCCGCTGGTATGTATTCCGGCTGTATGGAGCCGGACGTACCTATTCTGATAAGATTCCGCGCCCCGAGCAGGATCAGCTCGTTGACTATAATATCTGCACTGGCTGCTCCTATCCCTGTAGATATGACTGCCATGTCGATTCCGCCCGAATCGGTCTCCATAACACCGAGGTATAAATTATGGTTTCTGGGATGCTTCTTTACAGTTACATTTTTCCACGTGGCGGCGATCTTCTCAGCCCTTCCTTCAGATCCAGGAAGCAGGACATACCGTCCATGAACACCGTTGCCTTCAAAATCGCCTCTTTCTGCATTTATATGTACCGGTACAAAGTTTTCCATACTCATTAGTAATCGCTCTCCCCTTTTAGTAACTCACAATTATCAACCTAAAGCTCATTGGGACAGGGATACAGATCCCTCGTCCCACAAAACTGATCATCCTAAAGCTTCATTTATCATTGCCCTGAATACTCTTTCAAAGCTCTCGTCATCAGTTCTTGTTCGCTTCCCCGCATTTGCGGTCCTGCCCCCTGCCCTGCGTACCTTCTGCCCCAGATGCCTTTCAAACAGTAGTCGGTCAATATTATCATTACTATATATCAATCCATTCTGGTTGATCGCCTTTGACTTTTTACCAAGCGCCATTGCTGCAACACCATAATCCTGTGTCACAACAATATCGCCTTCCTTTGCAATATTGATCAGTGCTATATCAACGCTATCCCTTGCCTTATCTACAACCACGACCGTACTGTACCCGTCGTTGAGCTCATGGCTTGTATCGATCAGCATTGTCACAGGTATTTTATACTGTTTTGCACACTTTATGATAATATCCTTTACCGGGCATGCATCCGCATCAACCAATATCCGCATCAGAGCTTATGCTTCCTTTCAAGTATTTGGTCATGGTATATCCAACTCCGTCTGTGCCGTACTTTTTTCCGAACTTAACTATATTATAGCAACACCAGACTTTCAGAACAATCAATTAAGCAATTTCTATTTTTAACTATCTATTGACAAATGACATATTGTAGAATAATATATGACTATTACCATACATTTAGTCATATAGTTTTTTTTATGAGAAGGTGAAGAAAATGGCGAAAGGTTTTTCTGAAAGGGAAAAAGAAGCTATAAAAAGCAAACTGATGGATGCAGCCGAGGAATGCTGGGGTAAATACGGTCTCAAAAAAACCAGCGTAGATCAGCTTGTTTCAATGGCAAACATATCAAAAGGCTCATTTTACCTCTTCTATCCGTCAAAAGAGCATTTATTCATGGATGTATTTGACCGTATCGATCAGCGGGTAAAAGCGGAAATGTTCAATAAACTCCAGGAAGCAGGAGGAAACCCCAGGGAGAGCTTTATGTCAGTGATACGACTATTGTTTGAAGAAGCAAAGAAAATGCCATGGATACTGAACATGTACAAAGGCGATCTTGAGCTCCTTGTCAGAAAGCTTCCTCCGGAGCGTGTCGGCAGCCACTTGAGTAATGATGACAATGCTGCATCAAATCTGCTCAAGTTCCTTAATATAAAAACCCCGGGTGACCCGAAAATCATATCCGGCGCAATGAGGGCCATCTTTCTTACTCTTTTGCACAAAAGTGAAATCGGAGAAGATGTTTTTGATGATGTACTAGACTACCTGCTGCAGGCAGTTACGGACAAATTGTTCAGAGAAAATTCCTCTGTAGCAGACTAATTAGAAGAGGTGGCAAAATAATGATCAACGTAAGCGAGCTTGGTTTTTCTTATTCAAAGCATGGAAAATTCATAAATGACATGAACTTCAATGTAAACAAAGGTGAGATATTCGGCTTTTTGGGGCCATCAGGCGCAGGAAAAAGCACAGTCCAAAAAATTCTTACAGGTATCCTGAAAAATTACTCGGGCAGTGTTAAGATATTGGGGACTGAGGTTAGAAACAGTAAGCGGGATTTTTATCAGCATATTGGTGTTGACTTTGAATTTCCCAATCTGTACAGCAAGTTCTCCGCGCTCGAAAACCTTCTGTTTTTCGGAAAGCTCTACAACAGCTCAGGATATGGTGCTATGGAGCTTTTAGAGAGAGTCGGTCTGAGCAACGATGCTCATAAAAGAGTATCAGATTTTTCAAAGGGAATGAAAATGAGACTAAGCTTTGTCCGAGCAATACAGCACAAGCCTGAGCTTATCTTCCTTGACGAGCCCACTTCAGGCCTTGACCCCGCCAACGCACGCACAGTGAAGGATATGATCCTTGAACAAAAGCAGGAAGGCAAAAGCATCCTGCTGACCACGCACAATATGCATGACGCCGAAGAGCTCTGCGACAGGGTAGCATTTATTGTAGACGGCAGCATCAAGATCATTGATACTCCAAACAATCTTCGTCTGAAAAAGGGCGGAAACACAGTTGCATATCAATATGATGAGAACGGTAAAAGAGCGAAAGCAAACTCACAGCTCGATGGATTGTATGATAATGAGGAATTCATGAAAAGGCTCAAAAGCAGGCAGGTAATATCGATCCACTCTAATGAACAGACGCTTGAGGACATTTTTATTGAAGTGACGGGCAGGTGTTTGTCATGAGATTGATAAATGCAATAGTTCATGATGTTAAATATCAATTCAAGCATGGCTTCTATTTCATATATTTTATCATGGTAGTCTTCTACATAGTAGTGATGGGTATCCTGCCTGAAGCATGGAAAAACGCCGCTACAGTCGCTGTCCTGTTTATTGACCCTGCGGCATTGGGGTTCTTCTTTATTGGCGGCATATTGCTGCTCGAAAAGGGTGAAAGAGTACTGGATGCATTGTTTGTATCACCGCTCAGGGTATGGGAATATGTCCTTGCAAAAGCTGTTTCACTTGGTATAATATCTGTGCTGACGGGTATTGTTATCGCTGTTATCGGTCTTGGCACGAAGGTAAACCCGCCGCTTCTTATGCTTTCCCTTCTATTTGGCTCAGTAGTATATACGTTTGTGGGATTGTCGGCAGGAGTAAAGGCCAAGACAGTAAATCAGTTCATGCTTATAACAGTACCTGCAGAAATCCTCCTGGGTGCTCCTCCGATCATATCGCTTTTTGGGGTGAAATCATATCTGCTGGAAATCATGCCAGGTTCGCTGATACTAAGGCTTTTCCAGTGGTGTACAGGGGGGGCACCGGTAAACGGTACGCCTTTGAGCCCGGTAATGATGCTGATCATGCTGATATTATGGTCGGTACCGGCATTTTTGCTGGCAATAAAACGCATGAACTGGTTTTTGTCAAAGATCGGAGGGACAGGATATGAAACAGACAATACGATTGCTTAAAGGAAGCCTTACTCAGATATATCGGGATCAAATGCTGCTGTTACTGTGCTTTACACCATTTATGGTAAGCATTGTGTTAAAAATAATCATTCCGGTTATAAATGGACTACTGACAAAATATCTGGATTTTCAGCTGATTCCTTATTATCTTATGGTCGATGCATTGGTTATCACATTGAACCCGATGCTGATCAGTGTAATGACAGGGCTCTTAATGCTCGATGAACGGGATGACGGGATATGTCAGTACTATTCAGTCACACCGGTGGGAGGAAAAGCATACCTTGTGATGCGGCTTTCTCTTCCCTTTTTCTACTCTCTGCTTACTTCACTGCTATTAATGCCGTTTACATCGTTAGGCGGCCTGTCATACGGATTGATGGTCCTCCCTGCTGTAATGTCATCATACAGCGGTATACTGATGGGTATGATGCTTGTATCAATTGCTTCCAACAAAGTCGAGGGTCTGGCTGTTTCAAAGCTTATTGGGATCATTATCTTCGGCATACCGCTAGCTTGGTTTGCAAACTCATACCTTAGAGCTGTCGGAGTCTTACTGCCGTCTTATTGGCTCATGGATATGCTGCTGCAGGCCAAGGCAGAGCAATTTGTGCGATATTTAGCAGATTTCATCCTGGGTCTGGTTAGCACAACTATCTGGATAATGGGTCTTTACCGCATATTCATAAAGAAAATCAAGTGATGCTCACTACAGGGCTTCATTCTCATATGGCCTGGCAAAGCTGTCTTTAAGAGCATTATTCTTCCTGAGCAGACTTTTGAAGTACATACTGAGAAAACCGGTCGACGCAGCAAATTTATATAGCAGCAGTGTAAAGCCTGCTAATTTTTCCGGTCGCGCAAGCTCCTTTAACGTCACACTGTCAAAGGTTCCTTCTTTGATCATTGATTCACCAAGCTTTGCGAACCTTTCCCTCTTTTTCGTCTGGTGCGCTTCGGGCGCCATACGGGTAGATTCGCTCATTCCCATCACTATTGTGCCTATGTAATCCGCTCCAAGTATCTCTGCCAGGCGGACCAAATATTTTTCGACATGCCTGCTGTGTTCTGCCTCCGGGAAACCTGAGTGGACCTCAAAGCCAAGCTTCCTACCCTTCATTTTGCCCGCAAAGGGCTGAAGCTCTGTTATAAAGGCAGCCACTATCCCCGGCATTGAGTCTGTATATAGTGGAAATGTGATCAAGGAAATATCGGACTCAGCGAACTTTTTTGCATATGCTCCATGCTCCGGAGTCTTTGCCAGATACACTTCCTCATATTCTATCTTTGTTGCTCTGCCTGCACCTTCAGCGATCCATTTAGCCAGAACAGACGTACTGCTGTTTTTCCCTCTTGGGGAACCATTAAATACTGTTAATTTCATTTTTCAACACCTCCACATTACCGTTGCACACAATACTAAATTCCAGCGATGATCTCATATTGACCGCCATACGCTTATAAATTCCGGCTATTATTTCAACATCAGCATTTTGCAGCGTTTCGGCATCCTTATCAGTATCCCTCATCAGTACAAGACCAAGCTTTGGGTAATGCTCATATCTCTTGAAATGGTGACATTCATTATCAACCAATCCTATGTATGGGTGAACAAGCGGTATCATCCTGTCATTGACCTTTTTGATGTATTTGCTTACAAAACCCATTATTACAGGTGAAAGAAAAATTGTAAGATCAGAATGAATAATGCTTCTTAATACATCAGGCATCTGATCCTTGTGCATACATAGCCCGGGAGTCTTGACCCAGCAGTTCCAGCAGCCCGTGCAGTATTTGATATCCATGTCCCTTAGGTTGAATAAATCAAGCTTAACCTCATCTCTGTTGCATTCCCCATAGTCTTTGAGCTGTTGTTCAAATTCTGAAAATTTATCATTTGTAATACCATTGAGAACAGTAACTTTTTTCATAGCATACATCCCTCCTTCAAAACACTTTCAAACTCTTTCGCATATCCCCTCATGCTCGCATATGCTCCTATGACGCAGCATCCCATCTCTCCCAGTTCCTTAAGAAAGTATTCATGGCTCTCGTCTGTAAGCATCCCCGCGCATAGCATTGTTGCCAGGCCATATGTATAGGTGCTCATTTTATCCAGCATAGAGGCAAGATCTGTATCATTAAAGCACTTTAAGTACTCCACTTTCTTCATCTGTATAAGATTCCGCTCGCTCAAGCTTTGCAGGATGTACTGATACTTGTCGTCTTCCATAAACAGCTTTCTGTATATTGTCTTGTAATCCCTTGCAAATTCAAGAAGTCCAAGGCCCAGGTTGAGAAAGGCATCGCCGGTATATTGCTTTTCCGTATAGCCTGTAAGTATATTCAATGCATGCTCCAGCAGCTGCTGTTTTATATCGTCAACATTTTCAAAGCTAGTATAAATCGGAGCAGTGGAGCTGTTCATCCGTGCTGCCAGCTTACGCACGGACAGGCTTTCGATCCCCTCCTCCTTGAAGATCTCAAAAGCCGTAGCTATGATCTGTTCTTTCGTAAATACTGTCTTAGGTGGCATGTACACCTCCATAATTTCTGACATTTAGTCCTAATCTGATTAACCGGACGTAAAATAACACTTGTTATATAACAAGTGTTATTTTACGTCATTAAAAATATTTAGTCAATATGTTTGGCAAATATTTGTTTGGAAGATGCTTGTTTGGAAGATTTTCATTACGTATTGCGTGAATATAAGAATATATCATTACGCCTTGTCCAGCCTGTCGAGCTCCAAAAGTCATTGCCCAATTCGTTATCTGCAAAAACGAATAGATGACATTTTTCTATACCTGTCGCCTTTAGCTGCTCAAGATTTTTTTCCACAAGCATCTTTCCGATCCCCTTGCCCCTGTACTCTGGCAGCACAGCCGTATGATAGATGTATCCCCTTCTGTTGTCATGCCCGCACAGAGAAGTGCCGACTATCTTGTTCCCTTCCTTGTAGCAAAAACTCAGGCCGGGGTTCCTCAGAAGAAACTTGCGTATGTTGTTTTCTGAATCCGCTTCGTTGACCCCCATACCGGGTGTATTATCCCAAAGCTCAAGCATTTGAGCATAATCATCAGGATGGATCTCCCTCAAGCCTGTATCTATGCCTGTTTTTTCAGACCCGAGTTCGGCGCAAAAGACCGTTACCGCCCTGCCGCTAATGTGCACTCTGTCCCCGTTCACCGTCACCTGAAGCACTCCGCCTCTTTTAGATGCCTGGTATGCATTCATGGTAGTTTTACCAAGCCGTTCCGCCCAATACGGTCCCAGACAGCAGTGAGCCGACCCCGTAACAGGATCCTCATCGATTCCTGCACCGGGTACAAAAAACCTTGAAACAAAGTCATACTGAGGATCATCTGATCGACTGGTAACGATAACTCCCCGGGTGTCAATATTTTTCAAAGCTCTGTGATCCGGCTGAAGTTTTCTGACGATTTCTTCGTTTTCAACCTCTACGATATAGTCCATACGATTACGGCCTGTATATTTGACGAGTATGTCGCCAAGCGCATTTATCAGCTCGTTCGGTGCCTCGGTAAGTGTCTCGGCCTCGACAGGAAAGTTTAGTATTATGTAATCGCCATCTTTTTTTGCTGTCAGTTTCCCGCTTTTTGTGTTGAAAACAGCTTCATGGTCTTCTTCCAGCGCGCCTGTTTCCCAAAGTATATGAGCGCTAGCGAGTGTGGCATGTCCACAGAGGTCTACCTCAACTTCAGGAGTAAACCATCTCAGGTTATATCCATCACCTGCCTTATATAGGAAAGCAGTCTCAGATACGTTTATTTCCATGGCGATATTCTGCATCCACTGTTCATCAGCCGGTCCATTCAGGATACACACTCCCGCCGGATTACCCATGAACATTTTGTCGGAGAAAGCATCAACATGATAAATTTTCATATACATACCTCCTATCATCATTGTCCAATTATTTAAGTTATTTCACACTATCATCATCTTACAAATATTCTGCAAATACCACACGCCAAGTGAAGCTTCCATAGTCATTCTTACACCATTCATCCATCACTCTTCCGTCATTCCCAATCCGCCCATACCTCTGGACAATATCCCACTGTGGCCTTCCGGCCATTTCTTACTACCGGAGTCCTGTACAGCCGGGGATTACTAAAAAGCACTTCAGCTGCCACATTACCCACGCCAAGGTTTTGCATATTCAATGTCTTATACTCTTTTACTCCTGTGTCGATCAATTCCTTTAGACCGACAGATGCCCTGACAGATTCAAACTCGCCCTTGCTCAGTCCGAATTTTTGTATGTCAACGTACTGGTACTTGATTTTTCGTTCCTTAAAGTACCTCTCTGCCTTCTTTGTATCAAAGCACTTATTTGCGCCAAAAATCTGGATATTCATCTTAATTCACATCTCCATCTCAATATCAGCACCTTATCAGCAGCTCATCAACACCTCATCAACACCTTTCCCAGTTCCTCCACCGTTCCGACCACATGTGCCGTGCCTGCATCTCACCAGCGGTCCATAAGAACCATCCCGAGCTCCTCCACAGTCTCAGCCACATACTCCGCTCCTGCAACCTGTAGCTCTTCACGGCTTCCGTAGCCAAACAATACACCTATGCATTCAATGCCTGCTTTCTTTGCACCAAAGACATCATGTTCACGGTCACCTACCATGACTGCTGCCTCTGGATCGCTTATACCAGCTTTTTCAAGAGCATAAGTTATCACTTCATCCTTTTTGACTCTTGTACCATCAAGCTCACTTCCACAAACCTGGCTGAAGTATTTCATCAGACCGAAATGCTCCAGTATGATATCTGCATAAACCTTGGGCTTGGAGGTCGCTACAATCAGCTGCCTGCCGTCCTCCGAAAGCTTCCTGAGTAATACATCTATTCCATCTATCAGCTCATTCTCATATATTCCGGTCTCCCTGAAATACTCCCTGTACTTATCAACCGCAAGATTTGCCCGTTCTTCGTCAAACCCATAATATTTCATAAAAGATTCTTTTAGCGGAGGACCTATGAATTTATGAAGTTCACACAGATCTTCTGTGTATATGCCAAAAAACTCAAGCGCATAGTTAACTGATTTTGTTATTCCCACGGCCGGGCTTGTCAGTGTTCCGTCAAGGTCAAACAGAATACACGTTTTAATCTTCATCATCGTATTTCCCTTAATATAAGTATTTTACTCAACGCTCACAACTTACCGGCTTACCAACTTACCGGACAAGCCTGAACTGTGCAAAACTACAATTACTGTGTGGAAAAATGGCAAATATGTAATCGCAGTATAGTCATAATGTTATGAATGCTTTAATTATGTGTACCTATAACTGTAATTATTCAATAAAATCAAAAATAAAGCACACATCATCCGAATTTTTGCACAAAGCTTGAGGCTACTGTGGAATTTTTAAGCTTCATTAACAAATATGTTAATACATTTTACCATGTAAACAAATTTATGGTCAATGCATCAAATCGAGGCAAGTGAGTGTGATAAGCTGTTTAATAGCGTAAAGAGCGCAACATCACGATGATACAAACGCCAATTAGTAAACGATGTATAGAATTTCAACTACAGTACAAATATTCAAACATAAGTGACTAATAACCGGGTTATGGTAAATCATTTCACCTGATAATGAAACGCATTTTATGATTATGTAACCATGCCTGCACTTTAGTTGATTTTCCATACAGTCACCCGGGTAGGATTGCACTTTAGTTGATTTTCAGAGTCTAATTCCAACTCTTGATACTGTGTTTGATAAAATTTTCCCAGGGCTTTATTAAAGAATAGTTGATTCCGCTTTCAACAATCAGCTATGAATATTTTTTGCTATACAGTTGAATAATAAAAAAAGGTCACTAATTTTAACCGATTGACTATAACAATTATAAGGGAGATTGATATTATGCAAAATCGTAAAAGACAAGATAGCCTTTTTGTAAATAGTATTACAGATCCAAACAATATAACTGCCGTATCCAAAGCACCTGCAGGCAATGCCGAAAAGGACGCCTTCTGCGTTTACGCACACAAACGTCACGCGGTCGGGTCAAAAATTGAAAACAGAAACGGGCCGGAGTCAGTCTGTATGGAAGACGGTATTTGGCACAGCAGCAGATAATGTAAACCGCTTACAAACTCAAGCTCTCCCGGTTCACGTTTAACAATGACCGTTCTTAGTAAGAGCTTGAGTTTGTAAATAATAGACTCAACTTGACTGGTCCAGCAGGACGACATTCCTGGTGGCACTGCCGCATTCCATCTTCAGGCAGTCTTTTTACTTTGTTTGATCAGATTGCATATATATTTTACGGTTGCAGCCAGAAGGCCATAAATAGTAAGCACAATACTAAAGCCCTCTGCAAAACCCCGGAAAAAATCCGGTAGCTCTATAAATCGATTCACAATCAAAGTGACGTTGAATAATAATAGTCCAACCGTAAACTGCCAATTAAATATAAAATGTTTTTTTTCGTTACTGTTACCTTTCATACTATTGCAAAGCAAACACATAGATAATAACTCCTATCATATTACACTATTTCACATCGTGGAATGATAATAAACCTTTATGAATCCCCTGACCAATGCAATAAATATAAGTGCAGCAAGTAGTGTAAAGAACACGGTCGTATTTATAAAACCGGCCACAATGGTACCAATTGCAAGGCCTATCATACATATGACCATCCCAATTGCACCTGACTTTTGCATGATCATGATTGTTCTCTCATCATTTTCTTCTATGTACAATTTTTTGAGTGCTTCTTCTTTTCTCAAACTATCAATGTATTTTGAAATAAAAAACACAAATGTAAGTTCAACACCTATGAACGCACCGGTATGGAAGCCTCTGATAAAATCGGGTATGACAGGCAGACTGCCCTTATATAACGATAATACAAAATAAGTAACTAATATTCCCATTATAACAACCGACATCAAAGTTGTTCTTTTCCGAATCTTATTTTTAAACCTTTCCATTGCTAAATATCCTCCTCATCTGAAAAATCAAATACTTCCTCTATTGTCAACCCAAAATGTCTGGCTATCTTATGCGCCAATACCAGCGAGGCGGTGTACTTGCCGCATTCCAGCGAAGTTATCGTCTGTCTGGTGACCCCTACCGCCAAAGCAAGCTCTTCCTGTGATAATTTATTCTTCTTCCGTAATTCCGGAATCCTGGTATTCAAACAATCCCTCCCCTCAAGTCATATTGCAATGTGCGCTTTGCATTTTTAGTATAGTATGCTTTGCACTATTTGTCAAGCATGCTTTGCAAAATTAATTCAAGAAAAGACAAATAAAGCCGGAAGAGAATTGACTCCTCCGGCTTTATTTATTTAACTTAATTACATTTTTCCAAGCACCTCAATCATTTCAATGATTACCTTGGAGGCCTCTGCTCTGGTCAATGAATCCGCTGGGTGGAACATGCCATCGCCCTTGCCTGCTATAATGTTCAACTCAGCTGCTTTTGCCACATAAGGCCTTACGTTTGCAGGTATATCCTTCTGATCCTTGAAAGCTGCAGCATCTCCGGCTGGCTTCAACCCCATTGCCTTGACCAGCATCTCTACCATTTCTGCCCTCGTAATACTCTGTGAAGGCCTGAAGGTTCCGTCAGCGTACGGACTGATTATTCCCTTGTCATATGCGGCTTTTATATATCCCTTTGCCCAGTCGGCCAACAACTCCCCTTCTTCATATATACTGACGATGCGGCGGCCCTCAGCAGCTGAAGCATTAGCAGGTATAGTTAATTCCAGTTTGTTGTCAGACATAACAACAACACTAGGTTCACACTCCAAAGTGCCATTTTCGAGTCTCACGGTTGCACTCAGAGTTGGGGATTCTTCTATATTCCACGGATAATCGGAATTATCCGTGGAGAAAGATAAAACAGTGTCAGTTGTTTGATAATTATTAAGTGAAGTAAATTCCTGATTTGCCCCAATACGCTGTATTACATGCGTAACTCTTGAGTCACCGATAACATCATCACCATTTTTTATAGTAATCGACAAGCTGCCGAAATCCAAACCGGAAATACTATCGTCATATAGACGCCATGTTGCAGCATCGTTGTCATGGTACTCTATCCTGTCCGTTTCTGCATCGTATGCAAGGTGTTTGACGTCGGAACCCGTATTGATGTCCGCTATGAGTCCGCTAAAATCACCATTCAGGGCACTAACATTACGAAAGCGTATTGCAATCTGATTGTTTCCTTTATACAAGTTGGATACACTATTGACCTCCAAAGCCTTAACCGGTTGTAAGGGATCAACAGAAGAGCTGGGTTTTCCTACTCTGTTCGCTACACTAATGCCTGTACTTCTTACTTCTCCACCGTCATTGTAGCTGAACGTGATTGTATCTCCATTCTCAGCCTGAATGCGGTTCGGTTGGCCGGGATCGTTGAGGTCGCTTGAGATCATGATCTTGCCACTATATTTACCGGGGTTAGAGTTATCCTTTGGCAGGCTGAGAACAACTCCTCCTGGATTAAGATTTGAAGTAACTGTGACATCAACCGTGTCAGTACAAAGGTCAGTATCATCTACCAGCACGCCCACCTCCTGACCTATCGCATATTTGGGATTAGGGCCCATTGTTGCAATAGATCCTGCCCCCTCTGCCTGGACCGGAATCGGCATTATCAGGATGGATAACAGCATACAAAGTGATAATAGGAGAGAAATAGCTTTTTTAGACGACCTCCTCATAAAAACCCCCAATTTAGAATAATTAGATATTAATAAATAAGCTACAATAAATAACAAGCTATAACATTTTGTTACAGTATTTTATCATTTTCTGGATGATTTGTCACTAAAAATTTACCACATTAACTTATGTTAACTTAAGTAAACTTGGGCTGGATTTGCACTTGTAACCTAGTGTTTATGTTGCCTCAACAGTTGTATTCATTGATCAGGCTACTCATTATTTCCGTTTTAGGACGCTATTGCGAGGGAAAAGGCTTGTTTTATAGACGCTTGGCTATAAAACGGCCTTTTTACAGTATAATTCCGTTCTAAAGTTGAAATCGGGTAGTGCAATGCTATAGTAAAGATGCTGTAGTGCGATGTTGTGTGATGCCACAACAATTTCTCAGCACTTGCCTTAAATCCGGATGTGGAGAAGGCGGTCACCAGGACTGTTGTCTCGTCGTACCAGCCGATAGAGCCCATCATTTCCGGTTAGGAAAGTTAAAATAATCACATTATAAGGAAAAAAGTCGAATTTTAAGCAGGAGACTGAATTGCATTTGTCGAATAAATGTAAAGTCTATATTATTTGTACGCAGTAACTCTGGTATAAGATGGAGTATTTATCATGGACATAATCAAAAATGATTATATTAGAATAATTAGGAACACAGATGGGATTTATCTTGAAACATTCAAGAAGGGATATCTGATCCAGGATTTCAATATAATCATCACAAAAAATCCCGAAATCAGAATAACCAGCTTTATTGCCATCAGGAATGCCCTGCTCAATGCACCCCACCCTCCGATTAAATTTGGAGAAATCGATCAAAGAATAATAATAGAAGTAATCGATAACGACATGAAGGCATATGTAACATTATGTATAGATGAATCTGAATTGTCAAATGAGAATAGAGGTACATTAGTACGCGAGATCATTAACAAGCTTCGTGAAAGAGGGGTCATCTTCGGAGTAAAAGCAGATGTTTTACTCGGCAAGCTTGAGACCAATGTACCGATTCTGGTTGCAGAGGGCACACCTCCCGTAAATGGCGTTGACTCTGTTATCAAACTATTCGAATTAAAAGATCCTAAGCCTGAAATCAAAGAAGATGGCAAGGTGGATTATTACGAATTAAATCTGATAAATAAAGTAAAACAAGGCGATTGGCTGGGAGAACGTACCGACCCGACCGAAGGCACCCCTGGCAAGACTGTGCGCGGTGATGTCGTACATCAACTAAAGGGCAGGCGTTTCCCACTATTCTATGATCATAACACAGTTTCCGAAGTATCTAAAGATGGCGTCACGACCCTATATGCAAAAATAACCGGAGCAGTCCATTTTAATGGAGATAGGATCGGTGTATCGAATTATCTTGAAATCTCCAGCGATATTGATTTTAATACCGGAAACATAGACTTTGATGGATTCCTGACTGTTAAAGGAGCTATTGCAGATAACTTTTCCGTAGCTGCCAGGGATGACATAGAGATCCTGGGCGAATTCGGTATCGGTAGTGTCAAGGAGGTAGTCAGCAGGGGTGGAAATATACTTATCAAAGGCGGTATCGCAGGAAAAAACAAAGCCGTTATACAATCCACAAAGGATATATATACAAAATTCATTTCTGATGCCACAGTTATTTGCAGCGGCATAGTTTATGTCGGTTTTTACTGTCTGAACAGTAACATTACCGCAAAGCAGGTCATAGTTGAATCCTCCAAAGGCAAGATAATAGGAGGAGTAATTGAGGCAGAGCAAAAGGTTGAGGCTGCATATATAGGAACAGAAAGTGAAAAGCGTACACAAGTCATCGTTAAAGGCTTTGACCGTAACAAGATGAAGAAGGAGCTCGATGACCTGCAGGAATCTCTCGGAAAGGCAAAAACACTACTGGCAAAAGCCAAGCAGCAATTTGCGGTATATCCCAACCCAATGGATTCAAACTCAAAGCAGTACAACGGTTATGAGCTTGTCAGAGAAAAGTATTTTAACTGTAAAGACGAAGTAAAACGTCTTGAGGGAGAGATCAGAACAATGCAAAAATACTTCCGTGTCAAGGGCGAGGGGGAAATCAATATATTAAAAAGAGCATATCCCAATACTTCAATACAAATGAAAAATCATACTAAAGAATTATTTAAGGATTCGATCGCATCATGCTTCTTCCTTCAGGATAATGAAATGAGAGAGATATGACAGTCGATTGTACCGGGAGGCGTTTAAATGGTATATAACGAAATTCTGAAACAGGTTGAAGAGCAAAAAAGAGAAAGAGAACTTTCAGGTAAGATGTTCCGTTACTCTGGTCTTATCATGGCTGTTGATTATTTTTCACAGAAGCTGAATGCGGAACAGATTTTGAATGCCGCTTTCGATTTTATAAATGAGTTGCTGACACTTGAGCATTCATCTTTATATTGTCTAAAGGATGGCAGCTTCCGTCTGACAAGAGAAAAGGGCATAAACACCGGTATAAAAGAAGTAATAAATAGTAAAAAGCTTAATGACCTGGCTATTTTCCACGGTAACATCCTTACAGGAAAGGATTCAATACTGCGGTTCTTTGAAGAAGATATATGCAGGGCATGTAATATAGATATAATTGTACCAATAATAGTCGACGCGCAGCTTAACGGCTTTATAATGATCCCGGAAAAACCAACATCACAATTCGATGAGAATGACCATATCATTTGCGAAGTACTGATGAATCTCTGCAACAGTGCAATGAGAAATTATGCATCTTACGCTGAGCTGAATAACATAAATACAAGTCTTGATGAGAAAGTATTCAACCTGTTTGCCATAAATCAGTCGTCAAAAGCTTTATTGAGCCAGTTGGATCTTGATACTCTATATAGCCTTTCCATAGATGTATTTTCTGAGCTGACACAAAGCTCATCAACCGGATTTATATTATATGATGAAAAAAGTGAGAAATATGTCCTTAGATCCTTCAGATTTATTTTCGAAAGCATCAAAGCCCTTGATATCTCTCTGGATATGGATAAAAACTCGGTTGTTGACCCGAACAGGATAATCATCAACCTTTCAGACGCTGATGATCTGCAATACTTTGACAGTATCTTCAAAAACGGCTCAGATAAGATCTCAGCCCTGAATGCGCGGTATATCATACTTCTGAACAAGGATGACCATATCCTGGGTTTTGTAACACTTGGAACAACAGTCACAGGAATCGATTACAAAAAGAATATTTTCGAACTGATCGAAAGCCTGGCTTCCTCGACATACATAGCAATATCCAATGCTAAACATTTCAAACAGGTTGAAGAGCAAAAGAAAATAATCCAGAATAAACTGGATCGTTTGATATCATTGAATACACTCGTAAAAAACATCAATAGTTCAATGGACATTGATAATTTGATAGATATCACTATGAAGACCTTAAGCATTTCATTCCTGGCAGAAAAGTGCCTGATAGCTACATTCAACAGTGAGGAAGAAGTATTTACGGTTAAGAGCAGTTATGGCATTAAATCCGCTTTACCGGTAATTAGAACGAACAAAAACTGGAACAGAGTATTCAAAGGCAGGACTGTCATGGCAATTGGCAATGACGTGCTTGAGAAATATTTTGACAACGATGCGCATGAATCGTTCGGAGAAATAACAGGTGCTCTGATTGCTCCGATATACCTTGACAGATCGGAGGTCGAAATACTGGGTATAATCACTGTATTCAACTTTTTCGACAGTTTGATCAGCGATGAGGAAAATGTTCTTACCATCGAGACGATCTCAGGCCATATCGCGCCGATCCTATACAACCTTTATCTGCTCGAAGAGCAGAAATCAAAGCTAAAGCCTGATTATGCGGGAATATTCAAGGCAGACCTGAAAAAGGAGATCAAGCAGGCCGGCGAATACGGGCTTGAGCTTTTTGTAGTAAAAGTCAGTCACTCAGGTGGGTATAGCTTTAAGAACCCAGACTTGTCAGGTATGCTTGCTGAAAGATATGAAAAAGTTTATGCAGTCGCTTATAACACGGTTTATATAATAACCAACAGTAAAGAGGATGCTGATAACGACAAGATATTGACGACAATCGGGCTTGAAAATGCGAACGTAGATATTGCCGTTTGGAAACGTGATTTTAGCAGCCTTGAAGAATTTCTGGATCTATAGCCCCAGCTAGCATAAAACTTGTTGGTCTTTGGTGCGCTGTCAGCAGTAACATCTACTGTCGACAGGCACCTTAAAATTATATCCCCGTTTATAATATTCCAAGCTTATCTTCTAACTTCTTCTGTATCTTCCAGACATCACAGTTTACATTAGCTAAAATTATTATTGTTGCGGCAGTCTCCGGATAATAGCTCATGACTGCCGACACCCCAGGATTTGAACCATCCTTCTGTATCCGGAAGATTTTATCTCCTGCCATATAAAACTCAAATCCAAAGCCCATATAATGCTCTATTTCGCCATACTCAGCATGGTATATTTGGGGTGATAAAAGTAATCTCGTATAGTGCTCATTGAAGAAACTCCCCGCAGCCAATCCTCTCAGAAGTCTGTTCAGATCACCTACAGTGGTATAGATACCGCCCTCTGGAGTACCAACCGGTGGTATCGAATAGATATTTTTCCTCCACCTTGTCCCCTTCTCATTCTCCTCATATACATACCCCTCTGCTGTATTGTTATTTATTCCGTCCATTGCCGGGAAGCATGTGGATGTAAGTCCCCATGGAAGTAGTAAATTGTCCGTTATCCATTCTTTATATTCCATACCAGTAATTTTCTCAATAACAATTCCCAGCAGCACATATCCTGAATTGTTATATCTGCAGCCCTTGCCTGGCTCAAAAACAGGCGGCTTCCAAATAAAGTTCTCAATAAGATCAGACGCCTTGCGGAACCGATAATTGGGTTTATCAATGAAAATATCCTCGTAGTTTTCACCGGCTTCTTCATCAGCATCATCGGCAATCCCGGATGAATGGGTCAACAGGTGATACAATGTAATATCCCTTGAAAAAGGATCTCCCTCAAAATGAAGATATTCACAAAGTCTGTCGTCAAGAGTCAATGAACCCTGTTCACCCAATTTCATTATACCGCACGCCGTGAAGATTTTTGATATGGAAGCGGTGTTGAAGCAAGTCACAATGTTGTTGGCTATATTCCAATCCATACAGGCATAACCAAAGGCATTCTCGTAATGAATTTCGTCTGCTGTACCAGTACGCGAAATATGCATCGCACCGGAAAAGCCATTTTCTATAGCAAGCTTATGTACAAAGCTTTCCAGTTCGCTAATTCTCAAAGTAAACACCCTCCTCAACTTTAACAGCTCTTTTCCCACCCCGGGCAAAGCAACTGTTCCGTATTACAGTATTGGTATCATTCTACCATATTAGCTTAATGCATTCTATTACTTTCTCCACCAGTCTGAATCGTTGCCATCCCTACACTTTATCTTTTGCAAACCTTGCAGCCAAGACATTCCAACCTAATCCAATCAAAAAACCTGCCAGTACATCACTTGCATAATGGACACCAAGATATATCCTGCTTATGCCGATCAATAATACCAATAATCCGATAGCAGCGGCTAATAAAAACCTGCTCCATGTCCTTACGTTCTTCATCAGAAGATACGCAATAAAGCCATAGAAAATCATTGAATTCATCGAATGACCGCTTGGAAAACTGTATCCGCCTACCTCTGCCAATCTCAGCAGATCAGGCCTCGTCCGCTGGAACAGCCGCTTAAGCACCTGATTGAAAAGTGCCCCAAGCGCTATATTGGCAGAGATAAACAGGCCCAATCGATAATAGCTTCTTTTTTTGGAAACGAAAATCAAAAATGGTATTATTACTGCAAGAAATGTAATGGTCCATCCTGAACCTAAAAAGGTGATGAATTTCATAAAAGCAGTCATGTTATCAGAAATAAGGCCGGAAATGAACTTGTAGGAAGCATCGTCAAAAGCTCTTATTCCTTGCCAAAAACTCATATCCAGTACAATGTCATTAATACAAATAGTCATCAGCTTTCTTGCCCTTTGCTTCTCCTATACATTCATCAAAACAATACTTTCTGATCCCTCTCAACGAAAAGAGTGACTGTAACTATCATATCATATACCTCGAATTATAAAAAATAAGTTAAGTTAGTCATAAAAATAAGCCGGTTCACGGCTTATTTGGATTTGTTGGGATTATTTTTATTAAATCCCGTTGGTATCCTCTTTGTTTCTTCCAGTTCCTGCGTTTTTTCTTTCATCGGATCCGATTTAATACCCTTTTGTTTATTTTTACCCATTTGATCCCACCCCTCTGATCACGGTAAAGCGCCGCTTCAGTTTTCAAGTTGTTCTTCTTAATAATGTATCCATTGAAACAGAAATAATTCAAATAGCTCAAGCTGTGAAAGTAATCATTAATTCAATTGATATAATATTAATATATTGACAATAGAGCTGCGCCGAGGCACTCTGGTCTTATCTGTACTAAGCCAGCTTAAACAGCCTCAATATGGATATTCCCTCGTGCAGAGCCTGGAGGAAAAGAATACATTCATCGAAGCCGGTACACTTTATCCACTGTTAAGGCGGCTTGAAAAGCAAGAGCTTCTGACAAGTCAATGGGATACCAGTGAGAGCAGACCACGAAAATTCTATGTTTTAAGCAATCAGGGAGAAGTAGTCTATGAACGTTTACAAGTAGAATGGGAACTACTTTCAAAGCAATTGGAGTTGTTGATGAAGGAGGATAATAAGAATGAGTGAATCAAAACTAATAGAACGCTATCTAAGCGTCATGGCTGAGCACCTGCCGGCAAAGGAAAGAGCTGAAGTGGCAAATGAAATGAGAGCTAATATAATGGATATGCTGCCGGAGTTGCCCTCAGATGAAGATGTCCGTATAGTCCTTGAAAAGCTTGGCGATCCGGTATCGTTGGCTAATGAATATTATAAAGACAGGAAACATATCCTGGGGCTTTCTGTGTACAACAGCTACATTTCTGTTTTGAAACTGGTCGTGGGAATAGTCGCAATTGTCTTTGCCTTCTTTTCCTTAATGGGAAATTTATTCGGAGAACCCGGTCCCAATACAGTCGGAGCTGCTACAGGCTTCACAGTTGACATGATAATCGATATATTTTCAGCAGCTTTCCAGGGAGCACTCATTGCATTTGCATGGGTCACTGTCATATTTATCGTGTTGGATAGAACCGGTGTAAACAGCAGCAACCCTTTCCGGAGAAAAAGCTGGACGATAAATGATCTTCCACAGCCATCTACTAGTGACAAGGGTAAAATAAGCAGGGTCGAGACAATAATCGGTCTATTATTGACAATATTCTTCACAGTATTGTTGCTGACAAAACCGCAGCTTGTTGGATGGTATGAAGAAGCAAACGGTGTCCTTGTGCTCAGAGAATCGTTTTTCAACATCCAGCAGCTGCACTTCTATTCCTTTGCTATTACGATGTTTGCTGCCTTAAAGTTTATCCTGTCAATTTATCAATACATCGTTAAGCGATGGAATCTGCCAATGGCAATATTCAACGCTGTAGACAATATTGCGCTTTGCATATTTGTTTATGTACTAGCAACTGATCTAAAGTTCATCAATCCAAGCTTCATTTCACTATTTGCTGAAAAGGCAGGCTGGACAATAGAGAAAGCAATGACCGCATATCAGAAATTAGCAACCGGTTTTGTCGTATTCTTCATCATAATGAGTGCTGTCGATAGTATATCCGGGTTTGTAAAGAGCCGCAGGCTGAAGCTGCCATCATTTAATATTAACATAAAGTAATAAATCGTAACCCTTCTCGTGTTGTTAACATAAATTGTAGCATAGGAAACAATTACGTCCCAATATGAGATAGGAGGTTTGTAAATGTATTGCTATTACCGTGACAACGCAAATGTGCTCCCAATGCAAAATACGGGAATGATGCCGACGCAAAACACTGGTATGATGCCAATGCACAATGCCAACATGCTACCGGTTCAGAATGCATATAATCCAATGGCAGCAATGCCTGTTCAAAACGCATACAATCCGATGTCTATGCCTGTACAGAATGCACAAAATCCAGCGGCAGCCCTCCCTGCGCAATACAACCAGTTTGCTGAAATGCCGACAGAGGATCTGGAAAGCTTGTACCCGCAGACATATAATGCGATTCAGCCGGCAGTTGAAAATGCATGTGAAAACTGGATGGGTAAGCATGGTGAGCAATGCCCTTCAAAAGAAGACTTTGATGCTATGGTTTCAGATGTCTACAACAAAGTTGAAGCCGATGTGGAAGCAGCAGTCAAGAACAGTCCCGTTGCCGAGGAAAGACAATTCTACGGTGGCGGCAGAAGAATTCTGAGGGATTTTATCGGAGCACTTCTAATAACAAATCTTATCCGCAGAAGAAGACGCCCATTTTTCGGAGGCTATGGATTTCCATACGGAGGTTTCTACGGAGGTTACCCGTTCTACTAAGAACAATACGATGGTTCTGAAGGAGGTCCTATAGCAGGCCCTCCTTTCAATCTCAATCAGCATTGAAATAAGAAACAATAGTGTCTCTTTTCTTATAATACTTGCTTAGATATTTTTTGTTCAGGCCACGCCTATCATAACCGCCGGCCCCGCGCTGATAAATGGAAAGAGCCGCATCCCGCTGCGCCTTTCCCTGCTTGAGCTTAACACGGTCATCCATAAGTATCCAGCTATAAAAAGCAGTGCCCCATTTAATATTAACAGTGCCGTCTAGCGGCTTGTTTTCAGTGTTTAGAGCTTTAGACAGCTTTGGTCCGTAATCAGCGCTTATTTGAAAATACCCCTTGTATTTTCGACTTGAACACTTCTCTTCAAAATTACTTTCGAGTGATACCAGCGCCAGCATGTCAATATAATCCAGACCTCTTTCCTTACAGCATTCCCAAAGCAGCTTCTGGTGCTCCTTCTTCATCGGTATTTCGGAACAATACCAAAGACTTTCTTCATCAGCAGAATCGAAAAATTGTGATGCAGTTTTGTGTTTCTCCGATGCCAGGTCTGATACGTGAGCCTCTATAAGTTCCGTACCTGATATCGATTTTGAGGTCTCGAATAATGCAAGCGCTTCTAAAGTAATATCATACTCTTCAGCTTTAGTAATTGTCTCTTCAAAAGGTACCGATTTCAGAGCCTCATTTACTACCGGAACGGAAGAAGGTCCGGTTAAACCTGTTGATGTCAACATCAGCGCCGTCATTATACTTATCACATCTTTTGCCGGATTCACTTTATACCTCCCCTGAAAATACGATATCTAAAATAATATATCATGGGTATCCAAAGCACCATAGGGCCGGATTTGACTATCGATCAGTTATTTCTTTTTTCCTTCCTGCACGACTTTCGGACTCGTTTGCTTGCTGAAGGCTTCTGATTTGACCTTTCTATATTGACCTTTCTTCCCTTCATAGTGTAGTCCTTCATGGAATCCAGAACTTTTCTGGCATATTCCCTGGGCACTTCAACAAAAGTATAACTATCATATATATCAATAGCACCGATCAGCTTTCCTGGCAGGCCCGTTGTCGACGCTATGCTCTGAACTATATTTCCCGGCTGGATCCTATCCTTTCTTCCTACATTGATAAAAAGCCTTACATAGCCTTCCTCAGCGCCGTTATCCTCAATGCTATCATCTACATAGAGCTCCTCGCCCACCATCACGGCGCTCTCACTGACCTTAGTCTCTTCCGAGCCTGCCGGCTCGGCTATCATTTTAAGCATGGCTGAAGCAAAGTCAAGAGGGCTCACAAAGCTATCATCTTCAGATGTAGCATTGATCTCTTCAATTATCCTTTCGATATATACGGCATATTTTGACATATCACTCTCAGATATATTCTTCCTGGCCATGTTAAGTATTTTGCTCATCTTTGTCTCTTCCACATCCATAATGGACGGGGGTGTCATACGGTTAATGACAGCCTTTGTGAAGCGCTGAATATCCTTGAGTTTATTGATTTCCCTTCCTACGACAAAAGTATAGGCTTTTCCTGTACGTCCTGCCCTTCCGGTCCTGCCAATCCTGTGTACATAGTATTCATCATCATTTGGCAGGTCATAATTGAAAACTGCCTCTACATCATCCACATCTATTCCTCTTGCAGCAACATCCGTGGCAATCAATATGTCAAAGCTGCCATTCCTGAACTTAGCCATTACCTTATCCCGCTGTTCCTGCCTCATATCACCATGCAGCGCCTCTGCGGAATATCCTCTGGACTGCAGGTCGGAAGCAAGCTCATCCACACGTTTCTTTGTATTGCAAAAAACAAGAGAAAGCTTTATATCATTCGCATCGATTAATCTGGACAATATTTCACTTTTTGCAGTATTGTTCACCATTAGATAATACTGCTCAATGCTTGGCACAGTAAGTTCCTTGTGAGAAATTCTTACATGTATCGGTTCTTTCAGATATGTGCTGGTGAGTTCAAGTATTTCTTTTGGCATCGTTGCAGAAAACAGTATAGTCTGCCTTTGCTCGGGCACTTCCTTCAGAATTGTATCTATATCTTCCCGGAAACCCATATTCAGCATCTCATCCGCTTCATCGAGGATTATCATCCTCAGATTTGCCAGTTTTAGTGTGTGCCTGCGCATATGATCCATAACTCTGCCCGGAGTACCGATAATGATCTGCGGACGGTTCTTCAGCGCCCTTATCTGCCTGTCTATCGGCTGACCGCCATATACAGGAAGTATCCTGATGCCGCTCTTGTATTTGGATATACTCTTGAGTTCCTCTGAAGATTGGATTGCAAGCTCCCTCGTCGGGCAAAGCACCAGTACCTGTATACCTTCACTGTCTGCATCGAGCATTTCGACTGCAGGTATACCAAATGCACAAGTCTTTCCCGTACCTGTCTGAGCCTGTCCAATAACATCCTGACCGCTGAAAATATTAGGTATCGCCTGAGCTTGTATCGGGGTTGCCTCCTCAAAGCCCATGTCATCAATTCCTCTTTGCATTTCTTCTGATAAATCCAGTTCTCTGAATTTCATAATAATTAATAGCTCCTTTATTGTATTGAATTATATATATTTTCAGCAATAAAGCACCATTATATGACTACTTTTCATTCATGAAATCAAAGAATCGGTTTATAAGACCGCGCTATTGATCCTGCTTCCTGCTGATGGGATCTTGATTTTATAATAAAGTCCGGTCGCATTCATGGCAAACTGACGTGAATACAATTATACATTAATTTCCCTGGGTTTCATATAAGCCTATGTTACTATTTTATTAAGCACGTCATGAAAGACGGTGCTTGAAATCATCGTACCCGAATCTCCTGATGATCCTGATGCCTTCTTTTTCACTGTAAAGAGCAATAGCAGGCAGGTTGACTCCATTGAAGGTATTATTCTTGACCATGGTGTAGTGGGCCATATCGCAGAAAACCAGACGATCGCCAGGTTTCAGCGGCTCTTTAAATGAATAGTCCCCTATTATGTCACCTGAAAGACAGGTATTCCCTCCCAGTCTGTATGTAAAAGCAAATTTGTCAGGTTGTCCAGCGCCTATTATCTGAGGCCTGTATGGCATTTCAAGCACATCAGGCATATGACAGGCGGCCGATGCATCAAGTATGGCTATCTCCATATTGTTTTTTATAATATCGAGCACAGTGGCAACAAGGTAGCCTGTATTGAGGGCTACAGCTTCACCGGGCTCCAGATATACCTTCATGTCATATTTGTCCCTTATATAAATAATCGAGCGGATCAACGTTTCAATATCATAATCCTTTCGTGTAATATGATGTCCACCGCCAAAATTGACCCATTTCATGGTGCGAAGATATTTCCCGAACTTCTCGTCAACCACCCTTATCGTTCTCTCAAGAGTATCGGAATTCTGTTCACACATGGTATGGAAGTGCAATCCATCTATACCATCAAGCTCATCCGGTTTAAAACTATCAATTGTGACGCCAAGCCGTGAATTAATATAACACGGGTCATATATCGAGGTTTCAATTTCTGAATATTCCGGGTTTATTCTGATACCGCATTCGATCTTCCTTACGGCGCCGGTATTGTCTGTCCTTAAAAGCTGGCGGTCATTAAAGGCCCTTATCTTTTCCCTGTATTTGGTCCACTGTCCAAAGGAATTGAATACTATATGATCACAGTATTCCATTATCTCACCAAATTCATCATCCAGATACGCCGGAGCATAAATATGGACTTCCTTCCCCATTTCCTCAAATCCCAGCCTCGCCTCAAATAAAGAGCTTGATGTCACTCCTTCAAGGTAGCCTGCTATGAGAGGGTAAACCGAAAACATCGAGAATGCCTTCTGTGCAAGCAAAATGGAGCAGCCGGTCCTTCTCCGGACCAGCTGCAATACTTCAAGGTTTTTTACCAATAGCTTCTCATCCACTACGTAGCAAGGGGATGGAAGCTTGCTGATATCTATATTCATGCAGCTATCCTCATCTTATAGATTTCTTTGTTAGTCAAGAAGAACCGGGGAAAATTCTTCCTTCCATGGCAGCCCCCATTTGTTCAGCGCCTCCATGAACGGATCAGGATCGAACTCCTCTATATTGTATACACCATGCTTCTTCCAAAGGCCCTTCATAATCATCATCGCACCTATCATTGCAGGTACACCGGTCGTGTAAGAAATTGCCTGTGAACCAACCTCTGAATAACATTGCTGGTGATCGCAGACATTATATACATAGTACGTTCTCGGTTCCCCATCCTTAATGCCCTGGAAGATGCAGCCTATATTGGTCTTTCCCTTTGTCCTGGGTCCCAGTGACGCCGGATCAGGCAGCAGGGCTTTCAAGAACTGCAGCGGGATGATTTGCTTACCCTCGAACCCGACAGGTTCTATGGATGTCATTCCAACGTTTTCAAGCACTTTCAGATGGTTGAGATAGTTGTCGGAGAAAGTCATCCAGAAACGTATCTTCTTTATGCCCTTTATGTTCAGAGCCAGTGATTCCAGTTCCTCATGATGTAGAAGATATATATTCTTAGAACCTATCTCAGGAAAATCATATACTTTCTTTATTTCCAGCGGCTCGGTCTCAACAAAGCTGCCATTTTCAAAGTAGCTGCCATTAGCTGTGATCTCGCGTATATTTATCTCAGGATTGAAGTTTGTAGCAAACGGGTATCCGTGATCACCTGCATTAGCATCAAGAATGTCAATAGTATGTATTTCATCAAAATAGTGTTTCTGTGCATATGCGCTGAAAACGCCGGTGACTCCGGGATCAAAGCCGCTTCCGAGAAGAGCTGTGATATGCGCTTTTTCAAATTTTTCCCTATACGCCCATTGCCATTTGTACTCGAATTTTGCAACCTCCGGCGGCTCATAATTAGCCGTGTCGACATAGTGCACTCCTGTTTGCAGACAGGCATCCATAATGGTAAGATCCTGATACGGCAAAGCAACATTTATTACGATCTCCGGCTTGAAGCTCCGGATAAGGTCGGTCACCTGTTCGGTTTTATCGGCATCCACCTTTGCCGTATGCACTTTAGTCCGGCTACCGGGTATCCTGCTGCTTATTGATTCCTTTATTGCATCACATTTAGACATAGTCCTGCTGGCAATGCAAATTTCCTCAAATACCTCGGAGTTTTGCGCGCATTTGTGAGCGACGACACTTGCAACTCCGCCAGCACCAATTATCAAAGCCTTTCCCATTTCGTTCCTCCAATCCTTTGTCCTGATAAAAGTAAGTGAGAATGATTATACATAAAACATACCTAATAATCAATAGCTCAGCTCGTCAATATCATCCGACCGCCAAGCAGACCGCCAGCACCGTTTATTCCGGTTGTGTTGCCAAGCGCCGGCTAAATTACTCCCGCTCATGAAAAATCAGTTTTTAAAGCATGTAGTCCTGTCCTGTAGTAATAGTATTATCCATTTTCACCTTCGCTAAACTCGGCGGTACTTGAGTCTATTTTTATGCCATCTCAACAACTTCTACAAGCTTCTGTGCCGCCGGTGACAGTGAAACACTTTGAAGGTAGCAAAAGCCAATGCCTCTTGCAGGTATTGCCTCAGAAATATCTATTTTGTAAAGCTTTGATAATTTAAGATATTCCTGTGAAAATTCTTCAACTACACAAGCTATGCCGAAATTGAACCTTGCAAATTCCAGAAGCAGATCATGTGATCCAAGCTCGATTTCCGGCGTGATCCTTAATCCCTTTGATGAGAAGTATCTATCGATGTACAATCTGGAATTGGACTTCCGTTCCAGCAATATCATTGGCAGCCTTACGATCTCTTCAAGGCTGACACGTCCATTGCACAGAGCCCTGTACTTTTCACCACATACAAAAATATCATGGATATCTGTGCATTTTCTTGTTTCAATTGCCGGATCCCTTACTGGAAAGTTGCACACCGTTATATCGACCTCTCCTGATTTCAAAAGCATACAAAGCTCAGTAGTAGTACGGTTGATGATCTTTAAATTAATATTCGGGAACCTGTTTCTGAATACTTCAAGGTAAGGCAGCAGAAAATATCTAGAAATCGTATCCCCAACACCTATCCTCATCTCACCTACTTTCAGATCACGAGACTCCAGTAGCTTGTTCTCTCCTGCATGGATAAGATTTATTGCCGAATTGACATGCTCAAACAAAAGCTGTCCGTCATTTGTAAGCGTTACACCCTTTGAGGTCCTGGTAAACAAACGTATTCCAAGTTCCTTTTCCAGGTTCATTATAGCCTGGCTGACTGCAGGCTGAGTCATATAAAGCTCCTTTGCCGCCTTGGACAAGCTCCGGCATTTTGCCACCTCACAAAATATTTTGTATAGATCCAGTCTTGTTACCATATAACTATCCTTTATATAATATATTAAAGGTATTTATTTTACTTATATCATTTTATCAATTATAATACAAGTGATATTTAAAACAACAGTAAGGAGTGGTATATCATGGAAAGAATAACCGGAACAGTTGTCAGGGGCATAAGAGCTCCAATCATCAACAGCGGGGATGATATAGCCAAAATCGTAGCAGACAGCGTTATAAAAGCTTCCGAAATCGAAGGCTTTGCCATAAGGGACAGGGATATAACGGCAATTACTGAGTCCGTTGTGGCTCGTTCCCAGGGCAACTATGCTCATATTGATGCAATCGCCGAAGATGTACATTCCAAGTTTGGCAACGATATGATCGGAGTCATATTCCCCATACTAAGCCGTAACCGTTTTGCTATCTGCCTTCGTGGTATTACAAAGGGAGCAAAAAAAATAGTGCTTATGCTGAGCTATCCCTCCGATGAAGTTGGCAATCACCTTGTTGATATAGACCTTCTTGATGAAAAAGGTGTGAATCCATGGACTGATGTTCTGACATTGGAACAATTTCGCAGTCTTTTCGGTTATATCAAGCATCCCTTTACAGGAATGGATTATATTGAATATTACAAGTCACTTATAGAAGAATACGGTGTTGAGTGTAAGGTCATATTCTCAAACAACCCTAGAACTATACTGGAATATACAAAAAATGTACTGACCTGTGACATCCATACAAGGATGAGAACTAAAAGAATCCTGAAAGCTGGCGGTGGACAAAAGATATACAGTCTTGACGAAATACTTTCAGCTCCGGTGAATGGCAGCGGTTACAATGAGCAGTACGGTCTCCTGGGCTCCAACAAGGCAACCGAAGATACTATCAAGCTTTTCCCGCGTGATTGCAAACAGTTAGTGGAAAAAATACAGGCAGATTTGAAGCAGCGTACCGGAAAAAATGTTGAAGTAATGGTTTATGGAGACGGAGCATTCAAAGACCCGGTAGGTAAAATATGGGAGCTCGCCGATCCGGTAGTATCTCCCGGCTATACGTCAGGGCTTGAGGGCACTCCAAATGAGGTTAAGCTCAAATACCTTGCAGACAATAATTTCAGGGATCTGAGAGGCGACGAGCTTAAGAAAGCAATATCCGATTATATTATAAACAAGGAAAGCAATCTTGTTGGCGAGATGGTTTCACAGGGAACTACTCCTCGAAGACTGACAGATCTGATCGGTTCTCTTTGTGACCTGACAAGCGGCAGCGGTGATAAAGGAACTCCAATAGTCTTTGTACAGGGATATTTCGACAACTACTCCAAATAAAATATGGTTTTGAATAAAGCAGGAATACAACACAGATTCCTGCTTTATTTATGCAGAATAAATATCTGAGAATTCTATGTTGATCTTCTCGACATGGCTTTGATTAATGTAAGCAGGCTGTTTTCCAGTATCCTCCATCTCAATTTCTCTGCATGGCAGCTTAACAATGAATTCAGAACCTTTTCCTACCTCACTGATAACTCTTATGCTTCCACCATGCAGCTCCACGAGGTTTTTAGTAATTGACAGGCCTATCCCACTGCCCTCATGGTCACGTGTAAGAGAACTATTCACCTGTCTGAATCTCTCAAAAATAATAGTTTGTTTATCTTCAGGAATTCCTGTACCTGTATCCTTTACTGATATTTCAATACTGTCACCCATATCATGTATGTTGACAAAAATCATACCCTTTTGCCTTGTAAATTTTATTGCATTTGATAAAAGATTCAGAACGATCCTCTCAACCTTTTCCTCATCTACAGCAATTATCTTCTCCTCAATATCAGTATCGAATATAAGCTCTAATCCCTTATTTTCAACAAAATCTGCAACAGAAAGGGTTATATCCTCAACAACCTGCACAATATTAAAATACTTCAGGTTCAATTCAAAAAAACCTGTATCTAGTCTTGTAATATCGATCAGGTTATTGGTAAGTCTCAATAATCTATAGCAGTTCTGTTTCATACTGCCAATATATTTATTAATCTTACTGTCAGTCTCCTTATTGTACGATTCAGTCTTCATATGACCCATTAATTGCAGTGTTCCTAAAAGGACATTCAAGGGAGTTCGGAACTCATGTGAGATGTTGGCGAAAAACTCATTTTTTAATTCATCATATTTCTGCGCTTCCTGAAGCAGTTTTTCATTCAATTCCGACCCAAGCCTGAGAGCCTCCAACATATTCTCCTTTTCTGTGATATCACGCGCATACCAGACTTTGCCGTATACTTCATTGAGGTATAATATCGGCGCGGAGTAAATATCAAGGATGGATCCGCTTTTTAACCCTATTTTACCACAGTATACTCCTTCTATTTGTCTATAAGCCTCGCTAATCCTATTTCTGAATTCCGCTTCATCAATTACAATAGTGCTCAGATACGTAAATATTCGCATTCCATCCCTGTACTTTACTATATCTGCACTCAGACCTAATATATCGATGATTTTTTGATTGTAGCATAATACTGTACCATTCTTGTCTATAACAATTATACCATCCTGTGATGTTTCCAACTGGGCCATTAAAACAGCGTTGCTTCTTATAAGCAATGTGGATAGGCTGTTCAGTTCTGCATTTTTCTCCAATATTAGTTTTTTATCCATAAAGCTCTTTTTAAAGTTTGAATACTTGACAGTAGAGAATAATGATGCGAGGATCACCTGTGTAGCAAGAAAAATTATATAGGCAAAAGATAGATGAGGGTCTATATTCGAACCTATAATGACAGCCACAAAAATGAAATAAGTTACTACATAAACAATGTACATTTCTATTTGATCAACAAGAACCAACGATGCGATACTGAACATGGAAATAATGTAGGCATAAGGCAATGAAACAGCGTTGCTGGTGGACATAACCGCACTAATTCCCAATACCATAAACATGGTAATAACGTATGCGGTCTTATACAGTTTTACATTTTCCATATTTAGCTTTTTGCCCGTATAGACAAAAATGAGAAAAATAACCGTACCGGTCAAAAGAGCAATGTGATATAACCCATACTTGAAGAAGATATGAATATCTCTAGCCCAGAATCGTGACACTGCTACATCCAGAAAAAGCAAGAACAAATCAATAACTATCAGTATAATACAAAGCATCTTTTGACATTCTATATTGGTAGTTACCAAATCCAACTCGAATTCATCCAAATACTCGTCAGGAATACATTTTCTATTTGGCATTATCACTGAATTGATGCTTTTTAACAAGTTTTTCATAATACTTTGCATAAGCCACCGTCAAAATTTTATGTTATCTTACACATCCTACACCTTTTCATAATTATTGGCAATATATGTGCATACAGACCAATACATATACAAACCATACCCTTTACTCATACCGACAGCTGCCTATAATTTCTGCTCCATTCAATCTTGTCCAGGTTGGCTATTCATCTGCCCTGAAACAGGGCATGGCTTGATCAGCCTTTTCTCTTAGTATTTTAATTATTTCCGTCGAAGCCTCCTGCGCTGTGTTAAGCGAAGTCAGAAGAGTATCGGTGAAGCACAGATATCCCCTTTCCTCATCTATTTCAGGAGAGTCCAGTGCATCCTTCAAGCCTTCTGCAGACCCCGATTCAAGCCTTTGGACAGCTCTGAGTATCGCCATATTGCTATAATTTGACCGTCTGAGAACACGTATGACCCTGAGTTTGTTTATCTCATCCTCGCCATAAATTCTATAACCATTATGGGCGTCCCGGGGTATGGCTATCAGATTGTTCCTTTCCCAGTCTCTGAGCGTATCAGGTGTGATATCCAGCAGCTTTGCAGCTTCATTTCTTGATATCGCTGCAACAGTGTTTTTTACAGTTGTATTTTGTTTGGAGCAGCCTTCTGATACATAATAACGTCTGCCCCATTCCTCAAGAAAATGCTCCGCCTCCCGTGCCTGATGGTATTCCTTCCGAAGAAGCATCTCAAGTCTTTCTGCGGAACTAAGCGCTTCCTTGAAATTGGATCGGGCAGCGTAAGTTATCACATCATATGCAGTGTGCTTTACTTCTTTACCAAATAGACTGCACTTCATTACCAGACGTATGAGCTTTACCTGGTCCAAATGCTCTGCTTTATATTGTCGGTAGCCGGCAGGACTGCGTGATATTCCGGTAAGAAGCCCCCACTCTTCATAAAGCCGTATGGTATTCGGGTGAAGGCCCACTGCCTTTGCTATTTCAGATGTCTTCAAATATCTCATATAAACCTCTGTAGAATGAGCATTCACACTAGCATTCTATCAAACATTTTTTTAACCGACAATCCTGCTCAGATAGTAACCTGTATGTGAGCCGGCAACGCAGGCTAGCTTTTCAGGTGTGCCGCAGGCAATTATCTTCCCGCCTTTTTCGCCCCCCTCAGGTCCGAAATCTATTACCCAGTCCGAGGTTTTAATCACATCCAGATTGTGTTCAATAACCACAACAGTATTTCCTGCCTCAACAAGGCGCTGCAGAACTGCTATCAGCTTTTTGCATCATGGGGATTAAGCCCTGATGTTGGTTCATCCAGCATATAGAGTGTATGCCCCTTGCTCTTTCTTGAAAGCTCCTTGGCAAGCTTGATTCTCTGTGCTTCACCTCCTGAAAGAGTTGTAGCAGCCTGACCTAGCTTCAGGTAACCAAGACCTACTTCACAGAGCAGATCAAGCTTGTCTGACACCTGCCCGTCATCATTAATAAATAAATCACAGGCTTCTTGGACTGACATATTTAAAACATCAGAAATACTATAGCCGTTGTACTTTACATCAAGTACCTCACGTTTGAATCTCGTACCTTTACACGACGGACATACGACCTGGACCTCCGGCAGAAAATGCATCTTTATTGACATTACACCAGCACCCTGGCATTTTTCACATCTGCCTCCCGGCACATTGAACGAAAAATCCCTTGGTTGGAGCCCGTGCTTTTTTTCATCCGCCAGAGCGGCATATACATTGCGTATCGCAGTGAATGTACCGTGTATGTCGCGGCATTTGACCTTGGGATCCTTCCAATCGGAGTCTGGTCAATTGTTATTACCTTATCTATATACTCCCATCCGGTAATGCGTTCATGCCTTCCCGGTATGTCACCTGTACCATAATACCGCTGTGAGGCAGCTTTATCTATGATGTCAAAAAGAAGTGTAGATTTTCCCGAACCCGAGACACCTGTCAACGCAACCATCATACCCAGTGGTATCTCCACATTCAGGTCCTTTAGATTATGCTCTCTGGCGCCTTCTACGATAAGTGCTGCATGTGAGGTCGTCCTCCTCGTTTCAGGCAGCGGTATATGTTCTTTCCCTGAAAGGTAGCGTCCTGTTATAGAATATGTACTGTCAGCCACTTCAGCAGGAGTACCAGAAGCAACAAGACAGCCCCCTTCCATTCCGGCACCGGGTCCTATGTCGATTATGTGCTCCGCAGCCCTCATCATCTCTATATCGTGTTCTATGACCAATACAGTATTTCCCATGTCCCTTAACTGTTTGAGTACGCTTATCAGTCTATCCGTATCACGTGGATGCAGGCCTGTCGTTGGTTCATCAAGCACGTAGAGCACCCCTGTAAGCCCAGAGCCAAGAAGCGATGCAAGTCTGAGTCTTTGTGCCTCTCCCCCTGAAAGTGATGTTGCCGGTCTTTCCATTGACAAATAACCCAGCCCAACGTCCAGCAGACGGTTAATCCTACTGGCCAGGTCATCCAAAACAGGCTGAAGTATGAGCAGTCCTGACTCTGATGTGTGCATCGGAAGAATTCGCGCCCAGTTATCAAGCTCCTCAAGTGATTTTTTTGACAGTTCTGTTATAGCTTCACCGGCGACAGTGACACTCCTGCTTTCAGCCTTCAGCCTTGAGCCGTTACAGGCAGGGCAAGCTCCGTTGGGCTTGTTGAAGGAGAAATCAGCCATTATGAGTTCAGGCAGCAATTTGCCGCATTTGGAACATTTCAGAGTTCCCGGATTATTTCCGGTATCATCTGTATAGCTTGTGAACTGCTGGGTTTCATCACTGTCCCACAGATCTATGTTATTTGAAGAAGTATCTTCGAAGGATGGTTTGATGATTTCACCGCAATATGGGCATGGTCTTTCACCAAGCTTGGAATACAAAAGGCGCAGATATGTGAATACTTCTGTAACCGTACCTACAGTTGATCTCGGATTCCGGTTCGTCAGGTACTGATCGACACTGATGGATGGTGACAGGCCATTGATGCAGTCGACCTTTGGCTTGCTGATAAAATCAGTCACCATACCGAGAGATGCCATATACTGGCGCTGGCACTCCTTCTGTAATGTATCGAATGCCAGCGTCGATTTTCCTTGTCCGGATATTCCAGTCAACACTACAAGCTTATTTTTAGGGATCTTCAGAGAAATATTTTTTAGATTATTCTCTCTTGCACCCTTGATCTCAATATAATTATCCATTTTCCTCCAGGCAGCTGCATATTACATTTTTATTCTGAAGCCGGCATCACTTCCGGCACAACAGCTCAAAAACATTTTACTACAGCCGTATAACCCTGGAGTAATAATGGAGGGTTGATTAATTCTTACTATCATACTGTTCGAATAAAACCCTAAGATTTCTCGGGATCGCATCAAGGCAATAATACATTCCCAGAATATTCATCTTTTTCTCCGTCTCAAGGCTGATAATTTACCAGAGTTTATGTTCGTATGAATAGCTTACCATATATTTCACATAAGAACAAGTGTTCTTGTAAAATTTTATCAACCCCTCGACAAATAAAAAAATGCGCCTGTCACATTATTCAGTGGCAGACGCTTTTCTTCGGCATAGCCTATTTTTTACTTATTCCTCTTTTCATAAAATCCTTATCAATTTCTTCCTTCCAGTCATCCGAAATCGGTCTGCAAGCACGAAATGCGCTTACAGCTTCACTTACTACCTTATAGTTCAGTTCTGTGCCCTTACTGTCAGAAATGAAATTGGCGGCCCTGTCTTCGCTTATTCCAAAGCTTGCTGCTGCAGAAATCGCATCGATATTGGCACCCAGGAAAATGAACTCCCACCCGTACTTATCCTTTTGCCGGCTGACCATGCCCTTTATCTTTTCATAGTTGTACTCCCGGCTGGCATTTTCCATACCATCTGTGGTGATAACAAACATGACCCTGTCTGCACGGTGCTCTTGTGCTGTTTGCTTCTGCACATTCACTATCTTGCTGATGGTATTGCCTATAGCATCCAGAAGCGCAGTACTGCCGCGGACAAAATACTCCTTTTCCGTAATCGGCCTTATGCCCCTTATATCTATCCTGTCATGAAGAAGCTCATATCTGTCATCGAATAAAACTGTAGTCACAACAGCCTCTCCCGGTTCATCGCACTGCTTTTTCAGCATCGCATTGAAGCCGCCTATGGTGTCACTCTCGAGTCCTGCCATCGAGCCGCTTCTGTCAAGTATGAATACCAATTCAGTCAGATTTGTTTTCATGTCTGTTATCCTCCATTCATTTTATGAATAAAGAATAACACCTGAGTCTTGTCAAAAGGTCGCTTTTGAAGCGACAATCATGCTCCCAGCAGATCCTGCTCAAATGCAAAAAGCGCCTCATTTATCTCAAATATGTTATAGTTGCCTTCCTCAATAAAGTACTCAATAATGACATCGAACTTACTGCTATGAGAGAGTGTATATCCTGCTCTGGCAAGCAGATCCAGTGTCTCATCAAGGCTGAGCCGCATGGCGATCGCTAACGCTACAGCAGTAGCCTTGCTGGGCTTATAGCCTGTATTGCTTCGTATTTTTGAAAAAAGCTTCCTGTCTATATTAGCCCTTTTATATGTTTCAACATCAGTCAAGCCCTTCTCATCTATCAGTCTGAACAGCATCTGTGAGAAGCTCTCATCCAGTTTGCTTATGATATCCTCGAGATTGCGTCTGCTCTTTTGTCTTACGGGTGATGCTTTTGGAGCTTCAGCCGCATACGACCCATCAACCGCATAAGGTTCATCAACATCCCTCACATTTCTAAACGGTTTGGATTCAAAAAGCTCAAACCTTCTTAAATGTTCATCCTGCAAATGCTCGTCGACATAATTATCATCTATATATCTTTCAATGGCTGAAAAAAGCTTTTCACTCAGCGTGTAGGCTTTCCTGTCAAAAACAACAAGATACACATCCATATCATTCTTCAGCAAAAAATCACCTATGGCTGAAATAGCGATCCGAAGAGCCTGATCCTTTGGATAGCCATAGATTCCGGAAGATATAAGAGGAAATGCTATTGAACCGCACTTATATTTCATAGCCAACTCAAGTGAGTTGGTATAGCAGCTGTACAGTAAACGTGCTTCATCGTGGCTGCCGCCGCGCCATATCGGACCTACGGCGTGAATGATATATCGGGCAGGGAGGTCGTATCCACCTGTTATAACCGTCTCACCTGTTTCACAGTGCCCTATGCTGCTGCATTCCTGCTGCAGCTTGTCTGCTCCGGCTGCTGCAAATATTGCTCCGCAAACTCCTCCACCCATCCTCAAGTCAGAATTTGCGGCATTTACTATTGCATCGGTCTCCATTTTTGTTATATCATTACGAACGATCCTCAACGGCATACTTAACACTCCATGAAAATATATAGCAATATTATAACACTTATGAATGGCTCCATCCACACTACGGCCAGAGAAGGATCAATGATTGACATAAAGTCTGATATAGATATAACAGTGTAAAATACTTTTGGCGTTTATAACAAAAATATTGTTGCTATAACATAAAAATTTCTAATCGGTTATATCATCGGCTGTTTTTACTCGACCAAGGCTATCATCGGCGGATTTGGAACAAGAATATTTGCTCAATAGGTATACAGAGAGAATTGATAATCATGAGTCCCACGCTCAATACGCCCGGAATAGATATGATGAGCTTGTGTAAACATCGATGATTTCACATATTCCAGCAATGCTCCAGAGATGAAGCATGATTTTAGGATATAGTCATAGTAATACCTGTAAGGATCT
>CAZBEQ010000008.1:66113-87318 GCA_964490975.1 uncultured Oscillospiraceae bacterium | reverse complement strand
TAAACCTCATGTTGCCACTTCGGTTCCAAGGATTTGGTACAGGTTGCTGGTTAGGCTTTACCCGGCAGGGTTTCCCTGCTATATATTAACAGCTTACAAATGGATTCAGAATTCCTCCCTCCTCCAAGTGGAAACTATGAGCTTTCGCTCGTTGTATCACAGCTCGCACCCTGTACATATTATACCATACTTTACATCATGTACAAGTACAACTGAAATCTTGCATGTTTTATGAAAGCCTTATGTGTAAATGGAAAATTATACAATAACAACTTCACTTTTTTGCTCAAATATTGAGGTAGGGGTCACGAATTAAGAAATTTCATAGACTATTGTCAATATTTGGTGCACATAATTGCGATATAGCAACTTTATGACTACCTTTTGCAGAGTTTTTTGGCCCTTACTTCGAAATTTGAGCAATTTTCCCATGGGTGAGTAAAAAATCAGGTAACGTGTGGCAAGATGTTCATTTATTCAGATATCTGGCTTAATAACGCAGTAGGATCCAGAATTACGTAGCATAAACACATAAATATCCACTCATTTCTAGAAAAAACACTCAACCTAGAGCATGTCCGTGTTACACTTTACTACCTGTGCACTACACTGTAGGGCTGTGATCTCGCATGCTCATCAGCCACCGCGCCCCTTGGCTGCGCCCCTTGGCTGCGCCCCTTCGCTACGCCCCTTCGCTACGCCCCTTCGCTACGCCCCTTCGCTACGCCCCTTCGCTACGCCCTTCGCTGCGCCCCTTCGCTACGCCCTTCGCTGCGCCCCTTGCTGTGACCCTTGCTGTGACCCAACACTTTACAATTCATCTGCTGCCTTACCCTTCAGCCGCCGTGCTCATCAGTCACCGTTCTCTTCAGTCCCGGCTTTTTTCTGCCCGAGTTTGAGTTCTGAGACCATCATGCCAACTAGTATCATCAGGCAACCGATTGCCTTTGTCAACGATGGGATTTCAGTAAGGCCGTCCGCATTTGGAATGACCATTGCGAATATTGCTGCAAAGACAGGCTCTGCAGTAAATATCAGAGATGTATGAGTAGGTGTCGTATACTTCTGGGCTATTGTCTGTCCTCCAAAAGCAAGAGCAGACCCCAGAATACCTGTAAAAAGAAGTATCATAATAACTGTACTGTTAATGACCATGGGTTTGCCGAAATCTGCAGTCATCCAGAGTACTGAACTGGCCAGCCCGGTGACGACCAGCTGCATGATTGCAAGCAGTGATGCATCCTCCGTCTGCGTAAACCTGTCAATGAATGTTATTTGTAACGCCCAGCATATAGCACAGAGAAATGTAAGAAAATCCCCAAAATTGAAGTCGAATTTCAAGCCTCCGGATAGGAAAAACAACCCGGCAAAAGCCACGGTAACTCCGATGATCGATGCCCTGTCCGGCTTTTTCTTGAGAATAACAGCTGATATGATAGGCACCATTACGACGTTAAGGCCTGTTATAAAGCCTGAATTCGAGGCGGATGTGGTATATAGGCCAACAACCTGGAATGCCATTCCTCCGAACATAAATACTCCAAGAATGCATCCATATAACAAAGTCTTTTTACTGAATTTTTTGAATCTTTTATGGTAGATAGCTGACAATACGAATGCTGCCAGCAAAAACCTCATTGTCAGGTACGCATATGCCGGAATGTATTCCAGTACGATTTTCATAATCGGAAAGGATGCGCCCCAAATCACGGTTATTGCCAGCAGTATCATATCTGCCTTCAGTTTTTTGGACATTTATCGGAGAACCTTCTGCAAGGATGACCTTGTCCTTTCAGTTTTTTGGACATTTATCAGAGAACCTTCTGCAAGAATGATCTTGTCCTTTCATTTTTGGGGTTTGAGAATATCTCTTCAGGTTTTCCCTCTTCCTTGATCTCGCCGTTATCCATGAAGATAACTCTGCTGCCGACTTCCCGTGCGAAGCCCATCTCATGTGTTACGACCAGCATCGTCATGCCTTCCCTTGCCAGATCCTTCATGACCTCAAGCACCTCTCCAACCAGCTCCGGGTCAAGCGCTGATGTTGGTTCATCGAAAAGCATTATCTTAGGTTCCATAGCAAGCGCCCTTGCAATAGCGACCCTCTGCTGTTGACCGCCCGACAGTCTGGACGGAAATTCGTCCTTTTTATCAACCAAACCAACCTTCTCAAGAAGTTTGATCGCTTTTTGCGTTATCTCCTGCTTTGGTACCTTTTGGACAGTCATAGGAGCCTCAATTATATTTTCTAAAACAGTCATGTGCGGGAACAGGTTGAAGCGCTGGAACACCATACCCAGTTCAGTGCACAGCTCCGAAATCTTCTTCTGCGATACTTTGAGCTGGTTCTTTCCGTCTTCTATCTCATCTATTATTTCATCTTCGATGTAAATGCGCCCGCTGGTTATCCTTTCAAGGTGGTTCAGGCACCTGAGCATCGTACTTTTACCTGATCCGCTGGGTCCTATTATGCAGACCACTTCCGTCCCGATTTTCGTACAACAAAGCTAGCCAGATTTACCATAAACGCGCACCCCTATTCATTAGACATAAAACAGCCTGAGAAATAATCAGACGGCCCTTCCCGCAAAATCGCTTCAAGACCGTCTGACAAAAGACTAAACTTTTGACTTTTTACTCACAACTACCGGATAATCACATTCACCTTTAAGATATTTACCTTTTGTCAATACAACATTTTTATCAAGGATAGCATAATTGAGCGAAGCATTCTCCTCTATCACCGAGCCCTGCATTACAATACTGTTTCTTATCACAGCTCCCTTTGCTACTGTTACCCCTCTAAAAAGTACACTGTCCTCCACAACGCCCTCTATAAAGCAGCCGTCGGCAATGATGGAATTCCTGACCTCAGCCTCCTCATTGTACTTTGCCGGTGCCTCATCCTTGACCTTGGTATATATCTTCCAGTGTTTGTCAAAGAGTTCCTCTCTTACCTCTGGGTTCAACATATCCATAGAGCATCTGTAATAATTGCTGACAGAGCTGATATTACGCCAGTAGCCTTTGAATTCATATCCATAAATGTTAAGCTTACCGAGCTTTTTGATCAATATATCCTTTACAAGATCGTAATCGCCATGGGCTATACATTCCTCAAGCAAAGAGATGAGCAAAGTCCTTCTGATCATGTAAACACCTATCGAAGCAAGGTCAGACTGTGGATGGAGCGGCTTTTCCTGAAGGTCGACTACTCTGTTGTTTTCATCAAGCTTTAATATACCAAGGTTCGACAGGTCTGCTTTGCTATAGTCGTACATCTTTCTATACGCCATTGTTATATCGGCATTAGCAGATAAATGGTACTCCAGCATCCCATCTAACTGCATTTTGAAAATGCTGTTTCCCTGGGATATAACTACAAATTCCTCATTGCTTCGCTTAAGAAAGGACAGGTTGTTGTACATTGCATCAGCGCTGCCCTTGTACCAGCCGCTCTCATCATCCGAAAGGGACGGTGGGAATATGAACAGGCCGTCGTACCTTCTGTCAAGATCCCACTCCTTGCCTGAGCCAAGGTGATCCATCAATGACCTGAAGCTATACTGGGTAAGTACGCCGACATTTTTTATACCTGAGTTTACCATATTGGATAATATGAAATCTATTGCTCTGTATTTTCCTGCAAAAGGTATTGCTGATACGGACCTTATGTACGAAAGATCCTTCAGCTCGGGCTTTTTCCAGCCTGAAAGTATCAAACCCATCGTATTTGTCATTCACACTCACCGCCCTTATATATACTGGACCCTGATGGTATTGTATTACAGCAGAAATCCTCCTGCTGGGCATTCATATCGATCATTACATTTTTTCCCATGACTGTGCCGTCAGGAATCTCGGCTCTTTCTCCCACAACAGTGATCCCTGAGTTGTATATGCTTGGTTTGTCCTCATTTGGTATATCTTCACCGAAGCCAATCCTGATCCGGTTGCCGACAAGTGAGCCCTCACCAATGATGCAGTGATCAAGGACACAGCCTTCTCCTACCTCGGCATTGGACATTACTATCGAATTCTCTATCAATGTGTCCTTACCAACAACAACGCCAGGAAATAGCACTGAATTTCTGACCTTGCCGTAAATCATACACCCTTCAGCTATAACAGATGTCTTTATGCTGCCGGACGGTGCAACATAGTGCGGAGGCTTGACCGGATTTGGGGTATACGTCTTCCATTCCGGGTCATAAAGATTGAATTCGGGTACTCTCTTGACCAGATCCATGTTTGACTCCCAAAAAGCCTGTATCGTTCCAACGTCCTTCCAGTAGCCTTTAAATCTATAGGCATATAGACGTCTTTCTTCTGCAAGCATTGCCGGAATAACGTCTTTGCCGAAGTCATGTTCAGATTTGTTCTCCTGCTCATCACGTATCAAATATTCTCTCAGTACATCCCAGGTAAATATATAAACACCCATTGATGCCAAAGTGCTTTTAGGATTTTTGGGCTTTTCCTCAAATTCGTAAATCCGTCCATTCTCATCGCTGCTCATTATGCCATATCTTGATGCTTCCTCATAGGGAACATCTATTACAGAGATCGTTGCCTCTGCATTATTCTTAACATGGAATTTCAGCATTTCAGAGTAGTCCATTTTGTATATGTGGTCGCCTGATAGGATGATGACATATTTAGGCGCGATCTTATCAACATAATCCAGGTTCTGGCTGACTGCGTTTGCAGTACCCTTGTACCACTCACCGCTGCTTCCCTTCATGAAAGGCGATAATATAGTGACGCCTCCATTCATCCTGTCCATATCCCAAGGCTTTCCGATACCGATATGGTTGTTTAGTTTGAGTGGCTGGTATTGAGTCATGATTCCCACTGTGTCTATACCGGAATTAATACAATTACTTAGTGAGAAATCAATGATTCTGTACTTTCCGCCGAAAAGTACCGCAGGCTTTGCTGCTTTCTTTGTCAGGATCCCGAGTCTGCTTCCCTGTCCACCGGCAAGCAGCATAGCGATGATTTCTTTTTTTACCATCGTAAATCCCCCCTGTGTTTTTCTACAGATTTATACAAGTTAGTTTACTGGTTATGTTTTCCTTTTATCCGTACCGGACAAACTCTGATACAGATGCCGCACACCGAACCGCGTCCGATATGCTTGAATTTGCTGTTCATGTAGTCGCTGCAGGCCTTTGCATCGACGATTTCATCCCTGTCCATTCCTTCACTCCAGTCCCTGCCGGTTAAAGCCATAGCCGGACATGCCCTTACACACAGATCACATCCGGAACACAGGGACATATTTTCGATCCTGCTTTCACATGATACGAGAGGCATATCGGTCAGTATAGTAGCAAGTCTCACCCTCGGACCATACTCTCTGTGGAGGAAGAGACCGTTTCTGCCGATGCAGCCCAAACCGGATAGGACAGCAGCTGTTTTGTGTGGAAATACTCCCATGTACGGATCACCCATATCATTTACAGTCTGTGAGGCAGGCACTGCAACTGCATCAAAGCCACACTGCTGTATGAACATGGTACCCCTGAGGGCTATCTGGTCAAGCATGGCATTTACTGTCCTGTAATGGTGAAAATAAGTGAAGGTCGGTTTGTCAGTTATCTCATCTATTATTGAATCGGATAAACGCAAACCGATAGTAGCCGCGTAATGCAGGCTTTTGAAGCTGCAAGCCGTCTTGCCGCTCACATCTGAAAATCCTATAAACGACGCGCCAAGTCCTGTTAGTAACTGCAAAAGCTCTTCTTGCTTGTGCATCAGGTTTCTCCTTTGTGTTTAAGCATCATAATAATACCACAGTTACAGCGTTTTAACCATATATTAGGTTGCCATTTTCTTTACTTATGATATACGTCGGTATTTACAGGAAATATGAATAGTAGATACATAAACAATATGCTATAATTTATACATTATGCTACCTTTGATAATACACCAGGAGGTTCGGATGAATCCACTCGGCAGCAGTAAGGAAATAGTTCAAAACAAGCTTATTATAATGTACATTTTGCACAGGCTGAACATACCCGTCAGCAATGGCACAATAACAAAGCTAGTGCTTGAAACGCGCCTGATGAACTACTTCATGTTCCAGCAGTGCTTTAATGAGCTGTGCGACAGTAAGCTCATACGTCATGCTGCTGATAAAGGCGCATCAAAAGCCTCGGCTGATGAATACTCCGGTGAAGCATCGGGGAGCTATGTCCTTACAGAATCGGGCAATAAAACGCTGCAGTACTTTATTGAGCTAATTGCGCCAGGTATAAAAAAACAGCTTGACAAGACCGTGCCGGATGCCCGCAAGGAAATAGTTGAAGATTCGCTTATTACAGCCGACTATATTCCGGAGAGTGAAAATAAATTTACCGTGATATGCAAAATGAGGGAGAAAGGCTTCCCCCTCATTGAATTAAAAGCTGCAGTCGGTACAAAGAAAGATGCATTGTCGGTATGTGAAAACTGGAAAAAGCATTCTTCCGACATCTATTCTGAAATTATCGGATCATTGACAAAGCAGAGGTGATCTCCTTGTGCTTTTCTGATTCCTTGTAGAGTACGAACCTGTTTCCGATGACCTGGACAACATCAGCTCCGACTATTTCGGCGATCTCATCCCCCAATTCACGCGCCCCGGCCTCCGAATTTCTCAGCACTGTTGCCTTTACAAGCTCTCTTGCTTGCAGAGCATCGTTGAACTGTTTGATCAGATTCTCACCAATCCCGCCCTTACCTACCTGGAATATAGGTTCCATAGTATTTGCCAGACTTCTTAAATAACTTCTTTGCTTGCTTGTGAGCATACCTTATCTCCTAACTATCTCATATATTCAAACTCTATATCGTAGATCTTTACCGTATCTCCCTCATTGATCCCTATTTGCTCAAGAGCGTCGATAACACCCTTTGTCCTCAGTGAGCGCTGGAAATACTGGAGCGACTCATAAATGCCGAAGTTGGTCGATCCGACCAGCTTTCTGACCCAGCTTCCCTCAACGATAAAGACATTTCCTTCTTTGCGCACCGTGAACGGCTGCTCTTCCTCAGCCTTGTAAACAACATCCTTTACCTCGTCCATGATCGGCATTGTTTCCGGCAGCTCTCTGAGCTGAGCTGCTATATACTGCATCAATTCCCTAACTCCGCTGTTGGATGCCGCCGATATCGGGAATACCTTGTAGCCCTTCGCCTCGATGGCTTCAACAAAGCCGGGCAGGTTCTCCTTGCCCTCCGGCAGGTCTGTCTTATTAGCTGCTATGATTTGAGGCCTCGCTGCAAGCTTAGGATTATATTGCCGGAGCTCTTCATTGATTTTTTCAAAATCACTTAATGGATCACGTCCGTCAACGCCAGCCACATCTACCACATGCAAAAGCAGCCTGTTTCGTTCCACATGCCTGAGGAAGTCAAAACCCAGCCCTACACCCTCATGAGCTCCTTCTATCAACCCAGGTATGTCCGCCATCAAAAAGCTTGTACCCTCTCCGACACTAACCACCCCAAGATTGGGCTCAAGAGTCGTGAACGGATAATCTGCGATTTTAGGTTTTGCTGCGGAAACCATGGAAAGGATAGTGGATTTACCCGCATTCGGGAAGCCAACGAGGCCAACATCAGCTATGAGCTTGAGTTCAAGCTCCACATCGAATTCCTCACCTTGATCTCCGGGCTTGGCAAAGCTGGGCACCTGCCTTGTCGATGTGGCAAAGTGCTGGTTGCCCGCGCCTCCCTTACCACCCTTGGCTACAAGAGTTTCCTGACCCGGTTCCACCATATCTGCAAGGACTCGTCCCGTCTGAGTGTCTTTGACTATAGTTCCCGGGGGCACCTTGATAACCGTATCTTTGCCGCTTTTACCTGTACGTCTGGCTGCGCCGCCATCGTCGCCGGGCTCAGCGTGATATTTTCTTTTATACCTGAAATCGATGAGCGTTCTGAGACTCTCATCAACAACAAAGAGGATGTCGCCGCCTTTTCCTCCGTCACCACCGTCAGGTCCTCCTGCCGCAACATACTTTTCCCTGTGGAATGAAACGATACCGTTGCCTCCGTCACCTGCTTTTATATGTATACTGGCGCGATCGATGAACATGCCTGAAATACCTCCATATGCAAAAAGTCCCGGCCTTTATGTGCCGGGACTTATTTTTTGCTTATTACATTGTTACTATACTTACCTGCTTTTTGTCCTTGCCCATTCTCTCAAATCTGACCTTGCCTTCTGCCATAGCAAAAAGGGTGTCATCCTTGCCTATTCCAACATTTTCTCCGGGGTGGATCTTAGTACCCCTCTGTCTGACCAGGATGTTGCCTGCCAGTACATACTGTCCGTCAGCCCTCTTGACACCGAGCCTCTGTGCCGCACTGTCACGGCCGTTCCTTGAGCTGCCGACTCCTTTTTTATGAGCAAACAACTGAAGATTGATTTTAATCATCGGATTACACCTCCTCATCCATTACCGAAACATACTTACCATATGAAAGTCCTATCTGTTTGAAGCCTATCGCCGTCGTTTCCATTATGATTGCCGCAGTTTTTGTCTGCTGATCGTCCATATCCACAGGAAGACGTATTGTCATATGACCATTGCCTTCACTGTAACAATTCTTCAGTCCCGCAAGATCTTCAAGTGCGCCGCCTGCCGTATATGCTGTGACCGACACCGCCGAGCAGATAATGTCTGATCCTTCCTCTGCATAGCCTGAATGTCCATTGATCCTGATACTGGCGATAGAACCTGCAGAATTCCTCGATATAACTATCCTAATCATTATCAAACACTGATCTTTTCGATCTGTACCTTTGTGAAAGGCTGTCTGTGTCCGGTCTTGTTCCTGTAGCCCTTCTTCGCCTTATACTTGAAAACGATTACCTTCTTTTCCTTGCCCTGCCCGATTACCTTTGCAGATACACTTGCATTGGCTACCAACGGCTTTCCGAAAGTAACGTTGCCCTCATTCGATACAGCCAGGACCTTGTCGAAATTGATGACTGCTCCGTCTTGCGCATCGAGCTTCTCAACGAATACAACATCGCCTTCCTGCACTTTGTACTGCTTGCCACCTGTCTCAATTACTGCGTACATGATATATACCTCCTGCTAACAGACTCGCCGGACCCTATAGGCAGCTATTTCTGTCGAATCAGCATTTTAATGCCTTGGCCGAGCGGTTACCGAAATATTTTAACACATGGTGCAACTAAATGTCAACGCCAATTTTAACACTTCGCCTCGTTATTTTTACTGCATAACCACTATACATTCTACTACTTACTCCTTGCCTTCTCATCATTTACAGGTACTTTACCCGTCCCATCGCAGCACGGACAATCGACATGCATAACAGTTGACAATTCCTGCCTCACCTTTTTCCTTGTCATCTCAATCAGACCAAGTCCCGTCATGCCAACCACTGTCGATTTCGTCCTGTCCTTTTTCAAGGCCTGCTTGAGTGAGTCCATCACCATCTGCTGATGTTCGTGCTCATGCATGTCTATAAAATCAATTATGATGATCCCGCCAATATCGCGAAGTCTCAGCTGCTTAGCTATCTCAACAGCTGCTTCCATATTAGTTTTCAATACTGTATCCTCAAGATTGCTGCCGCCTACGTACTTTCCCGTATTAACGTCTATAACTGTAAGAGCTTCAGTCTTGTCGATCACAAGATAGCCCCCGCATTTGAGCCAAACCTTTCTTGACAATGCCCGCGTAAGCTTTGCTTCAAGCGAATAGAATTCAAAAAGGCCGTAATCCTTTCCGAAGTACTCGACTCTGTTTTTTAGAGTCGGAGACACGATATCCATCAGTTCCAGAACCTTTTCATACTGGCCCCGGTCATTTATTATAAATTTATCTATATCCCTGGTAAAAAGGTCGCGCACTATCCTATATACAAGGTTTAGGTCCCTGTGCATGCACCTGGGCACCGACCCGCTTTTCTCCTTCTCCAGGATACTGTCCCAAAGCTTTAGCAGAAAGCCCAGATCGTCTACAAAATCCTGCTCCTCCATGCCTTCTGATGCCGTCCGTACGATAAGCCCCATGCCCTTTGGTTTCAAATTATCCGCAAACCTTTTGAGCTTTGCCCTCTCGCCTTCATTTTCTATTCTTCTGGACACGCCGGTATAATCAGCATCAGGCAGCAATACCAAGTGTCTGCCCGGCAATGTGACGTTCGTTGTCACCCTGGGCCCCTTCGAACCGATCGGCTCCTTTATGACCTGTACGGTCAGTTCCTGTCCGGCTTTGATCAGCTCGCCGATATTATAATCCCTGGTCTCCTGGGCAGAGTCTTCATCATCCTCGCTGTATTCCTTTTTTGCAATTATGTCACCTGAATAAAGAAATGCATTTTTTTCATATCCAATATCTACAAATGCCGCCTGCATTCCCGGAAGAACACTGCTGACCTTTCCTCTGTAAATATTACCGACCATTCTCTCTGATCCCGGTTTTTCAATATATACCTCCGCCAGATCGTCATCCTCCAGCAGAGCAACTCTGCTTACACCATTACTGATGTCTGCAATCAACTGTTTACTCAATACAACACCTCATATCATATAATCAGGCAAGATAAGCCTTATCCAAAGGATCTGTCATCCTGCCGGCAGTTCCTGCATATAATGCGCTGCGATGCATCCTCACAGCAGCAGCTTGAATTCCCCACTGCCGGGTCAAAGCCTTAATGAACAGATCGGGTCTGAGATTTGCTTCACTGCCGGCCTTCAGTCTTGCCTTAAGGACATATGCATGACAAAAGCCCTCATATCCGGGAGGCGGAGTTTCAAGCGCCTCTACAGACGCATCAAGAATCAATGGCCTGATCTCAATTTCTTTAATGACCTTTTTCCCATCCTTGTTTATGGATTCCTTGTCAACCTTGATACTATCACGTTTCAGCATATCCTTAAGGCCTTCCGCAGCTTTTTCACAAGGCAGCTGTTCATCGGTAAATATGTGCAGCAAGTAGTCCGCACCACTTATCAAAGCCATTATGTTCTTTTTGGAATTGTTCTCAACCGCAGTCGAAACTCTGATACCCTCCGGCAGCGAAGAATTAAGCTTATGTACAAACTCTTGAGGTTCAACCACACTTACCAGTTCAAAATCGGCATACTCACAATCACTTGTCATTCCTACCGAAAGCGGCAGTCCGAATACCATATGAGGATGTGGATTGAACCCCTTTGAATAAGCAATGGGAAGGCCCGAACGCCTGATTGCCCGTTCAAACACCTTCATAAGGTCAAGATGGGATATGAATTTCACAGTCTCTCCTCTTGAAAACCTGACACGTATACTATTCATCTCCATCCCTCCCATCCACGCATATACCCTGACCAAATACTGCAGCGCCGCAGCCTGCACAGGAAATCATGCAGTTTGGTGTCACTTCTCCCTTTTCAGCTCGCTGTTTCTCACGAAGCAGGTGTTTCTTTGAAACTCCCACATCTATATGATCCCACGGGAACACTTCGTCATCGCTTCTCTTCCTGTTAGCGTAAAATGCCGGGTCTATCCCGCAATCATCAAAGGCCTTCAACCATGCATCAAACTTGAAATGCTCACCCCAGCTGTCAAATTTACAGCCCAATTCCCATGCCCTGGCCAGCACCTTGCCCGTCCTTCTGTCGCCTCTTGCAAAAACTGCCTCAAGCAGGCTCACTTCAGGGTCATGCCAGCTGTATTTCAAATGTCTGTCCCTGATTTTATCCCTTAAAAATCTCTGTTTCTCTCTCAGAGTGCCTATACTGTCCTGCGCCTCCCACTGGAACGGTGTAAATGGCTTGGGCACAAAGGAAGCTGCGCTTATTGTGACTTCCATGCCTTTGCCTCTCTGTTCCTTCGGTATCTTGAAATATTCTTCCACGACAGTTCTGCCAAGCTTAGCGATTCCTTCGACATCTTCCATTGTTTCAAACGGCAGGCCTATCATAAAGTATAGCTTGACACCGTTCCACCCACCCCTGAAAGCCATTCCCACGGAATTGAGCAGATCCTCCTCCGTCACGCCCTTGTTAATAATATCCCTGAGCCTCTGAGTTCCGGCCTCCGGCGCAAATGTCAGGCCGCTTTTCCTCACCTTCTGCACCTTTTCCATCAGGTCGAGGGAGAAAGAGTCTATTCGAAGCGACGGCAAAGCCAGATTGACCTTCTTGGGCTCCATTTCGTTGATCAGCTGTTCCGTCAGCTCCGGTAGGCCTGAGTAGTCACTCGTACTGAGCGATGTGAGAGATATCTCCTCGTAGCCGGTACTATCCTGCAGCTTCTTTGCCAGCTCCATCAGCCTCTTTGGCGTTCTCTCCCTTACAGGTCTGTATATATAGCCCGCCTGACAGAACCTGCACCCTCTTGTACAGCCACGGAACAATTCCAGCATGATCCTGTCATGCACTATGTTCAAATACGGTACAATTGCTTTTTCCGGAAAGTATATACTGTCCATATCCTTTATGATCCTTTTCATGATCCTCGCAGGATATGCAGGTTTCACAGGCGGAACACCTTCAAGGGTGCCGTCGTTTTTGTAAACAGGCTCGTAAAAGCCAGGAACATATATGCCTTCTATATTAACTATTCTATTCAGGAATTCGTCTCTTGGAGCGTCTTCTTTCTTCCATTGCTTATATACATCCATTACTTCATTTATGATTTCCTCGCCTTCACCCATCATGAAAAAATCAATAAAATCCGCAAGAGGCTCGGGATTGTAGGCGCACGGCCCGCCGGCGCATACAAAGGGCTGTCCCTCTTTCCTGTCCGTCCGTAAGATCGGGATAGCCGCCAAATCGAGCATATTGAGTATGTTGGTATAACTCATCTCATATTGCAGCGTAAAGCCGACTATATCAAAATTGCCTACGGCATCGCGGGTTTCCAGCGAAAAAAGCGGGATCCTGTTTTCCCGCATCCTTGCCTCCATGTCAGTCCATGGTGCAAATACCCTTTCACAGTAAGTATCCTCCCGCTCGTTGAGCAGACCGTAAAGTATCCTCATTCCGAGATGCGACATTCCTACCTCGTACACATCAGGGAAACAGAACGCAAACCTGATATCCACCTTTGACGGATCCTTCATTATGCTGTTAAGTTCACCGCCTGTATATCTGGCAGGCTTTTCTACGCTCTGCAGTATATCATCCCTAATAATTACTGACACATAAACCTCCAAAAAGTACGAATATTTCCTCTCACAATAATATACCCAAATAAGCACTATTTAGCAATGCCTATGGGCCAAATGTTGTTTATCCGCTCATGTCGGGTCTGTTCAAGTTGATTTCTTTTCAACGTTTATTATGTAATGCCGGGTTTTGTTCGCTATCTGGGTTCTGCTCGCTATCCGGGTTATGCTCACTGTCAGGCTCTTGTTCTGACCGGATCTGTTCTGGCAAGGTTGCATTCAAGGCTAAGTTTCGTTCAGACTGCCTGATATCCGGGTCCATAAAGAGCCGCAAGCCTTATTGCCTCCTCCATGCTGACTGCTCCTGCAATGCCTTTTCCGGCAATATCAAAGGCCGTGCCATGATCGACAGAGGTTCTGAGATAAGGCATGCCAATAGTAAGAGAAATAGTTCTCTCAAAATCCAGCGTTTTAGTGGCAATATGCCCTTGGTCGTGATAAAGGGACAAAACAGCGCCGTATTTCCCGTGCAGTGCCTGGTGGAACACTGAGTCAGCAGGAACCGGACCGACAACGGGGATACCCTTTGCTGCCGCTTCATTTATTGCGGGTTCTATTTCCCTGCCTTCCTCATCACCAAATAAACCGTGTTCGCCATTGTGGGGATTGAGGCCTGCCACCGCAAGTGTCGGAGATGTCAGTCCAAGCATTTCGAGCGCTTTGCAGCATCTGCTTATGTAATCCACCAGCCGCTCCTTTGTGACCATATCGCATGATTTTCTGAGAGATACATGCCTCGAAAGGAAGAACACCCTGAGTGTCCGCACCTGGAACATCGTCAGAGGATCATGTGTCCCCGTAAGGTCCGCGAGTATTTCTGTATGGCCTGTCTGCGCCACATCTGCTGCCTTTATTGCCTCCTTGTTTATCGGAGTCGTAGCTATTGCAGTGATTTTTCCGGCCATCGCCAGCTTTGATGCTGCTTCTATGTACTCATATGCCGCCCGCCCTGCCTGAGCCTGTACCTTGCCGAACTGAAGCCTGTCAAGATCGACATTGTCCAGATCGATGAGATCTATGGTGCCATGCTCATACCGTCCATCCTCCGGCTCTTTTACAGCGTTGAACCGACAGCCTGTGCCGATAATCTGCTCCATTTTGTCAAGAACCGCCAGACTTCCTATCACCAGCGGCTTGCATTCATCATAAAGGCTTTTTGTCCGCAGTGCTTTCAAAATGATCTCCGGTCCAATTCCCGCCGGATCTCCCATCGGTATGCCAATTATAGGTCTATTCATTAATTTCGCACCTCTATCATCAGGTTTCTAATCTAAAGTCTATCATACTATCATATAATATCCAATTATTGCACATCATCAATTCATCAGCTTGCTAAACTTTTGTCAGCATTTACTGTTTTAGAAAGGCCTTTATCCCTGCCCTTCAGCCAACGAACCAGATACAGCAAGGTTCCGGCGACTCTGAAGATACCGTCTATTGCCATGGCAATATATATGCCGGTCATGTTAAGTACCCACAGGCCTATAAGCGGAGCGACAAAACCGGTCAGGCTTGTGAGTGTATTGAAAACTGCTATATATACAGTCTTTTTCTCTAATGGCAGAGTTTCAAGCAGGCAAATGAACAAGGTCACATTAAAGGCCGCCTGAAATGCTCCCGCAAATATGCTCTGCATAATTATAACGGGAAAGCCCACTGAAAAAGTGTATATAAAAGGAGACACAGCAAGCCCTGCAGCACCTACTATAATTACCATGCTTCCGCCCTTCTTCTCAATCAGCTTGTTCCATAATGAAAATGTCAGAAATTGTGTCACACCGGATGAGAGATTGACAATGCTGATCTGGAGCTCATTAAGGTACGCATAGTCGGAAAAATATATAAAGAACAAAGGCCATGCCATCTGCCATGCCATATGGAATACAAAACCGCAAAGGCAGAACAGCAGAAATTTCTTGTTTTTGAGCATACCTGCGAAGTCCTCTTTGTTGAACAGGCGCATTTTCTTCTTCGGCTCATTGTCCTTCCGGTTCTCATATTTCAGATCATGCTTTGTCTGCAGCTCAGCTATTCCGGGCGTAACAGTCTTTTGCCCTTTGACTCTTGAAAAAAGCAGTATCTGCAGAACTGTGAGTAGAAAACAAACACCATAAAAAATCTGATAGAGAATTAGTCTCTCCGCATCTGTTTTGGGTATTTTAGTAAGAAGAAGACCGGTCACAAGCACTGTTACAAGTCCGAAAAGAGCACTGTACTTACTCCTCATTGTATACAGTCTCGAAGCGTAGAAGCCCTCAAAATTGTCTGCAAAAAAGGACTGCCAGGTAGTGAGGTACAATGACCCCGGACCGTTCATCAAGCCTATCAGTATAACAAAAATCATAACCTTCGCTTCATGCGGTATCATCGGCACAAAGGCTATAGTCGCATAAAACAGGCTTATAATTGACAGCAGAAACATTACTGTCTGTTTCTTCCTATTGAGCCGCTCGATCAGTATACCGGCAGGCAGCAGCAGAAAAATTGCCGTAAGCGGAGGGAGAGAATTTATCAAAGTAGTATGGAGATCTCCCCCACCCATTCTTTTGGCGAACATCTGAGTAAACGGATTATATAGGTTTAAAACCATTGTATAGATAATGCCCTCCATTATGAGGAACATTGCTGCTGAATCTTTGTTTTTATTTAGTCGCATTCAGTTATATCATCCTAATACTAAAATAGTGTAATTAAAAATCTCCGGGAACATCCGAATGTAAAGAATATTGTATCACATTTTAGTACCAAAGGATGAAAAAAGTCAAAAATTGCAACTTATGATGCAACCATTAAAAGAAAACAACTTAAGGCTTCACTAGTCTAACTATATGGACCTGCTCAAATGCCCTCATACCTTCTCTCTGTTTGCTGAACCAACGCTCCTGTATTTGAGACGGCTCCAGATTTTCAACAGCTTTCATACCGAGTTCAAGCACCAAATCACCAATACATTCAGGATCAAAGAAGCGACAATAAACCTTCTATTACAAATACTTATCTAGCATCTCCTGTGTAACAGCTTTTTCCCCGCAGATTTCTCCGTAAAACCGGCCGCTTGCCCGTATAGTTCGCACCTGTGTATCAAAGTTGTTGTAAACCAGGCCATACCTAACACTTTCTCCATATTCCCATTCGAAATTATCTATCAGCGACCAGTGATAATAACGTTTTACCGGTATTCCTTCATCAATCAGCCGTGCTATTTGTTTTAAATGGTCATAAATAAATTTTGCCCGCACTTTATCACTTGAATCACATACTCCATTTTCAGTAATAAAGATTGGGGCGTTATACTTCTCATAGCATTCGAGGCAAATCTCATAAAGCCCATCAGGATAGATTTCCGCGCCGACGTCATTTATCGGAGCTTTTTCCTTTGTTGTAAGCTCTCCGAATAAATTAGCAGGATCCCACTTAAAGCGGATAAGATTCCGGGTGTAATAATTGATCCCTATGAAATCGTAATATTTCCCTCTTCTGTCCACATAGCCTCCCAACCCCAGCGGAGGCTTCATTTTTCCTCTGTTGAAGCCCTCAAGGAATAAATCCTGAAAAAGATATTTGTAAAGCCATGTTGGTACTCTATTGCGCAGGCTGTTGCTTTCAGCCTCGAAGAGTACAAGATGATAGGCAATTCCGACTAATGTTTCCCCTGCAAATTCTCTGTCAGTCCTGATTTTATGAATCTCTCGGTAACAGCAGATATGAGCCTGTATCATGTGCCGAAGCGCTCTGAAAAGTAACGGAAAATTGTTTTTACCCGGTGGCCAGGTACCATAGGCATATCCATAAGCTAGAAAAACATTGGGTTCATTTACTGTAACCCAATCGCTGACCAGATCACCAAGATTGTTTACAACAAACCTTGTATAAGCTGTAAAATATTCAACAACATCAGGGTTTCCCCACCCGCCGGTTTCCTCCAGCCATAAGGGATTTGAAAAGTGATGCAATGTAACTAACGGCCTAATGTTGTTTTTAAGCAGTAATTCGATTTCACTGCGATAGTGATCTATAGCTGTTTGACTAAACCTGCCCTGCTCGGGTTCGATCCTGCTCCATTCGATACCCATACGATAAATATCATGGTTAAGCTCCTTCATGATGGCTATATCTTCAGCATACCTGTTCCAATGATCGGCAGCACGAATACAATTACTGCCATCCTTGATACGGTCGGGAGTATTACACCATGCATACCAGGAGTTATTCTTATCTCCGCCTTCAATCTGCAGCCCGGAGGTTGCGCTCCCCATCAAAAAATCGGGTGGTAGTTTAAAACCGATCATTCAGTTAGCTCCTAAAATATTTTAATAATTCTCGTTGATGTGCTATATTATTGTACATCATTATATTATAATTTACCATACATTCCACGTAAAGGTATATAATGTAATATCATTTAGTATAGTACGATTTCTTGACTTATATCGAATGATATGTTAACATTATCGCACGGGGTGATGAAGATGCAAAATTTAGATGAGAAAACAACCATTACAGCCACAGAGTTTAAAACCAACCTTGGAAAATACCTGGATTCAGCAGTTGATGGACAGGAAATAGTCATCACAAAAAATGGCAGAAATGCAGTGAGGCTTGTTCCTTATACTTCATACAACCAGGATTCCGCTTTATGCGAAGAGGCGTTAGAATACCAAGTTAACAAAAAAGTTTCGTACGAAGAATTCCTGGAGATATATGAAAACAGTGATGCCAGGATGGAGTATATCAATGGTGAAATAATTCTGTTGGGTTCTCCTAATGTCAATCATCAGGTCATCAGTGGAACGTTGTATCTCATATTCAGCAGTTATTTGAAGGGTAAAAAATGCAAGGTGTTTTATGCGCCATTCGATGTACATCTTTATAAAGCTAGTTTTAAGGTTCCCGACGTTGTTCAGCCCGACTTGCTGATTGCCTGTGACATTGAAGAAAAAGTAGATGCAAAAGGCAGGTATACGGGTATCCCCTCGCTAGTCGTTGAAATACTATCTCCCAGTACAAGGACAAAAGATATGGTAGATAAACTAAATACCTATATGCAGTCAGGAGTACATGAATTCTGGGTAGTCGATGCTGAAAGCATGACTGTTCTGGTATACGGATTCAAGGATAATAAAGTTGACAGCTTTAAAACATACAAGCATGGAGAAAAAATTAAGTCCTTTATCTTTGATGGTTTGGATGCCAATGTTGACGATGTTTTTGACATCACCTGAAAGCATATTTTTCTGTACTATGTACGAAACCCACGCAATCCGTGCTAACACTGTCAAATTACTTCTAGAACTGCTAATGATAGCTGTGAGAGTGTTTTCTACGTTCAGCAAATTTACCATTGCATTAAGTCTTTTTTGGTGTTAAAATAATAAAGCGCGATTTCGAAAGTGCACAATAATCGGGGTGTAGCGCAGATTGGTAGCGCGCTTGGTTCGGGACCAAGAGGCCGTGGGTTCGAATCCCGCCACTCCGACCACAAAAAACAAAAAGACTTGAGACTCAAGTCTTTTTGTTTTTTGTGCTTTTAAAGGATAAATTATTATAGTTTATTTTCATCATAAGGTGATGCAAATGGACCCGGGATAACATGAATACCACGATGATTTCCAAAGTAGTCCGTGTCAAAGCGTATCGGTGTTCCATCCGCGTTTTCAAAGAATGCTTCCGGTTCAAAGGCTTTGCCGAGAATTTCTGTGTGGATCATCCGATCACTGAAGTCCTTGAGGTAATCATATACATTTGTGTTCAGATAGTAATGACCGTCATTTTCCACCAGTTCTATTTTAAGATTCGGATCCTTGTTTTCAATGAACAGACCGTTCACTTCATTTTTACATGGCCTGGCACCGTTCACATACACATTCCCTTCGCTCCAGACCGGCAGATGACCTGTATGAGCAGGCTCCAAAGCCATCATGTTTGGACGCTCGGAGAAATCGAACTGCGCGATCCATTCATCATAGGTTGGGTAATCATCAAAAACGTGCGTGCCGACACATCTGTTTTCCCGCCTGGGTTCTACGCTTTGGTCATTGTAGGTCACATAGTCTTCAGCAGGCCATTTTTGGACAAAGATATTGTTGTAGAAACGATCATCGCCATGAAGGAATGTCATGAATCCCATCACTTCCGTACGGTGCGGTATGTGATATGGCGTATAGCGCCAGCTTGTTCCCCCGCCGACATCGGTCAACGCACCACAGATGAGGTTGTGGACCATAGCCACGCCCTGCGTCGCAAAACGAAGGCTGGCGTCTGAGAGCAGAATATTATTATCGATCAACGTAGGGCCATGGCTGACTTCTACAAATATATCCTGCGACATCATGCTTCCCGGAAGATTTTTGGCATACGATGGCCGCTGGTTATCATGCAACAGGTTCTGTGTAATACGCGTGCCCTGTGCTTCCCAGTCACACCAGATCCCCATCGTGCAATGGTGGATATGGTTGCAGCACATGACCACATCAATTGCCGCATGCATTTTGATCCCGGAAATTTCTGCTCCGCCAAGTTCCATCATATTATTGATATGGTGGATATGGTTGTCCTCAATGATACTAAATGCACCACCCATACGGCCAATAATGCCGCCTTGTTCACAGTGGTGGATGTTACAGCGGCGAACTATGTGACTTCCGATTGTTTCTTTCAGCCATCCGTGATACTGGCCGCGGCAAACCGCATCTCGTTCCATCTGGGTAGGACTCTTTACATATTTATTTGTAAAGTAATGATCGTTGTCAGGATCAAGATATTTGCCCAGAGAAATACCGGCGCACTTGCTGTTTGAAATTTCACAATCCTCAATGATCCAGCCTTTGCTCCAGTGAGGACCGATCATGCCATCCTGAAAAGCCGCAGGCGGTGCCCAGGTGGTGGCAGCTTTATCGATTTTAAATCCCCTGACCGTATGATAACCAATACCGGTTATAGAAGGCATAAAACACCTGCGGCGGACATTTATCTCTACATTTTCCCCATTTGGATCCCTGCCCTGGAAATTGGCATAAATGACTGTTTCATCAGCATCTGTATCCTGTTCGGTATACCACTTATAAACAGATTCCTCCGGTACCCAGCTGCATTCATACACATCCCCTCTGATACACTCTTCCAAAGTAGTGGCTTCATACAGCGCCTTGTCATTTAAATAAACGCAGCCGGTATGTTTATTCGGCGTCGCGAAATACCAGTCTCCATATACTAAAGTTGTATAAGGGTTGTATTCACCGAAAACACTGTTTGCGATCCGACATACCCAGACATTTTCATTATAATGCTGCCAGGTTTTTATCTGTTCCGCGCCGGTGACCACAGCATCAAGAGGTGTAGTACTGGAATAAGTGATACAGGCATCCTCAGTACCGGCATGAATCGGATCTACATATTCCCGGTAAACCCCCGGTGCTACCAGAACTTCATCACCGGGAAACGCCAGCTTCGCGGCTTCGTTGATCCGTCGGAATGGTCTGTCAATCGAACCATTGCCGTCTTTCGCAGCATTTGCATCTACATAGTATTTCATGATAACCTCCATTATTGAGATGATACAACTCCTGATATGATTCATTATAACACTTTGGTTCAAAGAGGCGGGAGATATGCTCGACCTAGGTGTACGGCCTACGCATGTAAACTATTTCTAGCCAGCAATCCCTTTATCGATCTCGAATAACCAGTACCTATGAGAATCTCCATCTTGAACAATCACTTGGACAAAATCTTAGGAATAGTCCACTTTTATATAAATAGATGCACATAATAATGCTTTTGTAGCTTTATGACAATCTAATATGCTATTATTATGGCCTATACTTGATATATTGGCCATAATATTTGCTTAATGGGTGGATAACTCGTGGGATACTTTGTTCCTAGTACTTTCCGTTGATTTCTGGTTCGTGCCTCTTTTGCTTCATATGATTACCGTGGACCCAGGTGCTACGCTGCTACCTATGGGTCTGCTACTGCCTGGCTACTGAACTGCTGCCTGGTGCTCTGCTACCTC
>CAZBEQ010000008.1:0-66013 GCA_964490975.1 uncultured Oscillospiraceae bacterium | reverse complement strand
CTGGGAGCAACGCCGCTGCCTGTCTACTGAACTGCTGCTTGGTGCTCTGCTACCTCCTGGGAGCAACGCCGCTGCCTGTCTACTGAACTGCTGCTTGGTGCTCTGCTACCTAGTTCTTTGCTACATAAAACTCCAGATGCTCCTTTACAGATTCCGTGACATGCACCAGATCGTGCCCGCCATTATACTCGTGGAATTCCGACTTTATGCCTCTCTTCTGCAGTGCATCATATAAGGACTCCAGCCCTTCCAGGAAGGGATCGTTGTTAGTACCGCAATCCAGGTAAACCGTCAGCTTGTCCAATCCTTTTTCTTCATCAAAGCTTACGATGTCAGGTATTTTGTCTACACTATCATATGGAAACAACCATTCCTCAAGCTGTCTGTCTGAGTAATCAGCTGAGATCATAGCTGCACTATAACCGCCAACTTTGCTGAACATATCGGGATGGTGGAATGCTATACGAATAGCTATCATTCCGCCCATTGAAAAACCGCCAATATATCTTCCTTCAGATAATATTACAGTATCGTACCGTGAATCGATATACGGCACAAGTTCCTCACATATGAACCGGTCCATATTCCTCTCGCCAAGCTTCCCGTCATCCTCCATATCCTTGTTGATCTCTTTCAAAGTTGCATCCTTGGTATATGGAAAGACCATGATCATTGGCTTGATCTCGCCACTTTCAATAAATTTGTCAGATGCTTCACCAATACCGACTTGATTTAACCACATGGATTCATCCGAGCTATAGCCATGCAATCCATACCACACCGGGTAAGCCTCTCCACCGCCGTAGCCTTTCGGAAGATAAACCTTACAAGGCATTTTTCTTCCCATAAGTCCGCTTTCAACTTTAAGATCGATCACCTTGGATTCCTCTAGCGGCAAACCTATACCTAATTTTGTGATATCTTCGTTTTTAACTGCAATAGGCTGGCTTTCATTTTTATCAGAGGCGGATAAGTCACTGCCGTTATCCGTGCTTGTGTTAATGTCACTGCCGTTTTCCGTACTTGTGCCATTGTCACTGCCGTTATCCGTACTTGTGTCATTGTCAACGCCATCTGTATTTATGCAATTATAGTCGCCACCAGCTTTGATGTTGTCTCCCGCATTTTGAATTTCCTGGCCTCTATCTTTACTGTCGCTTCCCTTGCTGGCATCAGCACAGCCAAAAAGCATCACGAATAAAAATATAGAAAAAGACAAAAAAGCAAGTCTCCGAAGTATTCTATATTCAAGTGTTTTCCTATAACCCGATTTCATAATTTCCACCCCGTTATTTGAATTTATGATCCGACTACTCTATATCAAGTATATAGGATAATTAAGGCAGATTGGACACTTTTATCAAATGTTGTATATATTCATATAATGAGCTGCATCCTTTATAATTGATTTCTGCAAAAATACAGATAAACATCATTATTTATCACAAACAATGATCCACCGGCCTAACCCGGCCTAGCTGATGGTTTTTCATTAGCGGCCATAACTCTTAACTACTGGCCACGCCTAAAAGGTGTTGATACAGCCTGCCATATGTAATAAGCCTGCTACCAGCTACCTGTTAACGGGAATAATTTCTTGCCACCCGTAAACGGGTTATCGTCATCTATTGTTAGCTGACTGCTTGGAGAATGTGTAAAGGAAGCGATGGCAGTTTGAGATTTGCGGAAGGGATATAGTATCTAAACCGGAGCTCACTACCCGTTTTTGCAATTATAGGACGAAATTGCGGGGCATTATGAAGAATAAGCCTTATTTTTAACAGGTTATATATGAAATAAGCCATTTTTTAGTGTAATTCTGTTCTAAAGTTGAAATAACGAGTAGTGCGCTATCATAATACTTCAGGCAAAGGAGATACCACATATACTTGCATATTAGTTACAGTTGGCAGACCGCAAAGTCATTATATCAAAAGGAGTTTTAATACTCACCGCTAAAGCTTTCCTGAACCCCGCGTCTAACGCGTGGTTTTCTAAAAATAAATAAAAGCCGGGTGGATGCAGACTACCTGTAACTAAAGGCGCCCGCATCTGCCCGGCTAATGAATAATTGTAAATCGAGCTATCCGATCCTACTGATTGAGTACTTCTTTCAGGAACCTTCCCGTATAGGACCTCTCTACCCTGGCTACCTGCTCAGGTGTGCCCTCTGCGACAACGAAACCACCCTGGCTGCCGCCTTCAGGCCCCATATCTATGATATAGTCGGCTGATTTGATCACATCCAGGTGATGTTCTATGACAAGCACCGTATGTCCCTGGTCAACCAGCTTGCCAAGGCAGTCCAGCAGCTTCTGGATGTCTGACAGGTGGAGTCCTGTCGTCGGTTCGTCCAGTATGTACAGATTGTGCGCTCCCCTTTTGATCTTTGCCAGCTCGTATGCCAGCTTAACCCTCTGAGCTTCACCGCCTGACAGCGTTGTAGAGCTTTGTCCGAGGCGCATGTAGCCGAGGCCGAGCTCATTCATTATACCCAGCTTATGCTTCAGATAAGTCTCATCCCTGAAAAACTCAAGTGCTTCTTCAACCGTCATTTCAAGAACATCGGCTATGCTTTTCCCTCTGTACTTGATCTCAAGCCCTTCATCCGAGAACCTTGCACCCTTGCACACAGGACAGATGGTCTCTATGTCCGACATGAACTGGAGGTTTGTCACGATGATACCATCGCCCGAGCAGTGCTCGCAGCGCGTACCGTTTGCATGGGTCAGACTGAAATCGATCTCCTTGTAACCCCTGTCTATCGCCTCCGGCTGTGATGCAAACAGCTTTCGGATCTTGTCGTAAATGCCGATATACGTGGCCGGGTTCGATTTGCTGTTCCTGCCGATAGGAGTCTGGTCGATATTGATGACATTATTGAGCAGCTCGGTGCCAAAGAGGAAATCATGCTCTCCGGCAACGATACGGGCACCGGTTTTGTTGACTTTGAGCTGTTTATAAAGTATCTCGTTGATAAGTGAACTCTTGCCTGAGCCTGAAACTCCCGTGATACATACAAATACTCCAAGTGGTATGTCAAGGTCAACATTTTTAAGGTTATTTTCCCTGGCGCCTTGTATTGAAATAAAAGTATCTCCAAGATTTCTTCGCGCCCTCGGCACGGGTATGTGCTCTTTCCCTGAAAGGTAGCGGCCGGTTACCGAAGCAGGCTCATTCATGATGTCCTCCAATGTACCCTCCGCTACAATATTTCCACCGTGAACACCGGGGCCGGGGCCGATCTCGATAATATGATCGGCATTGCGGATAGTGTCTGTGTCATGTTCCACAACAATAACCGTGTTGCCGATATCCCGCAGCTTTTTCATCGTATCGATGACCCTGCTTGAGTCACGCGGATGCAGTCCTATGCTGGGCTCATCCATTACATACAGCATACCCATCAGCTCACTGCTTATCTGTGTGGACATTTTTATACGCTGCATCTCACCGCCTGAAATACTGTCGCTCCTCCTGCCAAGGTTGATATAATGAAGTCCTATCTCTATAAGAAGCTCAAGTCTTGTGCATACTTCACGGATGACGGATTCTGCCACATCCTTTATATCATCACCGAAGCTGAGTGAATTCAGGAAGGACAAAAGCTCCGGCAACTGTATCCTGCTGAGCTCATCGATGCTTTTACCACCTACTGTGACCGAAAGCCTCTGTTTCTTCAATCTTGCACCATTACATTCAGGACACACCTTTTCAATCATGCACTCGTTAATGAAGGTGGGCTCAAATGCCTCTGTAGTTGATGTCCTTCTGATATACTGCCTGTACCAGTTTTCCAGTTCGTGGACAAAGCCCCAGAATGGCCTGTCACGTCCTACCATCCAGTTCTTTTTCTGCGAAAACGGAGGCTGGAGCATCTTAACATTCTCACCCTTTGTGCCGTAGAAAAGCAGATCATGTATATGCTTGGGAAGCTCATTGAACGGTGTATCAAGGCTGAAGCCATACTGCTGTGACAAGCTGTACATCATTACCATGTGGTAGCTGTCCTTGCCCAACGGATTAAAAACGGTATTCTTCAATGCTCCCCTGTTTATGCTTCTTTCAGGAGCTACCACAAGGAAACGCGGCTCCACCACATATGACATGCCAACTCCCATGCAGGTATGACAGGCGCTTGCGGGAGTGTTGAAGGAAAAATGGAACGGCTGCATCTCACAAAGAGCATAATGGTGCTCAGGACATGCGAAGCCTTCGTAGAATGATGAATCTACACCGCCTATCACCTCAGGCTTTATCATAATGTCCTCGTCGAGTGAAAGCATTGCTGCCTCTATTGTCTTGGTCAGCTGTATATATGAGTCGTTTTTTAAGGTGAACCTGTCAATTATCAGTTCAATAATATGCTCCTTCGTTTCATCAAGGTCCTTCTTCTCAGCCAACGAAAAAGGACTTCCGTCAACGACCAAATTCTTGAAGCCTTTCTCACGAAGCTTGTCAAAGGTATATGTATAGTCCTCGTCATATGTCTTGTAAACAGGCGCCCTGAGTTCGATAACGGTGCCTAGAGGCAGCGACGCTATCTTTTCCGCCATCTGGGCTGCTGACAGCTGCCTGAGGGGATGACCGCACTCAGGGCATTTGCCCGTGCCAGCCGTTGAGTAAAGCAGCCTCAGATAATCGTTTATATCCGTGACAGTGCCAACCGTGGAACGGGGATTGTTGTTGCTCTTTTTCTGTTCAATCGCTATTACCGGCGATAACCCGCGCACATAGTCCACCTTCGCCTTTTTCAGCTGGGAAATGCGGCTTTTTGCAAAGTTTGAAACAGAGTCGAGAAAGCGCCTCTGCCCCTCGCCATAAATGACGTCAAAGGCGAGAGAGGATTTACCTGAACCGGATACGCCGGTGATAACCGTCAATTTGTCACGTGGTATCTCAACTGATATATTCTTGAGGTTGTTCTGCCTTGCGCCTGATATTTCAATAGTTGTTCTGACAGACATAATACATTAACTCCTTCTTTAATAAATTTCAATATGAACCTCTCGTGTACACTGCCGCCCTCCGCGGAAAAGTGCCAACCCACGCGGAAAAGTGCCAACCCACGCGGAAAAGTGCCGCCCTCCGCGGAAAAGTGCCAGCCCACGCAAAATAGTGCCAGCCGTCGCGGAAAAGTGCCAACCCTGAACATAAGCTATTGCGGCTACGGAATAAATAAGTACCCTATCTCCTCCACAGCCCTTCTGCCTTTAGGAGTAATTCGGATAGTCTGTGAAACCTTCTCTATCACGCCCTTCTCAGCAAGATAATCAAATGCTTCTATAATGAAGTGACTTTCACGTCGAAAATGCTTGGAGATCAGCGTCAATGTCTTTATCTGCTGATCGGCCATGAATTCAAGCACCGGAGTTTTGAAAATGTCCATCTTTTCCATCAGATACCTGTCAACGAGTTCGATACGATCTTCTATTTCTTCTTTAGTCATATGATGTGACATAGCATCTACATATAGCGGACCAATTGCTTCCGAATTCACCTTCATGGCCTTCTGGATAGCATCCCTGCCAATAGTCTCCTGTCGGCTGCACAGCTCCATACGAGCCATGCTCTCCGCACAAAGCAGCAGGAAATACTGCGCATAAAGGGGATCCTTCCTTACAGAAAGCCATTTTTTACTTTTATCACGGCATCCGATCAGTTCACATGCTATATAGAGCATGGATAACGCCATATCGTCCGCTCCTATGTTTTTCATATCCTCAAAGTACTCATACAGGCTGTCATCGGTCGAATACACCATCTTGCCCTTTGACATATATGAATGCAGCCAGGAGCCTCCAATATCACTCTCTAAATACCTCTTAAAACCGCTCCTTGGCGAAATGTATACATTGACCGTGATACCGTCTTCCACGATGGAGTAGCTTTCGGTTTTCAATATCTGATCACGTACAATCAGCGTCATGTCTATGTCGCTTTTTTCCCAAATGACATCGTAGGCAAGGCTTCCGCTCACTATTACCGCGATGATGTTCGGATCATCCTTTATCTTGCCGATAAAGCTTTCTACTGCTGCCATATACCTTTCCCTGAACTCAGTCTGGGATGTATCCTCATCCTGATGTATCAGCCCCTGATCACCAGGCGCCTCCATTATTTCTGCATTGAACCCGCTGCGCGATTTATCATCCATAGTCATAACTCCTCCCATCTTACAAAACACTTGTTCGTTTTTTCGTCCGGTGGTATGATTATACTACTCAATATTTTTATAAACAGGACAAAAATTGCTATGTTGATGAACATGTATTGAACAAATAAAATAATGGATATATGCTATATAAACAAACTGCGTTCGAAGACTGACAGCACAATATAAGGAATGGGTGCGGTGGTAGCTTGGACAATTACCTGCTTAAGATAATCAAGGATACAACTGAATATATCGAAGATAATATCCTGGCTCCTCTGGACCTGGATTGTATTTCAGATAACGTCAACATATCAAAATTCCATCTGCTGAGAATGTGGAAGGGCGCAACCTCGACCGGTCTGATGGAGTATGTGCGCAGAAGAAGGATCGCACTGTCGCTGGCAGACCTGCTTAATCAGAAAAACAGCATAGAATTCATATCCTGCAAGTATTCATTTGGTTGTGAACGGACATATAACAGGATCTTCAAGGATGAATACGGCATCACGCCCGCAAAATGGCGCAAAGCCCCCTGTCCGCTCAGCATTCTTGACCGCTTTAATGCTGACTTTATGAACTGTGCCGGCGAGGGCCTGGTTTTTTACAGATCCACTGTCATTCTACCGTCATTTATGATAGCCGGACCTGAATTCACTATCGATGTAAGGGATAATGCACAGAATCAGACAGCAAACAAGCTTGCAGTAGATTTTTTCTATAATCGCAGACCAAGCATTATCAATCCCGTTGAAAAAGATATTTATATAGGTTTTACGCAGCTACCTGAAGCTTTTAACGGATTTACGCTTTATCAGCCGTCCGTTAAAATAGACCAAAGCAGTATATTGCCTGAAGGCATGAAGCCCAGACATATAAAGCCCCATAAATATGGAGTGTTCACATACATGGGGCCTCACAGGCCGGAAGATATCTCTTCGAAGACCTTGTCCTGCTTATGGAATTACGTTTCAGAGATATGGATGCCCACTATCCACTTCGAACTCGATGAAGCATTTCACTTCGAACTTATAAACTACGCAAAATGTAACAAGCATTACTGCGAATGTGATCTGTATTATCCCATATGCAAGCTGTAAAAGCTCCGGGAACTCAGTTTCCTTCCGGCATCTGAGCCTCGCACCCTCCTTCTGATATCAAGCCTCCCGGCCCAATTGTCCTTCGCTCTTAAATCGTACCATATATTTTTATATACTGTTGCATAATTATACTTTTGATTGTATAATTATACTAGATGAAATGTCACAGGCTTTTGCTGCCAGAAGCTGCTGCTGTCGGATGACAATCCATCAGATAGCATAACATACCTGAGAAAAAATTTACCTGATTGCATATGAATGATCCAGGCTATACTCAATTACGCATAAATATACTTTTATAAAAATATTCTGGGGGAGGAATGCATAATGTTAAATCATACAAACCAACTACTGGAGCAAGCCAACTCTAACATACTTTTTACGGCCGCCAGACCTGACGTGGTAATGGAAAAAGGTAAAGGAATGTACCTTTGGGATACCTATGGCAAAGAGTATCTTGATTTTATAGGAGGTTGGGCTGTAAACTGTCTTGGCCACTGTCCCAAAGTCATATCCGAAGCTTTGAAGGAACAATCGTCATTACTGGTGAATGCAAGTCCGTCCTTTTACAACAGGCCAATGATAGAGTTTGCAAAGCTTATGACGGATATATCCTGCTTTGACAGAGTATTTTTCACAAGCACCGGCGCAGAAGCAAACGAAAGCGCAATCAAGCTTGCAAGGAAATACGGCGCAAAATCACTTAATGGAGCTTTCGAGATCATAACAACAATAAGCAGCTTTCATGGCCGTACACTTGCGACGATGTCCGCAACGGGCAAAAAGCTTTGGGAAGATCTATTCAAGCCAAAAATGCCTGGCTTCAAGCATGTTCTATACAATGATATCAACGCAATGGCGGACGCTATCAGCAAGGATACCTGTGCAATAATGCTGGAGCCCGTTCAGGGCGAGGGCGGTGTGAATATTGCCGATGATGTATATATTAGGGATTTGCGCAAACTGTGCGATGAAAATGGCATACTGCTGATCTTTGATGAAATACAGACAGGGATAGGCAGAACCGGCAGGATGTTTGCATACGAGCATTATGGGATCGAGCCTGACATAATGACGCTTGCCAAGGGTATAGGCGGAGGTTTTCCGCTGTCGGCAATGCTTACAAAAGAGAAGTACAATATATTCGATGCAGGCGACCAGGGAGGTACATACACCGGCCAGCCTTTGGCAATGGCTGTCGGCCTTGCCGTCATAAAGGAAGTAATAGATAAAAAACTGCCTGAAAGAGCTGCGATAATGGGCGATTATACGAAGGAGCGGCTGGAGGATCTGACATTGAAATACCCGATCAGCAATATCCGCGGAAAAGGCCTGCTGACAGCCTTCGACCTGTCGGAGCCGGTCGGTAAAAGCATTGTTGCAGGATGCCTGACGGAGGGATTGCTACTAAACTCACCACAGCCATCAATGATCCGTCTGATGCCTCCGCTTACCGTTACCAAATACGACATTGATAACATGATAGATATATTGTCTAAGGTTCTGAAGGGAATGCTTTGATTTGCATAAAAGAAGGGCTTAGCTCCGTTGTAATATGAACGTCTCTAAGCCCTTCCACATCATTCTATCGTCACTTTTGCGCCAACCGGCACTATCTGTATCCAGGTCTGTCCACGATTGAGCGCAAGAGACTCTCCGTTTTCATATGTATACTTTGTCTGTGCGCTTCTGGATTCCTTTGACCATTTTATTCCGACGGCTTTACCACAGGTTATGATGTAACCTTTACCGCTGCCGCTGGTTTTCATATCCTGACGGCCTGCATAATCGCCCTCTATATCAAAGTTTGGAACGAACTGTACTATGATGTTTTTTGTCTCAAGCTGTTTTCCTGATACTCTTTCCATATGCTCCTTGCCATACCTGAAACGCTTGTAAGTGCCCGTCACACTATCAAATTCATACTTTGACGTCATTGAAGGATATTTTAGTGTAACTGTCAAAGCATTATCCCCTTCAGGAACGATATCTTTGCCTGCTTCATTGTATGTAAATGGGAATTTTGCTTTGGCAGGATCATCAAACTCCTTTTTCTCAGCATACTTTTTCAATTTTTCCATGGAAGTGTATGAATCCTGCCAGTTTCCTCTGTCCTTTGTAAGATCCCAGAAAACATCAGGTCCAAGGCACAGTCCATCTATTTCATCCTGCTTGAGTTTTATGATATCTTTGCCTGCCTGTGGACTTCCGCCGTAATGCACATATATTGCGTCATATTCCATACTAAAATCAAGGAAATAATGTCTTGCGCTTCTGACCGGGCCTATCATTTCGGGTTCAGTCCCCCAGAATACAGGCATCAGCCTTGTCAGACCACCTTCTACGATAACCTCATAAACGATCTGTGCTTTATCCAACCCGCCCTGCGGCAGTACCCTCGTACCTTCATTGTCTATCATTACCGCAAAAGGACGCATTCCCTCAAAAGGAAGTGTGAAGTCATCCTTCAGGTGCGCCGCTGGTTCAGTTGCTTCAACAGTTTCTTCCGACGTCGGCAGTTCTGCAGCTTCCTGCTGATCAGGTAAGGGCTGTGTGTCATTTTGCACATCAGGTACAGCAGTTTCAGAAACGACAGGCTGAGTATCTGCCTCGTCCTTGGATCCGCATGCATTGAAGGTCAAGGCAAGCATGATCAGAGCAAGGATTAAAGCTAGTCTTTTTTGCATGGATTTACCTCCCGGGTATAACTTGGTTAATACCACTAATATAATTCTACCAATGTAACCTAAATCCTCTCGTATAATAAAAAAATGCGAAATGAATTTGCCATAGATGCCGACATAATATGTAAATAAGCACTTGGACAACTAGCCCGACACAAGTATAATATAAATAGGGGCAGTTCTCGGCAGGGAACTTTGAATGAACTGTCCCCTTACATTGTACCCGGGAGAATAGGTAATGAAGCCACAAGAGATAAAAATCGGTACAAGGCTGGAATTTGAAATGCTGAACAAGAGTGGCGAAAAGCTTGGCAATACATTTATCAGCCAATTGCTTGAACACCAGCCAGATGGCAGCATTGTCATTTATGCGCCTATTTTTGAGTCAAGAGTTGTCTATGTTCCTGTCGGGATAACGATCAGGCTTACCTTTGTGCATCATCTACATGGATTGCTTGGTTTCAAAGCCTTGGTCAGTGCAAAGGAATACAGGGGAAATATCTCCATATTAGTTGTCGAGCCGAATGAGACTATTGAGAAGATACAGAGAAGAGAGCATTTCAGGCTTGATGTTATAACAGACGTATTGATATGGCCAGCATCAACACACTCGGATGAAAAAGCTCCGGACACAGAAGCTGCCGCAGAAGTAAATGCTGAAGCAGCTGTTGAAGCTAAAGCTCCTGCGGTAAAGGCTTTTACCAGAAACCTTAGCGGATCAGGCTTATGCGCTATCAGTGAAACAAATTTCCCAAGAAATACAGAGGTATGGGTAGAAGTGGATCTGACAAATAACATCAAGTTAACGGCAAAATGCATCATTTTGCGAAATCAACAGGTCGAAATTAGGAAAGGCAAAAGCTTCGAACTTGGTATGCGTTTTATAGAAATCTCACTAAAGAACCAGGATAATCTCATCAAATATATATTCGAACAGCAGCGTATGTTATTGAAAAAAGAAAAATAGCAAAAAACCGACGCTTATATTTATCATAAACGTCGGCTATTGTTAAGATAATAGTCATTTATTCGTCATCGGAACCGAATTCTTCTTCCATTCTGGACTGAAATTCATTGAAAACCTCGTCAAGCTCATCATCATCTTCTATTGTCACAAATGAGTCTTCACCTTTCTCATTGTGCTCAACCTTCAGAATAATGACCTCTTCTTCGTCCTGAGAATCTTCCTGATCCTCATCAAGCGGAGCCAGTACTACATACTCATTATCATTCATCTCGATCGTATCGATATGTTCAAATTCAACTTCTTCTCCGTTTTCGTCAACCAATACGACAATATCATCTCTTTCATCATCCATAGCAATCCCTCCCTTTCATTAATAACATACCTTTATTTTAGCTGACTGTCAAGATATCCCTGTAATATTAGTACAGCAGCGATTCTGTCCACCGATCCCCTCTTTTTTGAGGTCTTCATACCAACCTCATGCATCATTCTATTAGCCGCTACTGTCGTGAGCCTTTCATCCCATTTAATCACCTCAAGCCCGGTAATCCCGGCCAGAAGCTCAGCAAACTCCGTTGCTTTTTCCCCGCTGGGTCCTATAGTTCCGTTCATGTTCTTTGGTAAACCTACCACGATTTTATCGGCATTATGCTGTTGAGCCAGTTTTCTTATGTCCTCGGCTGTCTGCTCGATCGTGCCCCTGCGTTGTACTGTTTCAAGGCCCTGAGCCGTCCAGCCCATTGGATCGCTCAAAGCAATACCGATTCTACTTTCTCCAAAATCTATTCCCATTATACGCATAAATGCCCTCCATTTAAGGTATTTCCCGTATTATGTCTGCATGCCTCAGCATATCTTAATGGCAAATTGTGGACATACTGTTCCGCAGTATCCGCATAAAACACATTTCTCGCTGTCTACGACTGCCTTCCCTCCGATAATTGAAAGGGCCTGCTGACCACATCTCTCCACACACCTGCCGCAGCCCTCGCACCAATAATCTATATGAAGGCTCTTCTTTACCGAGCCGGCCGCTTTTTTCAGGCTCTCCGGAACAGTAAGGCCTTCAAATCTAAGTACATTCATCTCCACCTCATCGGTATTCTGCATACCTATCGCTATCGAGTGGATAAATGGAAGGCCAAGTACGAAGTCCAGAGCTTCATCATATGAATGCAGCAGATTTCCACCTCCCAGAGGTTTCATGCTGTAAACACCCTTGCCCAGATTATATGCCTTTTCGACAGCATCAAGCATCTCCCCGACAGTGCCGTCACCTATTCCTATCCCTGAAATATTGACAAGTGGATGCACTACATCTATCTCCGGCATATCACATATTGCTCTTACAACCTCGATATTATGAGTAGAAACACCAACTGCCCTTATTCTTCCCTTTTCACGCTCATTTAAATAAAATTCCAGCGCCTCACGGTGTCCCCTGAGCGTAAGCCTGCTTTCCTGTTCATGCATGAGGAATATGTCCAGAACATCCGTGTCAAGACCGCGTCTTGCTTTTTCAACACTTTCCGCAGCGCCCTGAGCCGAATATGCATAGGATTTTGTCGCGATCACCGGCCTCTCGGCAAAGCCTCTGCAGGCCTCCCGAATATGTTCATAGGTACCGTAAAGCTCTGCGGTGTCAATAAAATTGACGCCTCTTTCCAGTGCTGCCCTGATGACTGACGCTCCCTGTTCAACAGACATATTTCGTTGCAGAGGGCCAATGACCAAGCCTCCGAAGCACATCCTTGAAACCTCTATTCCCGTATTTCCCAACTGAGTATATAGCATTTTTTAATCTCCGAAAAAATAAACCCCGAACTTGTCGGGGCTTTTATCATTTTTTATTTTCAAGATAGAAACGAACTATCTCTTCAAGTAATTCGTCTCTTTCAAGCCTTCGTACAACACTTCTTGCGTTCAGGTGGTTGGTGATATATGTGGGATCACCCGAAAGTATGTAGCCCACGAGCTGGTTTATGGGATTGTACCCTTTCTCATTCAGGGCCTTATAGACTGTAAACAGGATGTCCCGCGCCTCGTTTTCTTTGTCCTTGTCCATTTTGAACATCATCGTTTCACTATCTGCCATTATAAACACTCTCCCGCCTTTATGCAATGCATGGCAAGTTTAACCTGCTTTTACAAAACACACGTTTGATTATGAATATATAATATAACATACAGAAATTTTATGCAATACGAAAAACCTTAAAAAACCCGCAACCCGCTAAATCTCACCAATTATAAAATCATTTTCTGCTCTGATGAGCTTTGTTGTTACAATATCCCCCACAATGCCAGTATCAGCTTTTGCCAGTACTCTTATGTAATTGGGCGTCAAGCCTTCATACAGCCCTCTGCTGTCTTTGACCTCATGCTCATAAAGTACAGGCATTTCCCGGCCTGCATATCTGCTGTTGAATTCCAGCGCACACCGGTCAGAAAGCTCCATTACTCTTGCGCTTCTGGATTCCTTGACAGTGCCATCCACCTGGTTTTCAAATGTTGCCGCCGGCGTCCCCTTTCTCGGAGAATACTTAAAAACATGCATTTTTGCGAAGCGGATCTCCTCAAGAAATTGGTATGTCTTTTTAAATTCCTCTTCAGTTTCACCTGGAAAGCCAACCATGACATCCGTCGTTACAGCCACATCGGGTATCTGCTCCCGGAGTATATCCACAGCTTTTTTATAGTCCGCAGCTGAGTATTTTCTGTTCATCCTGGCAAGTGTCTCATCGCACCCGCTTTGGAGGGATATGTGATAATGCGGGCAGAGCTTCTCCATCTGTGCAGCTTCGGCAACAAATGATCCGGTGATCATAGTCGGCTCTATAGAACCTAACCTGATCCTTTGTATTCCTTCTACTTCATGTATGAGCTTTATAAGCTCCAAAAGCCTTACCTGACCCTGGTCTCTTCCGTAGGATGCTATGTGGATGCCTGTGAGCACTACCTCCGTGAATCCTGCTTCGACAAGCTTCCGGACTTCCCGGATGACCTCTTCGGACGGCCTGCTGCGTATCGGCCCTCTTGCATATGGTATTATGCAGTAGGAACAAAATTGATTGCAGCCCTCCTGGATTTTAAGGAAAGCGCGCGTACGTCCCTTGTATCTCTCTATCTTTAAGTCTTCAAAATCGTGCTTTTTCATTATATTACTGACAGCTGATATCCTGCCCTCTCCGTTCCGGAACCTCTCAACATATTCCAGAAGCTTGAGACGGTCGGAAGTTCCCGCCACTATATCCACTTCAGGTATGCTTTCGACCTCTTCCCTCGCCGTCTGCGGGTAACAGCCTACAGCTGCGACAATTGAACGGCTGTTGAGCTGCTTTGCCCTGCGTATAGCCTGGCGTGATTTTCTTGAACTCAGACCTGTGACAGTGCATGTATTAATCACATAAACATCAGCGACCTCTTCAAAGTCGACCAGTTCATATCCTGCATTTTCAAAGGCCTCTGCCATGGCCTCGGTTTCATACTGATTTACTTTACATCCCAGCGTATAAAAAGCAACTTTACTCACGAATTCCTCCAATATTTCAGCTAATAGGATTATTATAACACTTCGGTTCAAAGAAAATTTTTCGTCTGTAGAAAAATTTTCTTACATCAGCAGTGTTTCAACGAGGCGGGAGATATGCCCGCCCCGATATAACACTTTGGTTCAAAGATATTTTTTCGTTACGCGATAATTTGCTACACAAATTAGTAGAAAAATTTATTATTAATTATTTTTTAACATTATCATAATTGACTTGTTGGCAAATACAGGATATTATTTATCTATGACTTTTTGAATAAGACCTTTTTCCTATTCAATGGAGGTGTTGATATGAAAGCATTCACCATAATGCTCAAAACTATTAACGATGTTAAGGATTTTGTAAATATGGCAAACAAGTATGATTTCGACGTTGATCTTACATCTGGCCGGTATGTGGTCGATGCAAAATCGATAATGGGAATTTTCAGTCTCGATTTCAATAAGCCCATCAGGGTTGAAGTCCACACTGACGACTGTGATAACTTCTGCAATGAGATAAAACCATTTTTGATTTAACAAAAAGCCTGGTGATATAAGTATCTACCGGGCTTTTTCTCTATTTACAGGAATTCTGGCATAGTTCCTGACCGCTGCTATTTATCAAATGTTTCCTCCGTAAAAACCTCTATTCCGTTTCTTATCAGCAGCTCCGCCGTTACACCATTCCCCGGGACGATTTTACTGCTAAAGGTACCGTCATATATCTTCCCAAATCCACAAGAAGGACTTCTGGCCTTAAGTATGGCCTTTTTAGCTCCACAGGCTTCCGCCAGCTTCAATGCCTCCCTTGCACCATTAATAAAACTCTCAGTTATTTCCTCTCCCTTTACAGTTTTTACCCTGCATTTTCCATCCAGAACATCTCCTCCGCTGCCACCGTCGATCTCACAAGGATCCCTGGGCGTTGCGTTGCCTCCGAGCTGTTCCGGGCATACCGCTATTACTTTGCCCTGTGCTGCAAGCTCGAGCAATTTGTCGTCATGAAAACACCCTCCGTCATACCTGCAGTTAATTCCCAAAAGGCATGCACTTACAATATACATATGGCCCCTCCTATATGATGTCTATTCCAAATCTCCAGGTGATTTCAGCTGCTTTAGCTGCCTGGGCTTTCTATGGTGCTTGCCACTGGCCGTTTCATTGAGCTGCTTTGGCTGCTTCAGCTGCATTTCATCAAGTTGTATCGGCTGTTTGGGCTGTTTCATTTGTTTTGGCTTTTTAAACTCTTTAGATTTATGTTTTAGCTCCCTTGGAGCTTTTGATACCTCAGTTCCAACAGATTCCTTGTCAACAGCCGGTGAAGCAGCTGCTCTGCTCTTCCCTGTAAAGGACTTATAACCGAAAGAATGCTTTTTATTTGGAGATTCCTTTCGTAATGGCTTCTTATGAAAGACCTTTTCCCCGTTACCTCTCCTGTCATTTCCCCTGCCGCCGCTATTCTCTCTTGCGCCTTCTTTTCTTCTGCCACTGCTGTTTCTGTTGTCCCGCTCGCGTTCCATTGCTTTTTCAGCCTGCTCGGCGATAACAAATTCAAGCTGTCTGGCCTCAATATCGGCCCGTGCAAGTACTACCCCGATGCTGTCGCCTAACCTGTAGCGCTTGCCGGTACGTTCACCCGTCAGAGTATAATGGCGGTCATCAAATACATAGTAATCATCATACATGCTGCTGACCTTTACAAGGCCTTCAATGGTGTTCTCCAGTTCAACGAACATGCCAAAGGAGGTGACATTAGAAATAATAGCCTCAAAGGTCTCTCCAACCTTCTCTTTCATATATTCGACTTTTTTGAGATCCTCGGTCTCGCGTTCTGCTTCATCGGCCGCCCTTTCTCTTTCCGAGCAGCTTCTTGCTATCTCAGGTAGTTTGTCCAGGAGCTCCTGCTCCCGTTCTTCCGACAATGCCTTCCTAAGTTCCTCCTTCATCAGCCTGTGAATTATAAGATCGGGATATCTCCTTATAGGAGATGTGAAATGGCAATAAAACTTTGCGGCAAGGCCAAAATGGCCTGCATTCTGATGGCTGTACTTTGCCTTGGCCATGGACCTGAGCATCACGGTACTTACTATCATCTCTTCTCTTGAACCCTTCACCTTTTCAAGTATATCCTGCAAAGCACCGGGATGTATATGGTTAATTCCCTTGAGAGGATAGCCCAGATTTTTTGAGAATTCAGCAAATGCCATAATTTTTTCAGTATCAGGCTCTTCATGTATCCTATATACAAATGGCGTGCCGACCCAGTGAAAATGCTCTGCAACAGTCTCATTGCACACAAGCATGAATTCCTCGATTATTCTGTTTGCGATCGTTATCTCATATCTCTTTACTTCTATCGGTTTTCCCTTGTCATCAACAATGACTTTTGCCTCATCGAAATCAAAATCTATAGCTCCCCGTTCGAGCCTCTTGCCTCTTAGTATCAGAGCCAGTTCTTTCATTGTCCTGAAGTCGTCCACCAAGTAATCGTATCTTTCTATAAGTTCCTTGTCTGCTGTCTCCAAAAGCTTGTATACATTTGTATAAGTCATTCTTTCAGATGTTTTGATCACACTGTCAAAAATCTCATGCCTTAGTACTTTGCCTTTGGCATCGATATCCATGATAACCGAAAACGCCAGTCTGTCCACTTTTGGGTTGAGACTGCAGACGCCGTTTGACAGTTTTCGTGGCAGCATGGGTATGACCCTGTCAACAAGGTAAACACTGGTCCCCCTGTTCAATGCCTCCCTGTCCAGAGGCGAATCTTCAGTCACATAGTAGCTTACATCCGCTATGTGAACACCCAGTCTGTAGCAGCCATCCGGAAGTGATTGTATAGAGACGGCATCATCCAGGTCCTTGGCGTCTTCTCCATCGATAGTAACCATTCTGAGTTCTCTGAGATCGCGTCGTCCTTCGATCATGTCCTCAGTAACACTGTCAGGAATGCCTTCCACCTGCTGCATGACATCATCCGGGAATGCTTCCTTGAGGCCATGAGCCTTCATTATTGACAGTATATCGATCCCTGTGTCCTTACTGTCCCCAATGACCTCCACTATCCTGCCTTCGGCATTGCGCCTGCTTTCAGGCCATTTTACTATTTCAGCCACTACCTTGAAGCCCGGCTTTGCTCCGTTTACCTCATCCTTTGGAATGAAAATATCCCCAGGTACCTTTTTATCATCAGGTACAACGAACCCAAAATACTTGCTGCTGTCATATGTACCAACGACCCTGGTCACGGCTCGTTTGAGGATCTTTATGACCTCTCCCTCCGCCCTTTTTCCCTCTGTACTCCTGGCAGTGATCCTTGCAATTACCCTGTCGTTATGCATCGCGCCCGAAAGCCCATCAGCCGGTATAAAGAGATCGACAATATTCTCATCATCGGGTATCAGAAACCCATATCCGCGTTCATTCCCCTGGATCCTTCCCACTACAAGGTTCATTCTCTCTGGTATTCCGTACCTGTCCTTATTTGTTTTGTATATGAGCCCCTCTATTTCGAGAGAACCTAAAATTTCGGCAAACTCATCCCGCTCTTCAGCCGGCACATCCAATACGACAGCCAGCTCGTCAAACTTCAGCGGCCTGTAGGCAGCTTCCTTCATGAATCCTATGATCCTGTTTTTTCTTTCCTGCGATATATCCATAATGAACCTCTCATTCCATATATTCTAATTATCTTTATTATTCCTGTATTTTATACATTTAAACGAAAAAAGGAGGCTTAGAGGCCTCCGTAAATGCAATATGTATTTGTCACAGTCCTAATTCGTCTGATATCTTTTTCATCGCATCGAGCGATGTCTCAATAAAAGCTTCCAGCGTCAGCCCAATTTCGCTGCAGCTCTTTATCTGGTCGCGATCAGCACCTTTTGCAAAATTTTTCTCACTCATTTTTCTTAAAACAAAATCCGTCGTTACATCTGAAAGCTTTTTGGAAGGAAGGATAAGAGCCGCTGCAGTTATAAGACCCGAAACAGGATCGGCACAATATAATGCCCTGTCTATCTTCCTTTTTCTTTCTATTCCATGGCATGGGTTGTGAGCTTTTACAGCATATACGATCTCACCATCCACGCCAAGGTTTTCCAGTATTTCAGCGCCAACTATACTATGCATTGCATGATCACTGGCTGTCCTCTCATAATCTATGTCATGGAGCAGACCGGTCAATCCCCAAACATCCGCAGTATCCTTTAATAATACAGCAAGCCCTCTCATAATAGCTTCTACAGCCAGAGAATGCTTTAAAAGGTTGACATTTTTCACCCTTGCCTTTAATTCTGTGAGCGCCTGCTCTCGGTCCATATATCATCCACCCCATTCCTGACAACACACGATGGATCGCTTCAATACAGCCATATCGGTACAAAAAAGACCATGCATCGCTGCATAGTCCATTTTTTACTTCAACTATTTATTACAGTATAAGGAAAAGTACGACAGAAGTAATGAGAAATGCGATAGCAGCAAAAGCTGTATATTTGCTCAATAATGCATCAAGCGTCCTACCCTTGTTTTTTCCAAAGAACGTTTCCGCTCCGCCGGCTATAGAACCTGACAGACCAGCTGACTTGCCCGACTGCAGAAGCACTATTATTATAATGGAAAGCGAAAAAATTATATGGAAAATCGATACTATAATCTGGATCGCGCTCAAACTAACACCTCCCGAAAAATTGACAAGTCAAATTGTAACACATCTAATAGAAAAAAACAAGCATAAGATTTTCTATTTGTTCCTCAGGTTGAACCATGCATCCAATCCGGGATAAATGGCTTCACTTCCAAGTTCCTCCTCGATCCTGAGTAGCTGGTTGTACTTGGCCACCCTGTCTGTGCGGGATGGTGCGCCTGTTTTTATCTGACCGGAATTTACAGCCACAGCTATATCAGCGATTGTCGCATCCTCAGTCTCACCCGACCTGTGAGAGGTCACTGCTGTATAACCCGCTCTGTTAGCCATTTGTATAGCGTCAAGAGTCTCAGTAAGTGTTCCTATCTGATTGACCTTTATTAGTATTGAATTGGCAACTCCCATATCGATACCTTTTTTGAGCCTGTCCGTATTAGTTACAAAAAGGTCATCGCCTACCAGCTGTATTTTGCTGCCAAGCCTCTGAGTAAGAAGCTTCCATCCTTCCCAATCCTCCTCAGACACACCGTCCTCAAGAGAGATTATTGGATATTTATCAGCCAACTCAGCCCAGAAATCCACCATTTCTTCACGAGTCTTTATAATATTGGTTTTCCAGAAATGGTATGTTCCATCCTCGCGGTACATTTCGGTCGCTGCCGCATCTATGGCTATCCTGAAATCGTCGCCCGGCTTATAACCAGCCTTTTCTACAGCTTCAAGTATCACCTTTATTGCTTCCTCATCACTCTTTAGATTCGGAGCAAAGCCGCCTTCGTCGCCTACAGCAGTTGAATAGCCTTTTGCACTCAATACCTTTTTGAGATTGTGGAATACCTCGGCGCACATCATCAATGCATTTCTAAAACAGTCCGCACCGACCGGCATTATCATGAATTCCTGAATATTCACACTATTGTCGGCATGCTTGCCTCCATTAATAATATTCATCATCGGTACCGGTAGTACCTTGGCGTTTACACCGCCGATATACTGGTACAAGCTGATCCCAAGTGACTCTGCCGCAGCCCTTGCAGCCGCGAGAGAAACTCCGAGGATGGCATTAGCGCCCAGTTTGCCTTTATTGTAAGTACCATCGAGAGTAATCATTTTCTTATCTATGGCAACCTGATCGAAGACATTCATCCCTTCTATCTCAGGCGCAATTATTTCATTGACATTTGAGACTGCAGTAAGCACACCCTTTCCAAGGTATCTTGACGTATCCCCATCTCTGAGTTCAACGGCCTCAAATGCTCCTGTTGAAGCACCGGAGGGTACTGCTGCTCGGCCGACGAAGCCTCCTTCTACTATCACCTCCACCTCAATAGTGGGGTTTCCTCTGGAATCGAGTATTTCCCTTCCAAATACGCTTTCGATTGTAAGATACTGCTTCATAGCTATACTCCTTTCAGACATCTCTAATTTTCTATTCCCACATTATACCACCATTATTGCTTGCATGTCCACATGTACTTCATTCCGCTTTATTTTATCCACAAACAGAGGAAATATCCTTTTACTCGCTCCGTAGCCTCTTCATGCTACGAAGCTACTTATTTTTCAGGAGCGTACATAACGACCCTGTCTCCTTCAAGCTCAACCTTGACCTTGTTTTTACCCTTCAGCCCAAGAGCCTGTATATATTCGCCAGGTATCTGAAGTCTGCCTGTCCTGTCAAGCACCACAAGCTCCTCATGGGCATCATCCCCATGGCTGTTGAGCAAGCTCCCCATCTCAGCCAGCTCCTCCGCATATGATACCTTTCTTATAAACTCACTGCTAGTGCGTCCGTCACGTATGGCAACCACCCTGTCCACCTTCCTGGACACCTGTCGGTCATGTGTAACAATAACAACAGTTATTCCAAGAGTTGTGTTGAGTTCCCTGAAAACATCCAAAACAGCAGCAGCTGTCTTACTGTCAACAGAGCCGGTAGGTTCGTCAGCCAGAAGCAGCTTCGGATTGTTTCCCAACGCTATGGCGATCGCCACACGCTGCTGTTCGCCTCCGGAGAGCTGGCTCAGCTTGTTATTTCTCCTGTTCAGAAGTCCAACCATATCAAGCAGCTGCAACGCCCTGCTTCTTGTGTTCAGCTTTCCCGTCAGTTGCATCGGCATTTCAACATTCTGCTGTGCAGTCAGAAAGGGCACGAGATTCCTTCCGTTATTCTGCCATATGAAGCCTACAGTATCACGTTTATATTTGATCAGCTGCTGATCGTTGAATTTCAGCAAATCATGACCGTCTACCAGCAATTTACCTGCAGACGGCCTGTCTAGTCCACCAAGCATATTAAGCAGTGTAGACTTGCCACTGCCGCTGTTACCGATTATCGCCATGAGCTCCCCAGTCTCGACAATAAGGTCGAGCCCTTGCAAAGCAACAACCTCAAGATCCTTTGTCTTGTATATCTTGACCAGATTATCACATTCAATCATTTTGGAAGCTTCGGCCTGATCCCCGGTCTGTTGGGTATAATCCTGCATCTCATCATTCCTTACGCCATTTTCCATGGGCATGGCTTTGCCGGCACTTTTATCTCGCATCAGTAATCTCACCATCCTCCAGTGTCAGTACATGGTCTGCAATATCAATCATGCTTGGGTCATGCGTAGTCATGACCACTGTCAGCCCTTCAAGCTCTACAAGGTTCCTGAACACCTTGACCACCTGGAGTCCCATATGGGTATCAAGTTCTGCCGTAGGCTCATCCGCAAAAATAATTGCCGGTCTGTGCGCTATTGCCCTTGCAATGGCAACTCTTTGCTGCTCACCGCCTGAAAGCTCATGAGGCCTGTGATCCATTCTTTTAGCAAGTCCCACCATCGACAGGCATTGCCTGGCTCGTTCATTTCTTCCCTTTAAGCCGGCCCCTGCTATTCTGAGTCCAAACTCCACATTTTCATATGCAGACATCATTGAAATGAGCGCTACGGATTGAAATACAAACCCCATTTGTTTTCTGCGCAGCTCATTTTTAACCTTCTCACCTGCATGGGTTATATCGGTTCCGTCAAAATTGATAGTGCCGGAATTCGGTTTATCCAGCGCCCCAAGAAGATTGATCAGCGTAGTTTTTCCTGATCCTGAACGTCCTCTGAGTATTGTGAGTTTTCCCTTTTCTATTTCCATGGTGACATCCTTCAAAGCATGGACAATCGCATTTCCGGACTTGAATTCTCTTACCAACTTTTCTGTTTTTATGATTGTACTCATACATACCTCCAAAAGCTGTCCTGCAGCAAATAACCCAGTTTTAGGCTCAATCCTCTCCAAGCTTGACTGCCTGATTGATCTTTATCCTTGAGATTATTCTCCAGAGTATCAGGAATCCTGTTGAAATCATGATCCCAATCACTGCATAGATCTTTATGTAGTCAGCACGGTTAGCCATTATCTTGAACGGCGGGACTTGATTGGCCGAGCTGTAGATGATCTGAAGGAGTGGTATGAACAGATCTCCCGTTATTCCTCCTATTACAATACCTATCATTATCGCAGCACCTGACACAAGCAGCTGCTCACAAGCCAGCATGCCGATAACCTTTGACAGCGACATGCCCATAGCCCTCAATATTCCGAACTGAAGGACCCTGCCCTGTATTGAGATTATCCAGTATATCAGAAAGCCTAACAGACTGATAAGCATGGATGCGATGAATCCAAGTGTCAGCATGCCATTCATTCCCTGAAGCATGGAGTCATTTTTCATTTTGACAAGCTCCTGGTCTGTATATTCAAGCTTTACCAAATCCAAATCCTTCTCTATTATTTTATCATTAATATTTTTATCTGTCGCACCATCAGATTTTTTTATCCACACCTCATACGGCTGCAATGCCATCTTATTTTGAATATAATTCAAATTGGCTACAATGAAGCCCGGAGCTTCAACTCCGCTTTTAACAGGATTCGGATTATATGTAGGCCAGTAATCGACAAAGGCATAAATCACACCTTCCAGATAACTCTGATTTGCCCATGAAATATTGATGGTATCACCCTCCCTAAGATTATACCTTTCCTTTAGACTAGTTGAAACAAGGAACGACTTAGGCGCATCGACCATCAGATTAAGGTATTCATTTATGTGATGTGGCAGCAGATCGTTTCTGAACCATGCAACCCGGGCAAACTCATCTGGTATGATACCCATTATGCTGACATTTTCGCAAAAGTCCGTAGTTGTCTGCATAACACCTTTTTCCTCATACTCCACCTTGGTTGTAGATTCCACTCCCGGCAAATCTGCATAATTGAAGAAATTGGGTTCAAAGTACCGCAAGGGCGGCTGTTTGACTAAAGCCTTTTCCGCCGGCGAAGCGTCGGGATTCACGGGAACCTGATTGTCCCTCCAGACAGCCTTGAGACGTACGTCCGCACCGATGGAATAGCTGATCTTATCTTCAATATTTTTATTGACTGTCCTTGCAGAGTTGGCATTGAACAATCCGGTCGATATGGCAAGAATTATGAACAGCATAAGGAACTGCTCCTGCCCTCTGGATCTGCCAACCTGTACAAGCGATATATAAGGAACGGGCGTCCAGAATTTCCTGCCCAGCCAGTATATAAATCTTATCATGTATGGATACAGTCTGATGAATAATAGCCCGGCACCTAGTACAAATATTGTTGAAGTAAGGAATAAAAGCGGATCGATTTGAAGTTTGTCTGCTGATATGCCGGTTACCTCAAGAACCTTTTGCTGCTGCTGGTATCTGTAAATCCCATAGCCTGCAATGGCAAGCAATATAACGTCAAGGAAGAACTTCTTCCATATGGGAGCGTTCTTTAAGCGTGATTTTTCCTGTTTGTGCTTGACAATCGATTTACGTGATGCGGCAATTACAGGCGCAAGCATTGTGGTCATCATTACAAGCACTGCTCCCAGTGAGTATATGTATACTTTGAGATTCAGTGCCACAGGTAATGCAGTCCTCTGAACAAATTCCATAAAACCATTGGATGACCCGAGGATGCTGCAAATGGAAATTCCAAGGAAAGGTCCTAATATTAATGCTACACCGCCTATCAAAGCGCTTTCTATAAGATAGCTGAAGAATATCTGTCCCTTGCTGGCTCCTCTGCTCTTGAATACCGCAATACTGTTCTCATCATGGCTGACAATGAGCTGCGACACCATAAAAATATAAAACATAAGCATGATAAGCACTGGAATTGTAAGGATCCAAAGCAAATTCTGCAATTGACCGGCTTTCTCACTGTACTGCTTGAGTATTTGACCCATCGGCATTTCGAAATCAATACAGCTTTTATATTTTGAATACCATTTATCCTGTTCGCTGTAAATACGTGCAATCTTAGAAATGTTCCCAAGGGATATCTTGTGATAATCATATGCGCAATTCCATTGCGCTTCCGTAAGCATGCCGTTTGTTCCTGAAAGAAACTCTTTGCCAAATAAATCGAAGTCCATCATTAATTCCATATTGTGCTTATCCAACCCATGATTCCAATATACATCGTTGGCTTCCTTAGAGGTGTATACTCCAACCACCCTGACCCTGCAAGCCTCGGTATACTTCTGAAATGGATCAAGGAGGATATACTCCTTGTCCAGCAGGAGGCCCGTCATTTTCATAGCCTGATGCGATGCGATTACTTCGATAACGCCATCAACCTTTTCTTTGGAATACATCCTTCCGTTTGTGATTTTTATGTGGTCATCAAGTTCGGATAGCGTTCCGAGCTGAACCGGCATCAAATCACTTGTTTGATCGTATTTCTCCTGTATCGTAATGGGATATTTCAAATTCCCCATTACAATACTCTGTGAAACAGAAAGCATAGATAAATCAAGTTGAGGAAGCTTTTCGGCAAGGATTTCCTTGCTGAAATAGTTATGTGCGTTGACTCTGTCTTCGTGCTTGAAATTATAGTCCAACGTAACCGTGACCTGATATACTCCGGGATACTTTTCGTTATTGAGCTGATAATTCTCTATTTCCTTGGTCAGCATTCTCTGCATTATCCCATCTGTATAAATAGGGATACAACTGACCAAAGCCGTAGCAAGGATCGATCCCAAGAGCAGGCATATTATCATCCAGAAGTTGTTGAACATCCTTCTGATTACTGTTTTGAACAAACCATGCGCCTCCATTCCGGGGCTGTTGCGGTGTCATTGGAAAATACACGCCGCCAAAGCCTTATCTGATTATGATGAGTTCTCCTTCTTCAAGGCCCTCAATAACTTCGGCCTCCGTATCGTTCTGTATGCCAACAACAATATCCCGTTCTTCTCTGATATTGTCCTTTAATATGTTGACAAATTTTCTATTAGCAAAAGCATTTATTACTTGTTTGGGAATTATTATAACATTTTCCTGCTTCTCAAGCGTCAGGATTATCGTCGCAGTTCTCCCTATCCTAACATCTGAAGGGAGATTATCCACCCTCAGATATACTGACTTTTTAGTTAATTCATCTGCATCCTTAGGCGCTTCAGCAGGTGTCATTGTAACCTCCGCTTCATACTCCTTGTCGTCGATTTTAACTATAGCTTTCATACCAAGCTTGAAGCTGTTTACTTTGTCCTGGGAGTATCTCAGCTGGAGCTGCGCTGGATTAGCCACCCTTACAATCGACTGATATGCATCTACATAATCTCCAAGCTTGGTGCTTGCAACATACACGATCTGTCCATCAATAGGAGAAACCAATCTGGACTTTTGAAGTTCATCCTTAAGATTATAGAGTCTCAGCTGGTTCGATTCAAAATCGAGCTTTGCCATATCAAGTTCCGTTTTACTGCCGCCGTCTATCTCATAGCGCGCCTTTGCATCCTCGTATAAGAGCTGTGAACGCTTCAGTTCTATCTCCTGCAGCTTTATATCATTTACGATGCTTTCCGTATCGATTTCGACCAGCACATCACCTTTTTTAACACTCTGGCCAAGTACTGCATATACTTCCTTCAGCCTTCCACCCCTGTCTTTATAGTAGATATCCTTTTGTGAGACAGAAATAAAGCCGGCGGTACACCTTATCGTATTCTCGATAGTACCTCTCTTTGCCTCTATTGTCTCATATGCAATCTCGTCCGGCACTTTGATCGGTGGAGCAAGTACTTCTTCCTCCTTCGGAAAGATATAGCAACCGGAGAGTGCGGCTGCAAAAAAAGCAGCCAAAAGAATGGTCACAATACTGCGTATCATCAGGCCGCGCCTGCCATGAAACATTTTGTTCAGATTCAACATCAACACCTCACGATAATTAATCATATTTGTCCAATTTACTTTTATATTTTAACATCATGGCACATATGAATATAGATGTTTTTTTTATGACGAAAGTGCTTTTTTTTACTATATCAATCATACTGTTTGCTTTTTTCGAGAAGATTTTATAAAATAACTATGAGGTGTACATAATGAAAATACTCCCTGTACATTACAGAAAAAATCCCCAAAAAGCACAAAGTATCAGCAAGCTCTACATGAGACTGAAATCCAGGATAACAATGTATTTTTTTCTGCTTGTAATAATACCGACCTTTCTGACAGCTGCAATAATGTATATCCATACGCGCACACTCATTGAAGAAATGGCATACAAAGCTGCAGTCTCAAGGATCTCCCTGGAAAACGAGTATATAGGCAAATGTCTTGATGACTTAAAATCGGCTATTTATACATCAGCTGATTCGGCAGATGCCGCAGACGCAAATAATCTGCCCGCTATTATAAATGATAACTTCTCACCCATCCAACAGAAAGCGCTGTCAGCAGTATACATAATTGATGAAAATGGCATAAAATCATCCTTCGGGCCTGATTCAGCACAAGCAGTCATAAGCAGCCCCTCTTCTCAAAAGTGGTTCCAGGATGTTGCAGCAAATGGCAGCGCTGTTATAATGCTTGGCACTGTGCAGAGGTTTTATTCGGAAGGCATCAGCAAGATAGTCCTCAGTGCCGCAAAGTCGATAAACAGCGGATCAGGAAAAGAGACCCAGACCATTATGTTATTAGATTTTAACTATGGCATCCTTTCAGATTTTTTGAAGCCCTCCGACGAAAACAGTACTTCAGGTCATGCTGCACAAGTGCCCGAAGAAAGAATCATTGTCGATCAGGATGGCAATATCCTCTATTCCCCTGAAACGGGCAAATTGACCACTAAAGCTGACGAAACCATCCTATCTGCAGTTAAAGACACTGATGAAGATTTTAAGAAGATCAGCTACAAGGACACTGACTATTTTATGACCTTTAGAAAATATGATAATCTAAACTGGACATTTATTGACCTCAATCCGGTATCCAACGTGACCGGCCGTTTGTGGCTCCGCAGTCCATTGCTTACAGCAGCCCTGCTGGTATTCATTTTAGTGCTTCTTATATTTGTGGGAATAACATTGGGGCTTCTTAGACCCATAAATGACCTGACAGCTGTAATCTCTGACTACGAAAACAGCTTTACCGATTCCAAAAGTCATATACCCCTGCTGCAGGTAAAGAAAAACAGCTCATCATCATCAAGCACTTCGGATGTTGACTACCTGATCAATAAAATAAGCAGCATAAAGCTCAGTCAGAAGGAAGCCGAGCTAAATTCACTTCAGAACCAGATCAATCCTCATTTTCTTTACAATACACTGGAATCAATTCGCGGTGCTGCCCTTTATCATGGCATACATGAAATCGCTGCAATGTCCAAATCCTTGTCCCTTCTCTTTCGTTATAGTATAAGTGAAAAGGTTCTGGTTTCAGTCAAGGATGAGTTCCAGCACCTGGAAAATTATATATCGATACAGAATTTCAGATTTGAAGATAAATTCGAACTTCAGTATAACATTCCTCCGGAATTGATGAATTACAAAATATTAAAGCTCACGCTGCAGCCGCTCATAGAAAACTCCATAAAGCACGGATTGGAAATGAAGCTGGGGAAAGGCACTATTAAATTGGAAATATTGTCTCTTGAAAGTAATATTAAAATATTGATATCGGACGACGGGCTTGGCATCCCGCCAAAGAAACTCGAAGAACTGAACAGGGCACTGGCAAGTGAAAAAAGCATGGATATAGGTGAAGATGTACGTACCGGGACCGGCATCGGCGTAATGAATGTAAATTCCCGTATAAAGCTGTATTTTGGCGAGCAGTACGGGTTAAGGTTCAAAGAGACGCTTGCCGGCACAACGGTGGAGATAACTCTGCCCGCTGTAAAAGAAAGCTAGGAGGCCGACAATATGCTCAAGCTTATTATCGCAGATGATGAAAAATGGGTAAGGACAGCAATCAAATCTGTCATACCTTTTGACAAACTTGATCTGGTCCTGTCCAGTGAGGCCGCAAACGGAATAGAGGCTCTTGAGCTTTGCCGCCTGTATAAGCCTGATATACTGCTGACTGATATAATGATGCCCGGGCTTAATGGTCTGGAATTGATAAGCGAGATAAGGAATGTCCTGCCTGGAATAAAAATAGCTGTTATCAGTGGCTACAATGATTTTGAATATGCAAAAACAGCTATGAGATATGGTATCAAGGACTATCTGCTCAAACCTATAGATGAGAATGAGCTTCTACAGGTGCTTGAAAGAATGATCTGTGAGCTGAAGGATGCGGAGTTGCTCAAAAGAGAAACAGAAACCAAACAGGAACAGTATGAAAGAGCACTTCCTGTCATGTGCGAAGCTTTTCTGAACAAGCTGATATCACATAATAACATGACTGTAGATCATATAAAGAGTGAATTGATGAAATACGGCATATCTTGTGAAGGCAGCAATACATTTATGCTCTGTCTGACAGCACCTGACGACAAAGCCGGTTACAACAGCACACCCGATATATATGAGTACTATAAGGCCCTTATAAAGAGAGCCATGAAGAGATATACCGGCGCTGTCACATTTCATCTCGAGCAGGATAAAAACCAGCATGTTTCGCTGATATTCAATGAAAAAGCAGAGCACGGCATCGCTAAGGCATTTGACGTCTGCCACCGTATACTACAAAGAAAGTTTAATTTCAGCATCTCATGCGGTGTCAGCGGAATGGCTCATACTCCATGTATGATACAAAAGTTGCTCCCGGAAGCTGTACAAGCACTGGAGACCAGGTTCTGGAAAGGGCAGGGTACATTGGCAAGGTATACAGCCAGCTGCCTGTCAGGCAACCCCAAGCTGTCATTGTCCGAAGACACTCTTAACAAGATAATACTGAATATCCGGCTGTCAAATCTGCAAACCGCAATAACATATATAGAAGGCATAACCAGTTCACTTACCGCTCTACGTTTTCCTAACTACAAACCGGAGCTTGTCAGAGAATTTTATTGGCAATTTATTCAGTCCATTATCATAATGCTCAATATTCAGCTCCCGTTCATCCGTCAAGAATCCACGATTACAGGTGAACAGCCTTATGAAAGGCTGAAAGGTGCACTGTTCATATCCGATCTCGACGGATATGTAAAGGATCTGTTGCAGCATATTTTAGACTTCTTCCATGACAGGAATCCGGTCGATAATACAAATATCATAGAGAATGCCAAGAAGGTTATCGAAAGTAATTTTGCAGGCGATATCAGCCTGGAGCAGGTTGCCAGGCATGTACATCTGAGCCCTGCCTATCTGAGCGAGCTATTTAAAAAGCAAACAGGTATGAGCTTTATCGATTATAAAACAATTATAAGGATAGAAAACGCAAAGAAACTGATATTGATACCTTCTATGACAATTAGCGACGTCAGTTTGAAAGTTGGTTACACAGATCCAAAATATTTTAGCAAGCTCTTTAAGAAAATAACCGGCAAAACAATACTGGAATACAAAAAAGATTCAAAATAAAAATCCGGCGGGCTACAAGTTTATCATTTGAAGCTCGCCGCGAATAAAACGGTAAGGGGGACACACCTCTGCAGGGAGTAGGATTCTATAGCAGAGGTGTGTCCCCAATTTATTACCTTATTAGCGATTCACCTGTCATTTCAGCTGGCTTGTCGAGGCCCAGCAATTCGAGCATTGTAGGAGCCAGATCAGCCAGACGTCCTTCCTTGAGCTGTCTGTCACCTAAACCGATGCCTATCAGAGGCACCTCATTTGTTGTATGCGCCGTGAACGGTCCGCCTGTATCATAATCAACCATTTGCTCGGCATTCCCATGGTCGGCTGTAATCAGTGCAATGCCGTCCTGAGCCATTATAGCCTTGATTACTCTGCCAAGGCATTCATCTATTGCTTCAACTGCCGCCTTTGCAGCATCAAAGAAGCCCGTATGTCCGACCATATCACAATTTGCATAGTTTAATACTATCACATCATATTGTTTTGATTCGATCCTTTTGAGTACCTCCTCTGTAACCTCATAGGCGCTCATTTCAGGCTTAAGGTCATAGGTCGCGACCTTCGGTGAAGGTATCAGTGCACGATCCTCGCCCTCATACATAGCTTCCGTTCCGCCATTAAAGAAGAATGTTACATGTGCATATTTTTCAGTTTCAGCTATCCTCAGCTGTTTCAAGCCATTCTTGCTGATATACTCTCCGAAAGTATTCGTAAGGCCCACAGGTTTAAATGCTACAGTTACATTTGGAAGTGTCTTGTCATATTGGGTCATACATACATAGTGTAGCGGGAAGAAACTGTTAGGTCTTTCAAATCCGTTAAATTCAGGATCAACGAATGTCCTGGTTATCTCCCTCGCCCTATCTGGCCTGAAATTGAAGAAAATAATAGAATCATTTTTGCCAATAGTCGCTACCGGCTTTCCGCCTTTTATGATAACAGTAGGTTTGACAAATTCATCAAATTCCTGGCGCGCATAGGATTCAGCTACAGCATCTGAGGCCGACTCTGCAGTCAAGCCCTGTCCAAGCACCATAGCATTATAAGCCTGTACTACTCTTTCCCATCGGTTGTCCCTGTCCATCGCATAATACCTGCCCATGACACTTGCAATCTTACCCGTTCCGATCTCAACAAGCTTTTCTTCAAGCTCCTTAACAAAATTCTTCGAGCTATCAGGCGGAACATCCCTTCCGTCAAAGAAGCAGTGGATGAAAACATCTTTCAGTCCATATTTTTTAGCCATTTCCACCAATGCATACAGATGAGTATTATGGCTGTGAACACCTCCATCGGACAGCAAACCATAAAGATGCAGCTTAGAGCCATTCTTTTTGCAGTTTTCTATCGCATCTATGAATTCACGCTTTTCAAAGAAATCACCATCCTCAATAGACTTTGTGATTCTTGTGAGTTCCTGATATACTATCCTGCCCGCTCCTATATTTGTGTGTCCTACCTCGGAATTGCCCATCTGGCCTCTCGGGAGTCCGACATCCATCCCGCTTGTATGTACCACAGTAGTCGGATAATTATTCATGAGGTTGTCCAGATTAGGCTTTTTTGCCGCTGCAATGGCATTACCTTCCGGGCGTTTATTTATACCGAATCCGTCAAGTATGATCAAAGCTACCAATTTGTTTCTCATATATTACCTCCTTATTAAAAGGGGACATTCCTCAGCATAGAAAGGGGACATTCCTCAACCCCAGACCCCTGCTCCCAGTAGAGGTATGTCCCCTTCTCCACTTTACGTCTTTCTTATCCGTTATACTTTACTATCTTTTCAAAGTCGTCCAGCTTAAGGCTTGCACCACCAACCAGGCCTCCATCGATGTCGGACATAGTGAAAAGCTCAGATGCAGTGGCAGCTGTTACACTTCCGCCATACTGGATACGAACCTCATCTGCCACATCCTCACAGTACATACCTTTGACTGTTCCCCTTATAATCGCGCATACTTCATTCGCCTGTTCCTTTGTTGCAGTCTTGCCTGTGCCAATCGCCCAGATAGGCTCATAAGCAATGACTGTCTCTTTGACCTGCTCTGCGGAAAGGCCAAGAAGCGCTATCTTCACCTGATAGCTTACCAGTTCTGCAGTAACTCCCTCTTCCCTCTGCGCTAATGATTCACCTACGCATATAATAGGCTTCAAGCCATATTTGAATACAGCATGCGCTTTTTTGTTGACTGTCTCGTCAGTTTCAGCAAAATACTGCCTTCTTTCGGAATGTCCGATTATTACATAATCAACGCCGAGATCCTTGAGCATAGGGCCGGAAACCTCACCGGTAAATGCTCCCTTTTCTTCCCAGTGCATATTCTGGGCTGCTACCTTTATATTTGATCCTGCTGCAGCTTTGATAACATCAGACAGGCATATAAAAGGTACTCCGACAACAACCTCTGCCTCAGCGCCTTCCACTCTCGGTTTAAGAGCTGTTACGAACTCGACTGCTTCTTTGGCAGTTTTATTCATCTTCCAGTTGCCGGCGGCAATCTTTTTCCTTGGGTTCTTGTCAAGTAAAGCAGCTATTCCGGGAAGGAGCTTTCCTTCGAGGAATTCAAGTGATGCGCCTCCGCCTGTAGAAATATGTGTGATCTTATCGGCAAATCCAAGCTGCTCTATAGCAGCGGCAGAGTCGCCTCCTCCTACTATTGAAACAGCTCCTGAATCAGCAACAGCTTTGGCTATTTCCCTTGTACCATTGGCAAAATTGTCAAATTCAAACACACCCATCGGTCCGTTCCATACGATAGTCTTTGCCTTTTTTATCTCCTTGGAAAATTGCTCGATTGTCAGTGAGCCTATATCCATGCCCATCCAACCATCCGGCATATCATCCGAGGGCACATATTTATGTTCGGTGTCATTACTGAATTCTTTTCCAACAATACTTCCTATCGGCAGCATCAGATTTACACCCTTTTCGTCAGCTTTTGCAAGCAGACTTTTTGCCAGTTCGATCTTGTCGTCCTCACATATGGAATTGCCTATTTTGTAACCCTTTGCTTTTAGGAATGTATATGCCATACCACCGCCGATTATAAGTGTATCAACCTTCTCTAACAAATTTTCAATGACCTCTATCTTGTCAGAAACCTTCTTGCCGCCGAGTATCGCAACAAAAGGCCTTGCCGGATTTGACAGCGCCTTGCCCATGATATCAATCTCTTTCTGGATAAGATATCCACAAACAGCCGGCAGATAGTCAGCCAGACCTGCAGTAGAGGCATGTGCCCTATGTGCTGTACCAAATGCATCATTTACATATATCTCTGCAAGAGTGGAGAGTTCCTTTGCAAATGCAGGATCATTTTTCTCTTCTTCTTTATGGAATCTAACGTTCTCAAGCATAAGGATTTCCCCATCCTTAAGAGCAGCTGCTTTTGCCTTGGCATCAGGTCCTATTACATCATCAGCCATAATAACAGGCTTGCCTAAAAGTTCGCCGAGTCTAACAGCGGTGGGGTTCATGCTGAACTTTGCTTCCGGTCCGTTCTTTGGCCTGCCAAGGTGAGAAACCAAAATCGTTTTGGCGCCGTTGTTTACAAGGTATTTTATTGTGGGCAGCGCTCCGACAATCCTCTTGTCATCTGTTATACTTCCATTTTCGTCCTGGGGTACATTGAAGTCGACTCTGACGATAACTTTTTTACCCCTGACATCAATATCTTTAATTGACTTTTTATTATAAAGTGCCATGACATCCACCCTTTCAAAATTAAAGGTCCACCCATTGACCACTCACATAAGGTAAGGGCAAGAGTGGACCTTAATTAGTCCGTATTAATCAATTATTTAGCATCGACCGAAGCCATGTACTGGATCAGGTCAACCACCTTGTTTGAATAACCCCATTCGTTGTCATACCAGGAAACCAGCTTGACGAAATTGTCGTTGAGAGCTATACCTGCTTTTGCATCGAATATGGAAGTACGTGCATCGTGGATAAAATCTGATGAAACAACTTCATCTTCAGTGTATCCGATAATGCCCTTGAGTTCGTTCTCAGAAGCTTTCTTGATAGCTGCCTTGATTTCTTCATAGGTTGCAGCCTTTTCAAGACGGCAGGTGAGATCTACAACTGATACGTCAGGAGTAGGAACCCTGAAGGCCATACCTGTCAGTTTGCCATTGAGTTCGGGGATAACCTTTCCAACAGCCTTTGCAGCGCCGGTGGATGAAGGAATGATATTGTGTGCTGCTGCACGTCCGCCTCTCCAGTCCTTCTTGGAGGGCCCGTCAACTGTCTTCTGTGTTGCGGTGATGGAATGAACAGTGGTCATGAGACCTTCAAGTATACCAAAATTGTCGTTGATGACCTTTGCAAGAGGTGCAAGACAGTTGGTAGTACAGGAAGCGTTGGAAACAACATTCATGTCAGTTGTGTACTTGCTGTTGTTTACGCCCATAACGAACATCGGCGTGCTGTCCTTTGCAGGAGCGCTGATAACGACCTTCTTTGCGCCACCCTTGAAGTGTGCTGATGCTTTTTCAGTAGTCAGGAATACACCCGTTGACTCAACTATGTATTCTGCGCCGCATTCGCTCCATGGAATCTCTTCAGGGTTCATAGCTGCATATACAGCGATCTTCTTACCGTTTACAACGAGCTTGCCGTCTTCTACGGAGATCTCACCCTTGAACTGGCCATGTACCGTATCATACCTGAGCATATATGTCATGTACTCAAGATCAATAAACGGATCGTTTATGCCCTTTACTTCAACATTCGGATTTTCGATTGCTGCTCTGAAAACGAGACGGCCGATTCTGCCAAAACCGTTAATACCTATTTTTGCTGCCATTTTCTAATTACCTCCTATATGAATTATGGTTATTGCATTCAAAAATCACAATTATTTTATATTATTTAAATCATATTTTCAATACTTATGTAAAAAAATAAACAATTTTTTAACAAAGTCTTCACAAGATAATTATGAAACAACATTTATATATTTTCCTTTATCGTAAAAAGTATACCGACTCAGGTTTAAACACGTTTAAACGGCTCTCTTCACAGATCAGGATATACAGTGAATTTATCTATGATACGGACCGGATGATAAGAGAGTTTAGCCTTTCTCAAGCCCTCCATACCAAGATCCTGCTCTCTGTTGATATATAACGTCTCATACCATTCATGCTCTACAAACTGCTGGTTTATGATCGTAAACAGTCCATCCACGGAACTTTTCGCCTTCTCTATATGTATAACAGCAGTGTTGTTGTTCAAAATCTCCCCCACAGTAAACGCTTTGTATTTTCCATCCATTTTTATCATCGCGCCCTTACAGCCGAGTGTCCTGAAGTTCCACAAAAGCTCAAGATTTGCTTTTCTCTCGCAATAGTCGCCCTCCTGGCAGCAGCAGTTCTTTTCACGACACCATTCTTCCATTATCCTGCTGCACTCATCGAGCATGTGGCATTCCAGCGGGACGTACTCAAATTCATGATGCTTCCTGAACTTATTTATATGATTACGCTTACCATCATACTTTTTACCTCGCAGGGTTTTGAGATCCTCTGTAATGTAAAGGTAATCACTATTGTCCCTATCATGAATAATGAGCTTTTCATCCGAGACCCTGTCCCTGAAATATGTCAGCTCATCTCCGGTAAGCTTCCTGAAGCAAAGCCTCCAACCCCTTTGAGTAAAATAACCTTTGAGCTCTTTAAAGGCTTCATTAAAATTTACTGTATTGACTTTCCCCAACGGCATCATTGCAAAAGGTTCATCACGGAACGGCGCAGCAATTATACACAGCAGGCCTGCTATTACTGCATATCTGAAATTGTAGTAATATCTCCATGCAAAAAAATTCGTAAAGGTCAATTCTGAAATTTGCGGATCACACTGTTTTATATAACTATTAAACAATATCCTGCTGTTCAATGTTATTTCATTAAACTCCATTTAAACTTCTCCTATCGGATGTCGATCAATCGCAGAGATAAATTTTCAGCACATTCGTTCCCTTAACTGAAGTCGATGGCAAACAGCTATAATAGAGCCTTGCAAAGTATTCTAACAATGCAAGGCTTTTACTGGTATATACCACCTTTTTTTGCAATCTAAACGCTAATCTCCGAAACTTACACCTACACTCTTTGCGATCCTTACCAATTCTCCGTCAGCAGGCACATTTTTCAGTTTGCCTACTGCTTCTTCAAGTGTTACCGCTGTTATCTCATCACCATTCAATGAGACCATCATGCCATATTTCTCCTCATTAGCCATTTCCACAGCTTCAACTCCATAACGCGTTGAAAGGAGCCTGTCATATGGATTCGGTCTTCCGCCACGTTGAAGGTGTCCCAAAACCGTCACTCTTGTCTCTATTCCGGTCAGCTTTTCAATGTCGGCAGCAATTTTATTGCCTACTCCTCCAAGCCTTATCGGATCGGGACTGCTTTTGTCAACTCTGCTGACTGTCATACCGCCATTGACTTCTTTTGCTCCCTCTGCCGTAACAACCAGGCTGAAATGCTTTCCCTCAGCCTTTCTTTCCAGTATTTTAGCTGAAACCTTCGACATATCGTATTCTATCTCCGGTATCAATATAACATCAGCACCGCCTGCTATACCTGACGTCAGAGCTATCCAGCCTGCATATCTGCCCATGACCTCCAAAATCATAACCCTGTGATGTGACTCAGCTGTTGAATGCAGCTTATCAATAGCTTCAGTCGCCGTATCTACTGCCGTCATAAAGCCGAAGGTCGTATCTGTGGCGGAAAGATCATTATCTATAGTTTTTGGAACGCCGATCACATTGAGTCCCTTTCTGGAAAAATCCCTGGCACTTGTAAGCGTTCCGTCACCGCCTATGAGAATCATACAGTCAATACCCTGGGCCCGGACATTTTCAATCACTTTGTCAGACATATCGACATAATTCACTGTGCCGTTGTTCTCTACCCTGAATTTGAAGGGATTGTCACGGTTCGAGCTTCCCAGGATGGTACCACCTTTGTCGAGTATTCCAGATACATCGCCAGGCTTAAAATGCACATAATCATTTAAGACCATTCCTCTGTAACCATCCCTGAAGCCGATCACCTCAAAGCCGTATTTGATCATAGCGGTTTTGACGACAGCTCTGAGCACAGCATTTAACCCGGGGCAGTCGCCGCCCCCTGTCATGACACCGATCCTTTTTACCATGCCATCCCTCCGTTCATTATACATATGATTTTAAAGTATGTTACACTGTCATTCAACGCTGTTTATGATAGAAAGAACAAATTCAGCAGCCCTTACCATATTATCGATCGATATGCACTCCGCCGTGCTGTGTACCTTTTCCATACCGGTACTTATATCTACCGATTCTATGCCGTTTCCGTTAAAAATGTTAGTGTCGCTGCCTCCACCGGTCTCTTCAGGCAGCAGCACTATACCTGCATTCTCTGCTGCCTTTCTGAGAATAGCCATTATTGGTGCGTTTTCGCATATATTAAAGGATGGATACATCCTGTCCGTATTAAAATCGACCCTTCCCCCAAATTCGGCAGCTGCCTTCTCAAAGCATTCCCTCATATGCGCCGTCTGAGCCTCCAGCTTTTTCAAGTCACGGCTTCTTGCCTCTGCCTTGATTTCCACCCTGTCGCATACGATATTAGTTTCCCTGCCGCCATTTATGACACCGATATTGGCCGTAGTTTCCCTGTCTATCCTGCCAAGCTTCATCCGGGCTATGGCGCAAGCTGCTATCTCTATTGCGCTGATCCCCTTCTCGGGTGTCAGCCCGGCATGCGATGCCCTGCCTTCGACTGTAATGCTTATCTTATCCTGTGAGGGTGCTTTAACAGCGACAGTACCTATCGGGCCATTGCTATCCATAACGAATCCGTATTTTGCATATATCCTGCTGTAATCCAAGCCCTTCGCGCCGTACAAGCCACCCTCCTCGGCTATCGTAAATACTATCTGTATATCACCATGTCCAAGTCCGTTATCTTTTATTGTCCTGACAGCCTCAAGAATACAAACAATGCCAGATACATCATCGCCTCCAAGTACAGTAGTTCCGTCCGACCTAATGATATCCCCTTCCACAGTTGGCTTTTTTCCAATACCCGGTTCGACAGTGTCCATATGAGCAGTGAACATGACTGCAGGTACCTGTTTTGTTCCTTTTATCGTGCAAATTATATTACCTGCATCCCCGCCTATACTTTTCCCTGCATCGTCTTCATACACCTCAAATCCCATTGCGCCAAGCTTCTCTTTCAGCCTGTCAGCCATTCGGCGTTCCTTTTTAGTAATACTGTCGATGCTGACAAGTTCTAAAAACTCATTTACCAATCTATCCCTGTTTACCAAATCAATCACTCCATTCCCATTTTACCTATTAGTTCAAGATGTTCAAAGTTATGCTGCCTCAAGACTTCGTACAGGATAACAGCAGCAGAATTCGAAAGATTCAGAGATCGAATGCCTGACCTCATTGGTATCCTTATACAGTATTCCATATTCGCCTCTAAAAGACTTTCAGGCAGTCCGGCAGTCTCCTTTCCAAATACCAGAAAACAGTCCTCTGGATAATCCACCTCAGTATATGCCCTTCCCGCTTTTGTGGAAGCATAGTAAAATGTAGAGCCGGAGTATTTCTGCCTTAGCTCAGCAAAGCTTTCACTTACGCTTACCAACACCTTGTCCCAGTAGTCAAGGCCGGCTCTTTTCAGATAACGGTCGTCTATCGAAAATCCAAGCGGCTTTACCAAATGCAGGCCTGTCCCCGTTGCAGCACACGTCCTTGCAATATTTCCGGTATTCTGAGGTATTTCAGGTTCAACTAATGCTATATGTACAGACAATTTTATTATCTCCATTCAATTGTTTCCATTATTTTATCATATTTAGTCAAGAAGACCAATCGTCTCTATTACTGCAAATAAAGTTTAAGACCTCCTGAATAATATTTGAGATAATATGAAATTTATCCGTCAGAGCATCTTGTTGGCTAATAGCAGTAATTTCAAATATATTTGTGTACTCCTATGTAAAAAATAAGCATGAACGAATTAAAATAAACTTTCTTATAAGGAGCGATGCAGCATGATAAACAGGAAAACAGCAGCAGGCGTCTTACTTGCCGCCGCCATAGCATTGACAGGGACATATTCACTTGCAGAAGTGAATACCGGGCCAGCCCGCCTGCAAGATAATGCCGGAGCCACAACGAAGAGCCCTGCTGATCCTGCCCGGATGCATGACAGGATCAAAAATTCACTTGATAGCCTTGTGAAAGACGGCACCCTGACACAAGAGCAGAAAAATGCCGTATTAAATGCTTTTGAGGCTAAGATGGCACAATTTGAAAAGGAACGTCAAAAGTTAAAGAATGAAGGCCAGTTAAATGATAAAAACGACAGACACAGACATAAATATCCTGGTAAAAAGCACGGCGTATTGAAGGATCTGGTGGATGACGGCGTGATAACACAGGAACAGGCTGATGCAATAAGAAAAGCTATTAAATCGTTGCACGAGGAAAAAACGCAGAAATAATTATCATACAGATCCCGGCAGTATTTAGGCCGGGGTCTTTTTGCTTTATTGTTTACCCATCCGGGTCGAAATATTAAAACTAGAGCTCTCCGGCCTCAACCGCATTGAACAATTCATCGACTACAGACCGATCAAGCTTACCACTTTCAGCATCGTTCAACATCAAGGCTTTTACTTCCTCCATCGGCATCCTGCTTCTGTAAGGGCGATCCGATGTCAGCGCGTCATATATATCAGCTACTGCAATGATCCTTGATTCAAGTGATAGAGCCTCACCCGATATGCCATCGGGATAACCGGACCCATCGAGCTTCTCATGATGATGCCTGATAGGGTCAAGGCACCTTTGCAGACTGTTTAATGGCTTGCAGATATTTTCTCCTATGACAGTATGCTTTTTGATTGTATCAAATTCCTCTCTGGTAAGCTTACCTGGCTTGTTCAATATATCTTCCGGCACTCCGACCTTGCCTATATCGTGTATTAGACCTGCTATTTCCAGATGACTTAGCCTGGATTCATCAAGTCCCATTTTTCCCCCAAGAGAACGGCTGATAGCGGCTACACGCCTTGTATGCCCGTCAGTATATTTATCCTTGGCTTCGATGACATTTGCCAGTGTTATCACAAGATTGCGGACATTATCGACCTCCTGTTGATAATCAGTTTTCAGCAGGTCATAGAGTCTTTCTGTCTCTTCCTTGGATTCTTTCAATTCTTCATACTTTTTATGTAAGTTGTCCGAAAGATCTTTCTTTTCAAGTCCGTTTGAAACAATTTTTATTAGCCTGTCATTATCCCATGGCTTTTCAAGATAATAATATAAGCCCACCTCGTTGATACTCTTAATGGCATTCTCCTTGTCAGCATAACCTGTAAGAAGTATTGTGATTGTATTTGGGCTGATTTTTGTTGCCTTTCTCAAAAACTCAAGGCCGTTCATGCCTGGCATCATAAAATCGGATATAATAAGGTCCACATTGTTTTTAACAAGCGCTTCTGACTGAAGTGCTTCTACCGGATCGTTGAATACCTGTACATTATATTTCAGCATCACCCGTATAAGTGCAGCGAGTGTTACTGTTATCATTTTCTCATCATCAACTACGTATATCGTCTTTGACAAGTCAATCCCCCTCTAGTTATCCTTATGGTCATTTTACCACACGCAAAGATAATTACAAGAAAAATGTTACTTGTCACTGTAAACGTAGTTTATAAAATGTTATAATTCTAAGGATTAGAGTAAATTTATATCAAATTTTGGCGAAAAAAATAATATCACAATTTTATGAGGTGATTATACTGGATAACTGTGTAGTAAAAAAAAGCTCCGATTTTTCCAAAAACAGAAGGACATTGAGAAGAAGAGTAAGAAGAACAACCTTACTTTGTATTGTACTGACAATCATGTTCTTCTGTATTTCGATACTTTTTTTTGGTGTTGAATATTTCAAGTCAGTTACAGCAGTCATGACTGACTATTACAGCACATATATAGCACAAAGCTTAAGTACGGATGCATTTTTGGAGCAAATGGAAATAGAAAGTCTTCGGAGGCTTGATCCTGATTCGGAGAAGTTCGAAGAGTGGCTAACTGATATTAAGAAAAATGACGGCTTTGACAATGTCAGACTGGCTAAGCCCGCCATGGCAGATATTAATGAATACAGCTCATTTTGCACATCACACAAGGATAGCGTACAAGACAAAAGCAATCCGGACAGTAAAGAGTATGATCTGGATCTGTCAATACCCGGATACATAAATAGTGCTGATATATTTGAACTGAGAATAATGGTAGGTCCAAAGATCATTTATTCGGAAGATAAGTCCCAGGATGACAATGCTATAGGCTTTTTAAATGAAATAGCTCATAAAAATTTTAAAAACAGCTTTGTACAGTATTTTCTGGATACCTTAAGCAACAGTTCTATAAGTGAGATCATTGATAAGAACGGATTTGTTGTCGCAACCGTCTCAGCGAATGTCAGCCGTGGCTATGTATTGGTAATAGGTCTGATGTTCTTGGCAGGCATTCTGATTTCAGCCATAGTTGCATTGATAACAGGGCTTGTACTCTCAAAGATTCTTACAATGCCAGTTGCTGTGCCCCTTAGTCAGTTGGACGAAAAAATCAGATGTATCGCCAGCGGCAGCATGGAAACGGCAATGACCTCAAACATCCAGCTCAAAAAGCCACTTCGTGAGATAGAGATGCTTGCTGACTCAACTAATGCTGTTATGGTAAAGATACGGGAGTACAACGAGCTGCTCGTAGCACAAAATGAAGAGCTTGAGGCTCAGAACGAAGAGCTTGAGCATTCAAAGAAGCAGATACAGGACGCCCAAACAACTATTATACAGACTGAAAACCTGGCATCCATAGGTCAGTTGACCGCCGCTATTACCCATGAGATCAATACCCCACTTGGTGCAATCAACAGCAACGCCCAATTGAGTGGCATGATGATATCAAGTATTTTTGAACTGGAGAGTGTAAAAAGCAATCCGGAACTGCTTAGCTTGCTCGAGCAGCTGAAGGAATCCAACGATATCAGTACAATGGCCTGCAGCCGTGTAAGCCAGATCATAAAGAGCCTGAAAAACTTCTCAAAGGTAGACGAAGCCGAATGTCAGATGGCAAACATCAATGAAGGCCTGAAAAGTGTTCTGGTACTTACGTCCAATCTATGGAAGAGAAAGATAGAGATACATGAGGATTATGGAAATATACCTGAAGTCAAATGTTATCCCGGCATGCTCAACCAGGTATTTATGAACCTGATCGTCAATGCAATACAGGCAATAGATGATAAAGGAAATATTTCCATAAAAACCTGGAATGATGATCAATTCGTATATGTAAGTGTAAAAGATGACGGTTGCGGAATCAGCAGTGAAAATATAGACAAGATATTCAACAATGGATTTACCACAAAGTGCAACTCTCTCGGTATGGGCCTTGGCCTGTCCATCAGCCGTAGCATTATGGATAAGCATCAAGGCCACATTACCGTTAAGAGCGAACCCGGCAAGGGCTCTGAGTTTAAGGTGTCAATCCCGCTATGATCTCCAGATCCTGTAGTTGCCGCTTAATGCAAGCATAGCAAAAAGGTACAGGCAATTATCATAATAGCGCCTTACACCTTTCCTTACAGGGGTATTCCAGAACAGTTCAACGCACTTTCTGGAATTATCATTATCAGATGCAGCCAAAGACGCCATTGCATTTGTCGCAATAAGCCCAACAGGATGCAATACTTTTTCTTCAAGCGGCGTGCCGTCGATAACATAAATACGGTAATCCGCATTGCTGCCCATCGGTGCAAAGAAAGCCTGTATCCTGTCTGCCTCAAGCTTATGCCACTCATCCTTGCCGAACCATTCATAGTCAAGACCTATATTAGCCGCTACCCTGTACGAGTCACTGTAGAAATGATGATGGCCATAATCCCAGGGAGCCTTGTATGGCTTACCGTCATACCCGGCATATTCAGGTGCAAGACCTGTAACAGGGTGGCATGCCTTTTTAAGATAATCTCTGCTGGCTTCTGCTGCTTCACGCCAGAAAGCACTGTCTTTAGGGTCTCCTAATATTGAAAACATCTCATAAAAATGGGGCAGATGGTATGATGGATCTGTCCAAGGAGTTTCAGGAACAAATTTTATGAGTTTGTTCGAAGGATCCCACATTGGGTCTCCTATACCATTTTCGCCTTTATGTACACATTCCCTTAATATGTTCTTTGCCTGTATGCTGTAGTCAAATGGCTCCGGTCCGTCACCCCATCGTTCTGAAGCAAATAGCAGCGCCATAGCGAAGAATTCCTCTCCATCCGGTGCAGGTCCATCAGCCCTTCTTGTACCATCAAGGTTGAGAGACCAGGCAAAATAGCCTTTATATCTGCCTTTCTTGTGCTGCATGTATTTCCATGACCATTTCCAGATACGGTCAAATTCTTCCTTCTTGTCCATCTGGACGCACATCATCATACCATATGACATACCTTCAGTACGCACATCATTGTTACCCGTATCAACCAGATGACCCATGTCGTCGCCGTCCTGATAGTAAATCCTCGTATCTTCATCCCCATAAAAAATCTGCTGCCAGGTATCCTCGACCTTCCTTTTGATATCCTCATCGCTGTAGCCGAATTCCTTAAACAAGTTCCTGTATTTCCCGGTGTAAAATGCTCCTTTCATATGCCCGCCTCCAATAGTAGTCTCTGTATATGTATTGCCTCGTTATTTATTACATTGAAAAAAAGCTGGAGATTTACTCGCAGCTTTTCATATCTGATTTGTTAACCCTCAGTCGATATATCAAGCAAAAACGTATCTTCTCCAACAATCAACGGGACACAAATCGTTGTCATTTTACTTGGCGTTATCTGCATATTTTCGCCCATCAGCAGCGAAGGCGGCGTAATATCTACGTTAGTGCCCTTGTTATACAGGATCGTAGCAGCATTCCCCATAATCATGTTAGCCAGCTCGGAAATGGCGCTTTTTGACAATTCATCAAACTCTGTAACAGGCATACCCATCATCATACTTGATGCAATTTTCATAGCGAACTCTTTTTTCATCGAGAAATTTGCCTGACCTCTTATCTTGCCTGTAAGGCCTACCATAATAATGATGTCTTCGCTCTTATAAGGCGCAGTCTTGAGAAAAACCTTACCCAGTTTCGCGTCGAGCGATGCTATCTGCTTAAGTACTGTTTGACTTGCTTCAATGAATGGGTTTATATATTCTATATTCATTAGTACATCCTCACCTCAAATCAAGTATTACTTCTTTTATACGTATTCTATATCGGCAAAAGAAATCCTTCTTTTGACTATTTTTTTTAGTTATCCGACATAATCCGCTTAGATCAGAATCCATTATGCTCTAAAATAAGTCTCATTGCCTTAGTTGTTATGGGAGAGTCCTTTAATGTATCATCACTGTAAAACATTTTCCCCGGATCACCGATCCCCACCACGAAGAGATCATTCCTTGATTTCAATATACTTAATGTATCTCCACAGATTTTATCTGTATGCCGGTCTATTCCATTCTTATCCACAGCCGAATAAACAACCTGACCATCTCTTGTCACAGAACAGTCTGCACGGATACCGCAGCAATCCTTCCCGTTGGATGATACAGCAAGGATACCAAGAACTTTCAGGTCATCACACTTAAGTATCAATTCCATTGCAGTCTCCCCGCGGCCTTTCCCAACAGCTCCTTTATCGTCCACCATCACAACCACGGGATCATATGGAGCCTCCATAATCCTGTGTATCATCTCTTCACCGGAAAGTACAGTTGGATTGCCTGCTGACGATGAAATGCACCGTCCGCCAATATTCGATGTTGCCTTTTCTACAGCAGCCTTCGCTGCCATGTCACCGTCCGTTACAACAATTACCTTCCTTTTAGCCATATAAATACCTTCAGCTTTTTGCCTTGGGCTTGAATACTACTGCGGCAAGATATGAGAAAAAAACAGCTGCGGCAATCCCGGCAGCCGTAGCTCTGATGCCTCCTGTCAATGCGCCCAGCATCCCGTATTTGTCAACATCATTGAATACTCCTTTGGCAAGACTGTAGCCAAAGCCTGTAAGCGGTATTGTCGCCCCTGCTCCTCCCACATCAACTATGCCCTGGTATAATCCAAGTCCTGTCAGTACAGCGCCTAACGACACAAAAAGTACCAGTACCCTTGCGGAAGTCATTTTAGTCTTATCTATCAGTATCTGACCTATTGCACATATCATACCTCCGATAAGAAATGCATTTATATAAGACATAAGTGTATGACTCATTATTGATTCCCTCCTATCGTATTCTCTATTGCAACCGCATGAGCAATACATGGGATCGTTTCACCCTGTTGGACACTTGTTGGGCTAAGCAGTGCTCCGGTCGGTACAAAGAGCAGCTTCTGAAGAGTCCCCTTTTTTAGCCCATCAAGCAGATATCCTGCCAGCACTGTTGCCGAGCAACCGCATCCGCTCCCCCCTGCGTGAACATCCTGTTTTTTATCATAAATCATCATGCCGCAGTCTTTTAAAATGCTTCCAATGCGGATGCCATTGGATGAAAGCAGATCATTAAGTATTTCATTTCCTACCGCACCAAGATCGCCGGTTACGACCATATCATAATAATCATATGCAAGGCCTGTATCTTCAAAATGCGCACAGATAGTATCTGCTGCCGCCGGCGCCATTGCAGCCCCCATATTATTCTGATCCCTAATTCCCATATCAATAATTTTTCCAGTGGTTATTTTCGTTACAAAAGGTCCTTTTCCTTCAGCTGACAACAGCACACAGCCTGCTCCTGTAACAGTCCATTGTGCCGTAGGCGGCCTTTGTGAACCAAGTTCGAGAGGAAATCTGAACTGTTTTTCGGCAGAGCAGAAATGACTTGAGGTCATGCACGCGATATTTGCAGCAAACCCGCCATCTATCAGGATCGCCCCCAGGCTCATCGATTCTCCCATAGTGGAGCATGCACCATATATACCAAAGAACGGAATATTAGACTCGCGCAGTCCAAAGCTCGTACCAATGCATTGATTCATAAGATCGCCTGCTATCGCATAGTCGACACCGTTTACTGATATCGAAGCTTTGGAAATCGTTTTGGCAAATACCTCCCTCATGAATTTAGATTCTGCTTTCTCCCAGCTTTTTTCACCCCAGAGCTCATCATCTACAACTTCATCAAAGTAGCTGGCGAGGGGACCTTTCCCCTCCTTCGGGCCGACAATGGAAGCTGCGGCTGTTATTGTCGGCGGTTTTTGCAGCTGAGAAGTCTGCTTTCCAACTTTTTTCTCCAGCATTATGAATTCTCCTTTGAATAAAAATAAAATCCTTCAGATAATAATCGCCTGCTAAAATCGTAAAAAATAATGTATTATTCCAACTATGATCGATACCGATATGCCATATACCAAAACAGGCCCTGCTATAAGGAACATCCTTGCCCCAATACCCAGCACATATCCTTCACTTTTATATTCAATCGCAGGCGATGCTATTGAATTTGCAAATCCTGTTATGGGAACGATCGATCCGGCTCCGGCAAACTTCCCCAGGTCATCATATAAATCAAGCGCTGTAAAGGCTACTCCAAAAAAGATCATGACCACTGAAGTCAGCGAAGACGAAGTATCTTGATTTAGTCCCATCTGCCTGAAGGAATTAAGGAAAAACTGTCCGAGCGCACATATCAGTCCACCCACAACATATGCCCGTAAAACATTCCTTAGAATTTTTGAGTTTGGAGATATTTTGTCAACATATTTCCTGTACTCATCCTTCGTAAACACTTGCTGCAATTATATACTCCCCCTCTCATTACATATGGTCCTTTCAAAATAGTTCAATACAAAAACACCCTTTGACGGCAGTTTACTATTACCTGTCATTGATATAAATAGCCAAAGCAATGCAGCCAAAACAGCAAGCATAAGTATAATAAAAAGTGCCTTGTACCTGTTTATAACAGTCAGCATGATTAACACCCCGATTTTAGCTTTTTTCATTTTCTATTATTGGAATAACAAAAAAGAAGTATGCAGAGAAATTATGTTATTTAACTTAACTTTCCCAGCAAAGTTTGAAAGTTAAGGAAATGGATTAGCAAAAATAGAGCACGCTACTCATTATTACAATTACAGGACGCTATTGTGAGGAGTAAGTACTGTTTCATAGACGAATGACTATGAATTGAGCCTTTTTGCAGAATAATTCCATTCTAAAGTTGAGATAATGAGTAGTGCGCTTACATAATTATTTTTTAGTACTTGCCTCGTTATTATGGAGGTGGAAAGGACTACTGTAAGGAATGTCGTAACGTTCGACTATCCAGGATTCCTTCCTTTCGGCTGGAAAACCGAGTTATTAAGTATGAAAAAATGTCAGTTGATATTTATTCGGTTTCGAATATCCTCGAGGATCTTTTTCTCGATCCTGGATACCTGGACTTGTGATATACCTAACATTCTGGCTATCTGAACCTGTGTTTTTTCTTTGAAATATCTGAGAATTATTATTTGTTTCTCTCTGGGTTTGAGTTTGTCCATAACTTCTCTTAGTGCAATTTTATCTATGATATCAGTTTCATCATCATTACAGCTGTCATTCAACTTATCAATAAGAAGAAGTGCTGAGTTCTCTCCTTCATTGACAGGAGTGAACAGTGATTCTGGTGAGAGGCCTGCCTCAAGTGCCATGACAAGCTCCTCGGCAGCTATATTGAGGCGTTGAGCCATTTCATTGATCGTTGGTTCTCTGCCAAGCTCTTTACTGAGTACTTCCTTGACGATCCGTACTTTGTTGGAAACTTCCTTAAGAGATCTGCTGACCTTAATAATCCCGTCATCTCTCAAAAACCTTTTTATCTCTCCTATGATCATGGGCACTGCATATGTAGAGAATCTGACATCATAAGAGATATCAAACTTGTTGATTGCCTTGATAAGCCCTATGCAACCGATTTGGAAGAGATCCTCCGTTTCATGCCCTCTGTTCTGAAATCTGCGCACGATACTCCAGACCAAACCTATATTGTTTTCCACGAGCATGCTTTGAGCATGCCTGTCACCGTTCCGGGCCATTATAATGAGCTCTATAGTATCTTTACCCTCATACGGATCTTCACTCATAAAATCTAAACCTTTCCCCCCTACCTATGAAGGAAGCATATGTAATATCCTGTACTATGTTATTATACTTTTCTATTATTAACATTTTTTTACTGTTGCATGCAAAAAAAATTATTGCCTGAAAGAAATTGATTACAATTTGTCTGAAACCCCAAAGGACTTATATAATATGACTGTTGTGCCGGCTCCTGGCTTTGACTTCACTTTTATCATATCCATGAAGCTCTCCATGACTGTGAAACCCATTCCCGACCGTTCCATATCCGGCTTGGATGTATACAAAGGCTGCATTGCCTGTTCTATATCCTCTATTCCCCTTCCTTCATCGGATATTTCTATCTCAACATTTTTTTCATATTGACGGCACACCATTTTTATAATGCCAGGTTTGTTCTCATATCCATGAATGATTGCATTAGTAACAGCTTCTGAAACTGCCGTCTTAACATCAGCCAACTCCTCGATCGTCGGATCGAGCTGTGAGACAAAAGCGGCTGCCACCACCCTCGCAAAGCCTTCATTGCTTGATTTGCTCATAAATTCCAGTTTCATCTCATTAACAGGCTGCATACGATTTCTCTCCCCTTCAAATTCTCCATGCAAAAACCCCATATCTGTTACTTATGCAATATACAGAGCTCTTATGGCATGGTCCAGCTCTTCATAAACTGTCATAAGCTTTAGTATCCCTGATATCTCAAGGATACGATAAATTTTTTGATTACGGCAGATGATGGCGGACCTTCCTCCAAGTTTTTTAATATTTGCGTACCTTCCCACCAGCACTCCTATACCGGAGCTATCCATAAAGGTCAGTCCCGACAGATCGAATATCACATTTCTTGTAGTAGCCTTCAACAGTTCACCCTCGATCTTGTTTCTGGCATATTCAGCGAAATGATGATCAAGCTCACCACTAAAAGAAGCAATAAGAGTGGAACCTCTATTGGCAAACCTTATTTCCAATGTAATCACCCCGAAATCCAAATGTATGACATATATAATTCTTCAAATAAATGGGATTTCCTTCTACGAATTTTGGGAAGATTTGTAATATTGCTGATTTTTATTCGACATTATTCATTTTCAGTAATGGTGGTGCTCCCGATGCTTTTCAGCGATTTGATCCAGTTTCCTAAGCCTATGATTTACGCCGGATTTTCCGAGCTTTGGAGTGAGCATCTGCCCCAGTTCGGTAAGATTGGCATCACTGTACTCCAGCCTCAGTTCTGCAATTTCCCTGAGCCCTGCAGGCAAGCTATCGAGCCCTACATTATCAGCGATGTATTTTATGTTTTCTGCCTGTCTTACAGATGCATTCACTGTTTTCTCGAGGTTAGCAGTCTCACAGTTGACGATCCTGTTTACATTATTTCTCATACCCTTTAATATACGAACATTTTCCAGCTCCATTAATGATTTATGCGCGCCAACTATATTTAGAAAGTCTACTATATTTTCTCCTTCCTTGAGATAAATGACGTAGCTCCCCTTTCGCATTATTATCCTGCCATGAAGATCAAAGCTCACAAGCATGCGTTTCAGTTCCCTGGCCTGTCCGATAGTACGTGAGGTCAGTTCAAGATGGTATGTTTTTTCTGGATCGCTTATGGAGCCTCCCGAAAGGAAAGCACCCCTTAAAAACGCCTTTCGGCAGCACTGCCTTTTTAAATGATCCATTTCGTGCAGCATGATCTCCGGCGGCTGTTCGGCGCTATCAGAGGCTACAAATACGCCCAGTTGCTTGAGAAGGCTCGCAGAGCCAAGTACAGGTGTAATAAACAGGATATACGAAACATGTTTTTTCAGCTTTCTGCTTTTTCGTATCGTAACCTCGGGGGAAATCCCACACAGTTTTCTGATACTGCTATAGATCCACCTTGCAAATGCAGCATTCTCAGTGGTGACCTTTATATTGTAACCACCTGTAGACACAGCAGCAGCTATGCCGTTTAGACGTACAACAGCAGCAAGCGCTGACATTATGCAGCAATCACTCAAATTATCGAGTCTGCAAAGTTCATTTTTCACAGTTGAAGAAAAAGACAATTATAACACCTCACAAATTTCCGAATAAGCCCGCAGCACTTCAGCCACACTCCATGCCTGCGCACAGCAGCCTCTGGGAAATAACGGCTCGTCGCCGTCAAATATTTCGGAAATGCTGCCAAGGCATGCATGGCACAGATGATCCTCGAAGGGCTTTAGAAATAGCGTAGGCATATCCGCGTATTCAGGCACTTTGCCGAAGGTCCTTGAAAATGCTGTGATAAAGTGCCCTATAGGCCATGTCCATACTGTCCCCTGATGGTATGCAGAATCCCTTGTATATCTGTCTCCGGTACACTGTCCCTTGTAGCTATTTGAATGAGGTGAAAGACTTCTTAGCCCATATGCAGTATAAAGCTCTCTCCATACCTTCTCTACCACACATCTGGCCATTGTCCCATCTATTACAGGGTAGGTCAAGCCTGCGGCAAATATCTGGTTCGGTCTGACACTGTCATCCTTGTAGCTCTCATTGACAACATCATATAAATACTTCTCGTCCTCATACCAGAAAACTCTGGCAAAGCTCTTTTTTACGTTATTGGCGAGAGTCCCGTACTCTTGTGCATCATAGCCAAGCTTAAACGAGATCTCTTCCATGATTTTCAGGGCATTGTACCACAGTGCGTTTATCTCAACAGCCTTGCCATGTCTTGGTGTGAAAACGGTATCTCCGGTTTTCGCATCCATCCAGGTCAGCTGTGTATCCTTATTCCCGGCGCTTATGAGAAAGTCGTCATCCATATGGATATCATGCAGCGTGCCATTCCGGTAAGCATTGAATATCTGCAGCATGGAAGCATATAGTCTGTCCCTTACCAATTCAATATCCCCGGTCTTTTGAACATACCTGTAAACGGCATCAAAATACCATAATGCGGCATCAACTGTGTTATAGCCGGGGTCTCCTCCCCTGTCAGGGAACATATTCGGAATAAGGCCGTATTTGATATACTCGCTAAAGGTAGAGAGTATATCAGCAGCATCCTTATACCTTCCTGTAGACAATGTAAGACCGCTCAGTGATATCATAGCGTCCCTGCCCCAGTCTGTAAACCATGGATAGCCGGCTAAAATAGTCTTTGAACCTGTAGAACGCCTGTATGCAATAAATTGATCCGCACTAATTGTCAAAGAGCGGTGAAATTCATTTCGGCAGCCTTCTGTGAGCTTTTGGAGCCTGAGTTTTTCAGCCTCGATCGATGACTTGCCATATGAATATTGCAGATATTTGGCGCAAAGCTCAGAATAACGATCATAATCTGTACCATTGGCCTGATTTTCTTGAATTGAGCCGATAACTGTGCATACGATAAAAAAGCTGACATCTCTTTCAGGTCCGGCTTCAAAACAAAATTCCCCCGGGATATAGTGATCCTCATATGCCTGAAGACCTCTTTCCTGCTCTACGGCGTAATACATGCCCTCAAACCAGCAATCATTTGCTGCTTCATATTTGCCGCCCGGACAGCCGATCAGGATATCCAGGCCCAGCTCATATGGCTTAATCAGCGTGTGGTCACCGCAGGCTTTCTGACTGAATCTCATGTGATATCTGGAGGAATCGCCATGATAATCCCTGAAGTTGACCAAAGGTGCGATCTTCATCGTTAGCGCCTCTGTGCCTGTCCTCAGTCGGTACATTACAACAACCGTATTCTCTCCATAGACCATTGATACCGTCTTTTCTACCAGAACATCACCTATGCTGTATGTGAACTGAGGCAAAGGATCCAGTTCAAAGCTCTGTTGATTCAAAAAACCTTTTCTTATATACGATCCTGTAGAAAAGGATTGCAGTGCATATTCTCTTCCGCTTATTGATATTGTTTCATGCAGCTGTGAAAGTATCAGATGTCTTTTCACAGGAGGTTCAAGTGCTGCAATAAGCAGTCCATGATACCTTCTGCTGTTACCCCCGATTATTGTTGATGATGCGGAGCCGCCAATTCCATTTGTAAGTAGCCATTCCCGTTCAATACCCCTGTCCCAGCTGCTCCATTCCGATTTCCCAAACCGCACAGATCCACCCCGTTCCATATCTTGTAATATCATCCTCTTATGAGCCCGCCGACTTCCTTCACAACTGCTTCGGCCAGCTTTATGGGATCATGTCTTACCAAACCATTCCTAAGAGATGCAAAATCGCCTTCAATCAGCCTGATACCAGCTTCAGTTACTCTTTCACGATCGACCCTGACCTGATCTGCGCCGTCATTATGGTATTTTTCCCTCAAATCCTCAGGAATAACCGAATTATTCGCTATACACACATCTATGATCCCTGTATATGAATGCTCCTCTAATGCCTTTATATGGTCAAATACGCTGTACTCCTCCGTTTCGGAAGGCTGTGTCATCACATTACATACATATACCTTCATAGCCTTGCTTCTTTTAATAGCAGGACATATACCCCTGACAAGCAGGTTCGGGATAATGCTTGTGTAAAGACTGCCGGGCCCGAGAACTATAATGTCGGCCTGATCAATGGCATCAAGCACATCGTTCAATGGTTCGGCACGGAACGGTTCCAGATATACTCTGTTGATCCTGCATTTATTATAGCTGCTGTGTTTTCCTATATTCGACTCCCCACTGACAATACTGCCGTCCTCCAGTTCAGCACAAAGCGTAACGTTCTCAAGTGTTACGGGCAGAACCCTTCCTGTGACTGCAAGTACATCGCTCATTCTTTTGACAGCTTCCTCGAAGCTTGTTGAAATCCCGTCCATTGCCGCAAGAAAAAGATTTCCGAAGCTTTGCCCCTTCAGCTTTCCCTCTTTGAACCTGTATTGCAGCAGCTGTTCCATCACCGGTTCCGTATCAGCAAGCGCAAGTATGCAGTTTCGGATATCTCCCGGCGGCAGCATGCCAAGTTCCTGCCTGAGCACTCCTGAACCGCCTCCATCATCCGCTACCGTCACGACAGCCGTGATGTTAGGGCTCAATACTTTCAATCCGCGAAGCATTGTAGACAGTCCGGTCCCCCCTCCAATAGCAACGATCTTGGGACCATTAACAGGCAGTGCCTTACCAGGTGCCGGGCATTCGATCGTGACTTCCCGATTACTGCCATTGGTTTTAAAGACTTTTCCCAACAAATTCTTAATCATCATCTTCCAACGCTCCTGCCATCTTTATCTATATCTCTATGCTCTACGACTGTCCTGTGCTGTTTCTCCGTCAGATTCCTCTGCAGTTCATCGGCAATAGCTACAGAGCGGTGTCTGCCGCCGGTGCAGCCTATTCCAACTACAAGCTGTGACTTCCCTTCCTTAACATAGTTGGGGATAAGGAAATCCAGCATTGAGTTCAATTTGTCCAAAAACTCTGTCGTTTCGGGCATGCTCAGTACATACTCCTTGACATTATCATGTTTGCCCGTATGCTTTCTCATTGTTTCAATATAATATGGATTAGGTATAAACCGCACATCAAATACAAGGTCACACTCTATTGGAATACTATATTTAAAGCCAAAGGAAATTATGTTGATTATAAGGCCTTTGAAAGAATTGTCATGTCCTATTATTCCGGTGATTGCTTCCTTAAGCTGTTTAGGTGTAAGGTTTGATGTATCAATGACATAATCCGCCCTGTCCTTTATCCTTTGCAGCACTCGCCTCTCTTCGGTTATTCCCTTTAACAGCCTGCCCTCCTGGGCCAATGGGTGTGAACGGCGCGATTCCTTGTAGCGTTTGATGACCACTTTGTCAGACGCTTCCATGAAAAATATCTCATATGAATGTCCATCGCCTGTCAGCGCCTCGAGCGCAGGGAAAAGATCATTAAGTAGCTCCCCACCTCTGATATCTATGACTACAGCTATCTTATCCATCTTTTTATAGCTCTGTGAACATATATCAGCTATTTTCGGTATAAGCAACGGGGGCAGGTTGTCAATACAAAAGAAACCTGCGTCCTCAAGATAGTTTGCTACCTGGCTTTTGCCCGCTCCGGATATTCCCGTGATCACTATAAATCTCATCTTTTGACCTCTCTATTCTTCGCCTACGATTTTTACTTCTGTCTGCAGTCTGACGCCATATTCATCAAATACTCTATCCTGTATAAGCCTTATAAGGGCTGTGACATCCTGTGCCGTCGCCCCTCCCTTGTTCACGATAAAGCCACAGTGCAGGCACGATACTTCAGCCCCACCGATCCTGTATCCTCTGAGGCCGCAATCCTGCACAAGCTTCCCCGCAAAATGGCCTTCCGGTCTTTTGAAAACGCTGCCGGCACTTGGAAGCTCCAGAGGCTGCTTTTCCTTCCGTCTGGAATGATAATCCTCCATCTTTTCCCGTATAACGTTACTGTCACCTTTTTTAAGGCTGATAACAGTCTTCAAAACAACACCGCCATCATTCTGAATGAAGCTCGATCGTTTGCCAAAGTAGTGGCTTTCATGATCCAGTGTGAGAATTCTGCAGTCGTTCCCGAGATAATCAGTTTCTTTGACTACCATAGACATATCTCCATCATATGCTCCGGCATTCATTGTCACAGCTCCGCCAAGTGTTCCGGGGATGCCCTCTGCGAATTCGAGTCCGGTGAGTTCATGTTCCAGAGCTGTCTTGGACAGTTTAGCCATTGAGATGCCTGCTTCCGAAATGATGTCTTCACCTTTTACCTCGTACGCACACATGTTGTCTGTCAGCTGTATAACTATGCCCCGTATTCCTTTATCTCTTACGATCAGATTAGTTCCTTTTCCCATGACCATAACCGGCACGTCATTATTGCTGCATATCCTTATTATTTCTGCGAGGCTTTTACCTCCGTCCGGCCTGACAAAAACATCCGCAGGCCCTCCGATCTTAAAAGAGGTATGAAATGACATCGGTTCATCTAACAATACCGAACCGCTTCCCGGAATATTCCTTATGAGCTCTGCCAGCTCTGCTGAATTCTTGTTCAAATCATTGCTCTCCTTGCTATAACAGCTTTGTTTGCCATATTTTTGCTCTCTATATTCTATTGCGGCAGCTATTGCAATAGAAGGTCAGCCAATTACTGCCACTCCTCACTCCTCACTTACCACAGCTTTCTTTGCAGCTTTTCTGAGTTTAACAAAAGCTTCTGCTTTTTCGAGTGAAGTACTCAGCACCAGCTCTTCCGGCATCTGCGCTTCACCAAGTAGCTTCAAAACAGCATCAAATTTTCCAATATCATAGCACATATGAGAGTCAGTGCCACATGTGACACTGACTCCATACTTTTTACACTTCCTCGTGAATTCAAGGCAATTTTTTTCAGATCCTTTCCTGACCCTGAAGGAACCATTATTTATTTCGATCAGCTTGCCATATTCAGCTGCTGTCCTTACTACCCTGTCAAGATCGACACGGAATTGAGGATTGCCAGGATGTGCAACAGCATCTACATAAGGATTTTTGAGTGCGTTTATCATTGCCTGTGTGTTTTGTTCTTCGTCGCCTGGCTCTATCACAATATCATGAAGGCTTGCTATCACAAACTCCAGCTTTGACAAAACCCATTCAGGCAGATCCAGGCCACCTGAGAAGTCTATTATGTTAGCCTCTGCGCCCTTGAATATCCTAACACCGCTGATTTGCTCCGGAATGACACCCAGATTTGCGAAATGCAGCGCAGATGCAGCTCCTTGCATTGCAGGGCCATGGTCAGTCATTGCTATTGCATGCATACCGTTTATCGCTGCTTCAGATGCGTTCTCCCTTATAGTACTGTAAGCATGGCCGCTTGATAACGTATGTGTATGTGTATCTACAACAAGTCTCAATACTGTTCCTCCCCGTCAGTGTTCATCTTCCGCATCGGCCCTGCTGGTCTATAGTGGCAGTTTAGTCGAATTTCATAAATCTCTCACTAATGACCTTAGCCGCATTATAGCCCATCTTTTTCTGTCTATGATTCATTGCAGCCACTTCCACGATTATCGCCAGGTTTCTTCCCGGTCTTACAGGGACCACCAGCGACGGCACGGAAATACCGAGTATTTCGGTATACTGATCCTCCAAGCCAAGTCTGTCATATATTTTATGCTCCTTCCAAAGCTCGAGCATTATCACCAGATTGATATTTTCCTGCAGTTTTACGGAGCCCATTCCGTAAAGGTTTTTAACGTCCAGTATCCCTATTCCCCTGATCTCCAAAAAATGTCTTATATTCTCCGGCGCCGAGCCCAACAGCGTACTATCGGAAACACGCCTGATCTCTACTATGTCATCAGCAATCAGCCTGTGCCCTCTCTTTACAAGCTCGAGTGCAGTCTCACTTTTGCCTACACCACTCTCTCCAAGGATAAGCACACCCTCTCCGTATACCTCTACAAGTACGCCATGCTCCGAGGTCCTTGGCGCAAGCATTACATTGAGGTAACGTATCAAGCCGCTCATAAACCTGGATGTTATATCATCAGTCCTTAGCATCGGTATGTCGTACTTTTTCGATATCTGAATCATTTCATCAAAGGGCTCGAGATCCCTTGCGACTACCAGGCACGGAAAACCCGTCCTAAAAAACTGATCCAGCCGCTTGAGCCGTTCCTGCGGCGAAAGGCTTGCCAGATATGTCATTTCAACCTTTCCGATGATCTGTATCCTGTCCGTACCGAAATACTCCATGTAACCCGACAGCTGTAAGCCAGGCCTGTTTACATCAGAGGTAGTGATCTCTATATCTCCCGCTGACTCGCTCATGCAAAGCGGTTCAAGCTGGAACTCCTTTACCAGCTCACTGAGTTTGACAGTAAACATCTTCTGCCTCCCATAACAATATGCTTGGATCAAATATTCTTTACATAGCTTAAATTATATACTATCGTATATGATTTTTCGATACAAAAAAACAATCATGTCAATAAAAAGGAGAGCAAACTATGTGATTTAACTTGCAAAGCCTGTTTGTCTGGCTAAGTCATTGAATGATTAATATACAGCTCCCGTATTACATCCGGGAATACGAGGCGCTGCTTTATTTACCTAATTATACCATTGACTAAAGTTAAGATATTGGCACTCCCGTACGGGCCGCTTGACAAAATTTCAACTTTGGTGCACATCTTTCCAGGCCTCTTGACAAAATTTCAACTTTGGTGCACATCTTTCCAGGCCTCTTGACAAAATTTCAACTTTGGTGCGCAGTTGCTTTACATAATCCTGAGCTTGTACTGGTTATAACTCGAAAAATTAAATATTACGCAGTAGCAGCACACAGATTTTGCACCCTACTTGAAATTTTGTCAATCACCAATTCTTCAATAAGGTTATACTTATACAGGTAACGCTTATACAATTTACACTTATACAAATTGAAGCATCTACAATGAGAAAGGCACTACCATACTTACCGGCAGTGCCCTTTGATTCATTTAAATTCGTAATGGTGGGCCTGTTCAAGCATCATATCCTTGACCTTCATCAGCCTTGTCAGGTTGCCCCTTTCATTCTCATCAAGCTTCATTACGATATACTTTATTGTTTCCTCAAGGTTTGGTATCAGCACATATTCCAATGCGTTGACCCTGCGTCGTGTCTTCTCTATTTCATCTGCCAGCAGCTGCGCCGATTTCTCCAGTTCAGCCAGTTTCAAAAGTGTCGGAGTCAGTTCAGAAAGCGTTGCTATAGCACCATCGAGTTCTCCTGAAGTACTGGCGAAGCCATAAGGATAAATGTCACCCTCGTCATCGGATTGCGTATGGAATTCCAGCACCGGAACGTCTACACTCATTATATTCCTTGTAGACGCACTCAGCTCCACCTTCTGTTTTGGGAACATGAGCGCTTCCTCAAGCAGTTCGCTGTTCATCTCCGCCCTGGCCATGACAAACCGTGAATGTACCAGTTGAAGCTTCTCCTCGACTTCCTCTCTGAGGCTCTTATTCTCACGAACGATCTCGAGGAATCTCTTCATCAGTTCATCCCGCTTGTCTTTTAACAGCTTGTGGCCTCTTTTTGCTGTCTTGAGCCGTTTTTTCAACCCTGTCAGGACCATACGGGTCGGATTCACATTCATTCGGGCCATAGATCGTTATCTCCTTCACTCGGCCTTTTGAGGCAGGTATTTATCGATGAATTCCTGTTTGATACGCTTCAATTCACCGGCCGGAAGTATCGAAAGAAGCTTCCATCCAAGCTCAAGCGTCTGGGTTATCGATCTGTCCGTATCATATCCCTGTGAAACATATTTTGCTTCAAAAGCGTCAGCAAATTTAGCATAAAGCTTGTCAACGTCTGTCAATGCAGCATCGCCCAGAATGACCGCAAGCTCCTTAGCTTCCTTACCTCTGGCATATGCAGCAAAGAGTTGGTTCATCGTATTTGCATGGTCCTCACGTGTTTTGCCCTTGCCGATACCCTTGTCCTTCAGACGGGACAGCGACGGCAGTACGTCTATCGGAGGCGTTACTCCCTTTTTGTGAAGTTCACGGTTCAATATTATCTGTCCCTCGGTGATGTAACCTGTCAGGTCAGGAATAGGATGCGTCTTGTCATCCTCAGGCATCGAAAGGATCGGTATCATCGTAATACTTCCCTCATAGCCCTTCTTTCGTCCGGCGCGTTCATACAGTGTTGCAAGGTCTGTATACAGGTAGCCCGGATAGCCACGGCGTCCCGGCACTTCCTTACGAGCGGCTGAAACCTCGCGGAGCGCTTCAGCATAATTAGTTATATCAGTTAAAATGACAAGGACATGCATACCCTTTTCAAATGCCAGATACTCCGCAGCTGACAGTGCCATACGCGGCGTTGATATACGTTCAACTGCAGGATCATTGGCAAGGTTCATGAAGAGTACAGCCCTGTCTATGGCACCCGTTCTTTTAAAGTCGGATATGAAGAAATCAGCTTCTTCAAAGGTTATTCCTATAGCTCCAAATACAACGGCAAATTTACTGTCACCGCCTAAAACCTTTGCCTGACGCGCTATCTGAGCTGCCAGCTGTGAATGCGGAAGTCCTGATCCCGAGAAAATAGGCAGCTTTTGTCCACGCACCAAGGTATTAAGGCCATCTATTGCGGAGACACCTGTCTGTATAAACTCGGATGGATAGTCACGGGCTGCCGGATTCATAGGCACACCGTTTATATCGAGCCTGGCATCCGGTATGATATCCGGTCCGCCGTCGATTGGTTTGCCAAGTCCATCAAATACACGTCCGAGCATATCCATGGATACAGGCATTTCCAAACCACGACCCAGGAATCTTACTTTGCTTGATGACAGATTTATACCAACAGCGCTTTCAAAAAGCTGGACCAATGCATTTGAGCCATTCACCTCAAGTACCTTGCATCGGCGGATCTCGCCGTTATGCAGCTCTATCTCTCCAAGCTCATTGAACGTAACGCCCTCAACATTCTGCACAAGCATCAAAGGACCGGCTACCTCGGCAATGGAACGATACTCCTTCAACATGCTTATTCACCCTCCTTTGACAGCAGAGCATCCATCTGGGCGGACAACTCCTGTTCGATGATATTGTATTCAACGTCGATCTGATCCTGCGGTACATATTTAGCACGGCCGATCTTCTCTCTTGCCGGCACTCCGAAGATACTCCTAAGATCAACATCCTTCTCCACAGCATTCTGTGCCAGATGGTAATAATCCAGTATCAATTTGAGCATCCTGAACTGTTTTTTCATCGTTGCATAGGTATCGACTTCATGGAAGGCATCCTGATGGAGGTAATCCTCACGCAGTGATCTTGCTACCTCCATGGTCACCCTATCCCTTGGGGACAGTGCATCTATACCAACAAGCCTGACGATTTCATCTAGCTCTGCCTCCTCTTGGAGTATTTTCATCATTTCAGCCCTGTATACGCTATAATCTTTTGAAATGTTACTAATGTACCAATTTGTCATTCGGTCTGCATAAAGAGAATAGCTCGTCAGCCAGTTGATTGCAGGAAAATGACGCCGGTATGCGAGATTTGCATCCAATCCCCAGAAGACCTTTACTATACGGAGTGTTGCCTGTGTGACAGGTTCTGAAATATCACCACCCGGAGGAGAAACTGCTCCTATCGCAGAAAGTGTTCCCTGACGTTCTCCTGAGCCCAGAGTCACAACTCTTCCTGCACGTTCATAGAACTGGGCAAGACGTGAGGACAGATATGCGGGGTAACCTTCTTCACCCGGCATCTCTTCAAGTCTTCCCGACATTTCACGCAGAGCCTCTGCCCAACGTGATGTGGAGTCTGCCAGAAGAGCTACAGAGTATCCCATATCACGGAAATACTCCGCTATCGTTATACCTGTATAAATTGATGCTTCACGGGCTGCAACCGGCATGTCCGAGGTGTTGGCGATCAAAACTGTCCTCTTCATGAGAGGCTCGCCGCTTTTCGGGTCCTTGAGTTCAGGGAACTCCATCAGAACGTCCGTCATCTCGTTTCCGCGCTCACCACAGCCTATATATACAACAAGATCAGCATCAGCCCATTTTGCCAGCTGGTGCTGCACAACTGTCTTGCCGCTTCCGAAGGGGCCCGGCACTGCAGCAACTCCGCCTTTTGCTATCGGGAACAGCGTGTCGATTATTCGCTGTCCGGTTATCATGGGCTCGTCAGGAGATAATTTCACCTTATAAGGTCTTTCCTTTCTGACAGGCCATTTCTGCATCATTGTCAGATTCTTAAGCGATTCGCCCGGGGTTTTTACAACAGCCACTGTTTCTTCGACAGTAAAATCGCCATTATAAATCTTTTCTATAACACCTTCGACTCCTATAGGAACCAGGATACGGTGTTCAAAAATTACATTCTCCTGAACCGTTCCTATTATGTCACCTGCGGCAACGGTATCTCCGGCAGAGACCGAAGGTGTAAAGCTCCACTTTTTTCTGCGGTCAAGAGCCGGGATATTTATACCCCGGGTGATGTTGCTCCCCACAGATTCCCGCATTACCTCAAGCGGGCGCTGTATGCCATCGAATATGTTCTCCAGCAAGCCCGGTCCGAGTTCTACGCTTAGAGGCACTCCAGTCGATTCAACAGGACTACCGGGACCAAGGCCCGAGGTTTCCTCGTAGACCTGTATGGATGCCCTGTCTCCATGTATCTCCAGTATTTCTCCGATAAGCTGGCTTTCGCTGACGCGGACCACGTCAAACATATTTGTGTCTCGCATTCCCTCAGCTATGACCAGAGGGCCTGAAACCTTGACTATCCTTCCCTGGCTCAAATATATCCCTCACTTTCGTTAAGTATCATCTATACTGTTATTCATCCCGGAAAAGTATGTCGGCTCCGACTGCTTTTTCGACACACTTCTTAACGCTTTGCATGCCTATACCCAGTGTTCCCTGTGTTCCGGGGATGAGAATTATTGCAGGAAAGCGTTTTTCCCGGTATTGATCGATTTCACTTCCAATTTGTGCTGCCGTCTGTTCAGTTATATAAATAACGGCATACTGGCTTTCAGCCAGTTCGGAGAGCACAGTCGCCGCCTGCTCCCTGCTTTCAACAGGGAAAACAGAAAAACCAAGGGCAATAAATCCAAGTACTGCATCCTTTTCTCCGATCACACCTATCTTATACATAAACTAACCGCAACCTTTCACGGATCAGGTCAACAGGCAGCCTGTTTATCTTGCCTGTCATAATGATCCTGACATTTCTGATCTCAACTTCCTTGGCAAAAAGGTAGGCAATCAACGGTTCAACGCCCATAGTTACCATTTTTGCGCTTTGCACATATTCCATCAGATAATCATCGAGCAGCTTTTCAAGGCCTGATAAGCTCTTTTTTGATTTATAAAGCTCCCAGCCCTTTGACACAGCTTTGCTGTATTTGCCGTGCTGTATCTCATCGATAAAACTGTCTATAGATTTATCGCAGTTTTTTATAAAAGTTTCCTGTCTTATAGCACCCTCTCCACTCAACAGCTTACTGATAAAATCCCATGCCTTGTTAAGCAGTCTGGTTCTAATAAACATCTTTATGTTGGAAATATCAGTTACTATTTCGGCAATATCCCTTATGTACTGACTGTCTATTGCATTCAGATCCATGACCTGCTGCCGTGATGCTGCTCTGTCAAGGATAAGGTCAATTGCCTGAGGATCCTGCGTTCTTGAAAAAACATCATACACCTCTGAGACCGCTTCGGTCATCAAGGGCGTAAATTCACTATAATCACGTTCCCTGATCATGCGGGTGATCATATCAATGCCTATTGTACCTGTATCCATAAGGATATGGGGTATGACACCGCCTGAAAACTCTGATTTTAGCAGCACCTTGATATTGAAATAATCGTGGCGTCTTTGAAAAGCCTTGATTATTTCTGCATGAGGCGTAATTTCAGTCAAAAGCATATAACACTTCTTCATTTCCTCTGACAGCAGCTCTTCGAACGCAAATATACCTGTCATACTTGCCCCGCCGATGCCATATTCGGCTTCAGTAAGCACCTTATATGCCTCTTCGGCGGAAGACGCTTCAAGCATCCTGTCAAAATGACTGATTCCAAGCAGCTTTGGTTCCTTCGCCCGGATGCGGGCGGAAGCATATGAATAATCACCTTCATTAATTCTCAACATTTGCATCCCTCGTATATATTCTGTAAAAAACATCAGGATCGCGGTCTTCCTGCTATACAAACAATATTTTTACTACTTCGCTTTCAAGCTCTGTCCGAAGCATGCTGAACATGATTTCAAACGTACTGTTGATTTCCATCTCACCGCTCTTGAGAATAAATCCCCCGACTGTTTTTACATTCTGCTCTGACAAAGACCAGAGTCCTGTTTTGCCGGAAGAACCAATACGCTGGTTTATATTTGCTATAAAGCTGGTGTCCATGCGCACTGCATCTTTCTCGGAGAGAAAGATCTCGCCCCCGCCATTGACAGCAGCGTTGACGATCATATCCTCAAGCAGCTTCTGATATTCTTTGTCAGGCAAATTGCAAACCTTATCCAGAGCGTTGTTAAATGCCGCATTGATTACATCCTGCTTTGCGCGGAGCGTTTCCTTGCGGCCTTCGAGACCAGCAACAGCAAGCATGCGTTTGTAGGTTTCCATACCGTCAATATCAGCTTTTTTTAAAATACCATCCTTTTTCAGTCCGGCTTCATATGACGCCTTATCCAAAATATCGCGCGCTTCCTTCTTTGCCTGCTCTTCAACAGAGCTGGCTCTGTTTTTGGCATCTTCAATTATTTTTGCCGTAATTTTTTCTGTTCCTGTCATCTGGATTGCTCCTTCTAAAATTCCTTACGCAGTAAAATCCACATCTGTCTGCTTCCTTTTCTGCCGCCTTTCGGAACATGCTGCCACAGGGGCCTGGATACTCCCGTTATCAGCCAATCATAAGTATAGAAACTATAAGTGAAAGTATTGCAAACATTTCAACCATCAGTGCGAGTGTGATAGCGCTGCCCAATGCTTCAGGACGCTTTGAGATCAGCTGTATACCGGCTGCTGCCACCTTACCCTGGTAAATGGCGGATATCCATCCTACGATACCAACAGGAAGACCTGCTGCCAGCAGATGGAGACCTTGCTGTACAGTCATGGCAGGATCGATCTGTCCAATGATCAAAAATGCTATAACGAAACCATATATCGCCTGTGTACTTGGGAGCGCTTCAAGAAGCATAACTGATCCGAATTTTGAAGGATCCTCTGACAAAACCCCGGCGCCTGCCTGTCCAGCAAGTCCAACTCCTTTGGATGAGCCCAATCCTGCTACAAAAAACGCTACTGCAGCTCCCAGTAAAGCTAGCATCTGTCCATCAATAATATTCTGCATCTTTTTTCAAACCTCCGTCTTTTTTAGTCGATGTGCATATGATCGTTCTGCCCAGGCAACAGAACCTATACGCTTGCATCGTGCTTTACTATGATATATTTTGTATTTGCTTTCAAAGGCTTGAAGGCTTTGCCCCCACCTGTGAAAAACTTACCGAAGAACTCCAGATACTGGAGCCTGCACGAGTGTACATATGCACCCAGCGCATTGATCGCAAAGTTGATAGTATGACCTATCAATAAAACAACTGTCATCAATATGAGTTTAATAATCACCGGGAAATCGAACATTGCACTCATCTGGTTTATGATCGAAGCAATAATTCCTGTTGCCAGTCCCAGCGCAAGCAACCTTGAGTAAGACAAGACATCGCTCATAAAGCCTATGACACTGTATAAACTTGACACACCGCCAAACAACTTTCCAAATATATTCTTTTTACCTCGCCCCTGTGTCAGTATCATAAATACCGCACCTGCGATAAAAATATACTTTCCGATTTGAACCAAAGGAGCGGCAGCGATTGGATCCATTTTGGGGACATAGGGCAGAAGTACCATAATAAAGCCGGTATAGAAAACATAAACAGGCAGCACTTCAAACACTGCATCCAGATACTTTTTATCACGTATAAGATTTGCTGCCTTTAATGCGAAGCCGGCATACATATGGATAACTCCAAAAAGAAGTGACCAGCTTAGTAAAAGCTCCGGCTCCTCAACCGGGTTTAACCATACGCCATATTTCACCAGTTCCTCGATACCGAACCAGCTGCCAAACATAAGTCCCCAAAAGATAGTTGATAGTCCGCAGAAAAAAATCAGTTTCATAAACTTCTGCTGACTCTTCGGAAGCTTCAGCTTCCAAAGAGCAAATGCCGCAACGAGCGACATAATTATACCGTAGCCTCCATCAGAAAGCATAAGCCCGAAAAACATAACAAAAAACGGCGTCATGATAACATTCGGGTCGATTTCACGGCTGTTGGGGAGGCTGTACATATTCGAAACAGGCTCTCCTGCCTCTGCAAGTCCCCTATTTTCAAGATATACCGGGAATTCTTCATCGGGATCAGGTGCCTGGATATCTATACTGACCGTATACTTGGCCTCCAGCATTTCCTTAGCCTTCAATGCTACTGCCTCAGGTATCCAGCCCTTTATCATGAATGCCCTTTTTGTTTTCAATATCCTGCCGATGGCAACAGCACGCCCCTGCTCCATGCCGAGGCTGTCATGCAGTGCTTCCATCGTCCTTCTTTCACCGGCTTTTGTTTTGATGTTTTCTGATATTTTATCTTTCTCAGCAGAATTTTCCTTAAGACGTGTGCTTATTCTTTCAATATTCTCATCCAAAGTACCTGTCAACCCTGGAAATGTTACTTTGTTAAAGCCTGCAGCCTTAAGAACACTCATGCAATCCTGTTCCGTATCTTTATGGAAAGCTGCCAATACATAGTGCTGATCCTTATCGCTTGATATCACATCTATTACAGAGTACGGTGCTTTCTCATCAAATTTAGCACTGATGGTTTTTATGTCTGCGGCTGCCGGTATAGTTCCTGGAATGAAAGAGGTCTTCTGAGTTCCTATAAAATCAAGGGGAAGTGAATAACCTTTCCATGAAGTCAATGATATCTGCAGATTGCTGAGCCTGTTCTCTTCGTTTTTGAGCTGGACAAGATGCTCCTCCTGCTCACGTATATACTTTACAGACTCCCATATGGATGCCTCATCATCAAGCAGCTTGGCAAATTGGTCTCTGGTCATTTCATGCAGGCCGGAAAACATTTTCTTTTTCTCAGGACAGTATTTATCAAGGCTCACTAATGCGGCAGATACCTCAGATATCCTGTTTCCAATTGCTGACACTTCCTCCTGGACATCAGGGTTTTGCGCAAGCTCCTCGTATTCATCGGCTTTAATCTCATTTACTTCAACAGCACCGATATCCATCAGGCTCGAAATAAGGGATCTGCGCTGATCCTCCATCCCAAGCACTGTAATCTTGCTCATTTTAACGATCACAGTTTCACGATCCTTCCGACTATTAAATCAACTGCTGTTGTGAGCTTATCATCAGAACTCATTTTAATTTCGCCG
>CAZBEQ010000007.1:66134-95656 GCA_964490975.1 uncultured Oscillospiraceae bacterium | reverse complement strand
TGTATTAATTTTTCAAAGCTCAATTCCACTTTTTAGGTGGGAAAGTTGAGTTAATTAAATAATTGAAAATAGCGCTTAATCAATTAGAGCGGGGGAACCATTATTGGTCAAAGAGCATCGCAATTTCTTATGTGACTGCTGTATGACCGTGAAGCAGGACGCTAAGCTGCCATTGCTTCTTGAATGGGGTGAATCCGGCCGTATTAAATCGGCTGGTAGGGTCAACTCTATCCGATCCGAATCCGTCAGCTAACCTCGTAAGCGTTGGAGGAGAAGGTGATGAACATGTTAATAGCCACATAGTGGTGAAGCTGCAGATCTTCTCTGCAGCTTTTTTGTCGTTTTTTTCGGATTGTATTTCGGATAATCCGCATTATTAGCATGTAAGGGGGTTTATTAATGATACGTGTCTGTCTTATAGGTTTGGGTAAAACAGGTAGTGAAGTAGCAAAAGTTTTGCTGGAGCAGGAAAACTTCAAGCTTGTGTCAGCAGTCTGCCATCCAGGAGGTCCCAAAGAAGGGAAGGACCTTGGAGAGGTCATCGGCTGCAGGGACACAGGCATTATTGTCATCGGTTCTGACAAGCTCGAAGAAATGGTATTCAGAACAAAACCGGAAATAGCTATAGATTTTTCAAAATCGGAAGCTACTATAAAAAATGCCGCTATTTTATCAAAACTTAAGGTAAACATGGTAATTGCTACAACAGGCTTCTCGAAATTTTCACTTAAAAGACTGCTTGTACTTACAAAAAAATATCATAATGGTATCGTTTATGCTCCTAATATAACATTAGGTGTAAACGTTATGATGCTATTGACCGGTATAGCGTCAAGCATATTGAGTAACTATGATTTTCAGGTGAGCGAGGAACATCATAACAGAAAAAAGGATATACCCTCCGGCACTGCGCTGAAGATTGCCGGGGAAATAGAAAAATCGCTGGCATTGTCCGGTACAGCAGTCGAACCAGGCAGTATTCCTATAAATGCAGTGCGTGCGGGAGGAATCGTCGGAAAGCATGAGGTAGAAATTGCGGGTGATGAAGATATGATAAGCATATCACATCAGTCATTTTCAAGGAAAGCTTTTGCGTCAGGGGCTATGAGTGCTTCAAGGTTTGTATACAGGAAATCCGGATTTTACGAGATGTCTGATGTTCTGAACCTCAGTAACATACTCTCGAGATATATAGAAAACGATAAAAAACGTCAGACTAAAAAGACATATGACAATAGAAACTTAAAGCATGAAAAATCCGAGACTGTTACTAGCTAGATTTACTTTTGCTTAGGCGGAGTATGAATGATACAAGCCTTCCAAACAGTTTTACAATATTGATCAGCAGAAGAATGACTTCTATAACCAGCAATATAGCGACTACTAGAAATATATCCTTGTTTTCGTTGATTTTTCTCAGAATTTTTGTTTTTGTATCCTCCACAGGAACGATCTCGCTTTCCGGATAGAGGCCGATGCTTACCTCTGTTCCGTCGCCCAGGATGTAAGTCGCATTTCCGGCAGGGATCGTCCTTTTGAGAGGGGGCTTTATATCCGCTGTGGAACTGAATTCTTTTATATAGCTTTCACCTATCGGATGGACATACATTATGTCCTCTTGGCTTACAAGCTTAATCTGGTTCCCATCATAATCGACAGTTTTTATGATTTCATTCTTGCTTACCAGCATACTCTTCAAGAAATTATTAAAGCCATAATCCAACAGCGCAGATGTATCGTTATACATTGCCTGTTCGGGAGAATCGAGCAAAACACTTATAAGGTTGAGATTCTTACGCGAGGCAGTACATATTACCGACTGCTGATCTATGTTATTGTATCCAACCTTGCCTCCGAGCAAACCATCATAGGACCAGAACAATTTGTTGGAACTTGTCAATATCTTTGGATTACTTTCAGTGTCATACCACAGCTTGACCTTTGCCGAAAATATACTATTGAACTGGGGGTTTTTAATTGCGTATCTGACCAGCAGAGATATATCTCTTGCAGTTGTGTACTGGGATTCGTCATAAAGCCCGGTAGGGTTTGAAAACCGGGTACCGGTCATTCCAAGCTTCGTAGCCATATCATTCATCATACCAATGAATTTGTTTGTATCGCCTGAGGATACACTCTCCGCAACCGCAACTGCGGCATCATTTGCTGATGTCAGCATAATTGCATAGAGCAGGTCGCTCATCATGTATTTTGCTCCTACTTTAAGATTCAGCGCAGAGCCTTCAGTATCTACAGAGTCTGAGCTGACAGTGACATAGGACGATGGACTGCTGCTTTCAACTGCGACCAGAACGGTCATAAGCTTACAGGCTGCCGATATGTGAAGGGGTGCATCAATGCCTTTACTATACAGTATCTGTCCTGTCTCGGCCTCAATGAGTATGGCAGAAGGGGAGCTGATTTCCGGGACAGTTGACAGTTCAGCTGCGCTATATCCTTTACTATCCGTTGTTACATCAGGAGACGCAAAACACATGGAAGGCGCGTTCAGCACTATAAAAGCTATGATCAGCAATATCACGGGACCTCTTGCTTTCATTTCATCCTCCCGGAACAAAATGTATGGCGACACTCCTTATCATTGATGGAATTCCATGATAAGGAGTGTCAATTTGTATTATTCAGCCCACTTTACGAGTCTGAGCTCAAATTTGTCTGTCAACATAGGGTGGTAAGGCAATATCCTGAATTGGTAACCATATTCACCGCCGTTGCTGAGCGGAAGGTCTACGGTATATCTATAATTACCTCCGCCTTTTTCTTCTGCCAATTGCATAGCCTGGTACCTGCCGTTTATTATATCTCCATCGTCACCGATACTTCCGTAGTAAAGCTCGACGGTAACGTCCTCCGGCTTCAACGAACCAAGATAGACCATAGAATCCAGCGCTGTTTCAGTACCATATATGTCACCGCCGTCGACAGCCTTGTTTACAGTATGGCAGTCTCCACCTCTTACTGATACACTATACCAGTTATCAAGTATATACTTTTTCCATTGCGCAAGCTTTATTACCAGGTTACAGTCGATATGTCCTGCGGCCGAGAAATGGCATGTCTTCATCATTGCCGGCATATAAAGCTTTTGAGTATAGTCCTGAAGCATACGGTGGGTGCTGAAATATGCCGCCAGCGATACTATGGACTCCTTCATCATTTTTACCCAACCTTTGGGGATATCTTTCTCATCCCTTTCATAATACAACGGAACGAGACTCTTTTCCAGTACGTCGTACATAGACTCGCTGTCTGCGTTATCCTGACAGAACTCATTCGGGTATATGGTCTCCGAGCCGATAGCCCAGCCGTTTACACCATTATACCCCTCTCTCCACCAGCCATCGAGCACACTGAAATTCAATACTCCATTCAGGCCTGCCTTCTGTCCGCTCGTTCCGCTTGCCTCGAGCGGCATGCGAGGATTGTTGAGCCATACGTCTACGCTCTGTACGAGACGTCGTGCCAGCGACATGTTGTAATTTTCAAGAAGAACGACCTTACCTTCAAAGCCTTCCTTCTCGGAAATATCATTTATGAATTTGATAACGTCCTGTGCAGGCTTGTCTGCAGGGTGAGCCTTGCCTGCAAATATGATCTGAACAGGCGCATTGGGCTTGTTAAGCAACTTCTTAATACGCTCAATATCCCTGAAAATTAATGACGCACGCTTATAAGTGGCAAACCGCCTGGAAAATCCTATCGTCAGAGCATCAGGATCGAGTATCTTGCATGGCTTGATTGCATTACTTGCCATATATCCAGCACGTATCCTGCTGTTTACATACTGGGCTATACTTTCCTTTTGACTCTTATGAGCTTTCCAAAGTTCCTCGTCCGGGATTTTTTCTATCATATTCCAGGTATCGCGTTCGTAAAGCTTATTTTCCCAGGATTCGGGCAGATATTTATCAAACAGCCTCCTAAAGGATGGTGACAGCCAGGTAAGTGTGTGTATGCCATTAGTCACATGGGTTATTGGTACCTCATCATCGGGTACACCCGGCCATAGATTGTTGAACATGCGTCTTGTTACTGCTCCATGAAGCTTACTGACACCGTTTCTGCCCGAAGCCATTTTCATAGCCATTACTGCCATATTGAAGCCATATGGGTTTCCCTGATCACGTCCGTAGGACAGAAATTCATCTCTGCTGATTCCCAGTGACTCCCTGTATGACGTGAAATACATATCCATGGCATCGTGGTAGAATACATCTATACCTGCCGGAACCGGCGTGTGTATCGTGAAGACTGAGGAGGAGGATAAAAGCTCCTTTGCTTCATAGAAGTTTATATTGAGCTGACTCATGATTTTTTTGATAACTTCAAAGCACAAAAATGCTGAATGGCCTTCATTCATGTGGAATACGGACGGCTTTATGCCGAGGGCATCCAATGCGCGGACTCCGCCTATGCCAAGAAGTATTTCCTGTTGTATCCTGGTATCATGGTCACCGCCATAAAGTCTGGCTGTGATGTACCTGTCATGTTCAATGTTAGCCGGTACATCTGAATCAAGCAGGTAAAGATTTATTTTTCCCACTTTTATATTCCAGATCGAGGCATATACTGTTCTCCCGGGCAGCTCAACACTTATAAGGATAGGATCTCCTTTTTCGTTCAATACCTGATGTACCGGCATTTCACTAATATTAAGAGTAGAGAAACTGGTTTCCTGTATACCTTCGCAATTAATCTTCTGACTAAAATAGCCCTGTCTGTAGAACAGGCCGATTGCTGTGAAAGGAATACCCAAATCACTAGCGGATTTGCAATGGTCACCTGATAATACACCCAAACCACCTGAGTAAATCGGCAGAGTTTCGTTAAGACCATATTCAGCCGAAAAATATGCGATCATATGTCCTGCTTTATCAGGATATGTTCTGCTGAACCAGGTGTCTGTGTTGCTCATATAATCATCGAACTTTTTTATGACGCTGTCATATGTATCCAGAAACTTCTGATCCTTTGACAGCGCATCCAGCCTGCTGCTGTCAACTCTTCTTAAGAATGATAATGGGTTTGCGCCTACACCTGCCCACAATACCGGTTCGATATATGCAAAAAGCTCGGTGGCATCACAGTTCCATGACCACCAGAGGTTACCGGCAATGTCTGTAAGCCTTGATAGTCTTGTTGGTATTACTGACGGTATTGTTATTTTTCCTATTGGTTTCATCTTATCACTCCATCTTTTATCATGTATGTTGATATTATATTATCCACAAAATCATTATTACAACCAATACTTGCATTTAAGTTCTATTAATAATAACACATTTTCATTACAATTGATTTAATTTTTGCTCAAATAAGATAAAATTTCCACTATTAAATTGGCTTATTCTGCTTAAACTAGAACCAAATCTACAGGCAGGTAAATATTATGTTGAAACGTTTTTTTTTCTATGGTTTGGCAGGGTGGGGCATAGAGATGGTATGGACGGGTGTAGGATCGCTGATAAACGGTGATTTGAGGCTTCCCGGAGAATCTAGCCTTTGGATGTTCTTCATATACGGCAGCGCGGTGTTTCTCGAGCCTATACATCACGCCATTGCGCGCTGGAACTTCGTGCTGAGAGGCCTTCTATGGGTATTGATAATCTGGAGCATAGAGTACTCCAGCGGATGGCTGCTTTACAGCGTTCTTGGCGTGTATCCCTGGTATTATTCCGACAGCCTTTCTGTAAACGGATTTATTACTATCTCATACGCTCCCGCCTGGTTCATAGCGGGCATGGTTTTTGAAAGGCTGCATAAAGGTCTGGACAGCTATGGCGTTGCATGAGTTAAGTACCATTTGCGTTTCTTATGATATTACATTAAAATAGATTAAGTTAAAAAAGGTCAAATTCGGGAGAGGTCAAAATGAAAGCTGTGGGAAAAACAGCGCCGGTATCAAAAAAAAGGCGCATTATTATATTTCTGCTATTCCAGTTCATATTCGCATTGGTCACGATGCCAATGTATATATTCTATGGTCCCTTTGAGGAAGTCAAAGTAACTATTGCAGGCGCATCATGGAATACACTTAACCATCAGTACATTGCCAGATTTTTTCTGACGGACGAAGCTATACAAAGACTCGTCGGCGGCACATATGCCATTGACCCTACTGACGGCGGGGAAACGCTTCAAAAGCTCGAGCTGGGCAACAAGCATGATGATGCGATAGAAGTATTCAACATCGACGGCGGCGACTATGAAGGAAAGCTCATGGTAGTTCATGATCCTACCCGAATAGTAGCAGGCTATTCTTCACTGTTTCCCGACTCGGGAGAGACTACCAGTCGTATTGTAAAAAATAATGGCGGAATTGCCGGTATAAATGCGGGTGGCTTTCTGGACAGAGGCTGGACAGGCACCGGTGGAACACCGCTTGGATTTATCATCCACAATGGTGAAGTTGTAATGGATCAATATAAGGGTAAGGATGTAAAGCAGGAGACGGTGGCTTTTACAGAGGAGGGCATGCTTATAGTAGGCAAACACACAATAAAGCAGCTCAAGGAGTATGGTGTCAAAGAAGGCGTCAGCTTCGGACCGCCTCTTATTGTTAATGGCAAACCGACTATAAAGAAGGGTAACGGCGGTTGGGGCATAGCTCCCAGGACTGCCATAGGACAAAAAAAGACAGGGGAAGTCCTGCTGCTGGTCGTCGACGGCCGCACATTGGAATCCTTCGGAGCTACGCTCAGGGATGTACAGGACATTCTTCTGGATTACGGAGCCGTGAATGCGGCAAATTTAGACGGGGGCTCATCCGCCACAATGTATTATAACGGCAAGGTCATAAACAAACCCTCGGACAAGCTGGGTGAAAGGACTGTCCCTACAGCCTTTGTCGTAATGCCGGAGGGTGGTGGGAATAAATGAAGAAGTTGAAAATGATTTATAAATGGATACTGATATCTGTAATTTTGCAGACTGCTGTACTGGCATATATAAATTATGTATATCTTCCAAACAGAGGCCAATTTAAAGTTACGATGTACGAAACAGAGGTAATGTCTGTAAAAAACCGCAGCTTTAAACTTCCGAAAGGAGCTGAAAATGTCAGCGTATCATTTGATGGCCTGTTTGCGGCATATAGGCTGGATAATGGTTTGGAGATAGCAGATCTGGACAAGAAAAAGGTAATAAAGAAGCTTACGCCTGGCGGTGGGGAATTTACGTATTTCAGGTGGCTTCCGGATAGAGAAATGCTTATTTATACTATAAAGGAGCCTGAAGGGAAAAGCGGCAGGGTACGCATATCAACATACGACATTGTCCCGGAGCTTGACAGGAGCTATCCTGACATTAAAAACCTTCCTGAGAAAAGCGAAGTAATCGATATTGAACTGTCTCCGCTTACAAATATAGTATATCCCTTGGTTAAAACAAGCGACACTAGAGCCAGAATATATAAGTTTGATATCATGGATGAACTTGATCTGATTTTTAAGACAGATCTGACCACTGTAATTAAAGAAACGATATATTCAGATAACCTGATTTATCAGCCTGAAGGCAAAAAGATCAGCATAAGGAGCGGCAAGTCGGGAAAAACCTCGTATGTTCCGGTAGAGAAGGCTGAAGTGTTGCTGGCTGTTGATGACAATGATTATATTTATGCGGGCGATAATGATGACATGGGAAAAATTGCTGCAATATATTATGGAAAGGCCGGACAAAAGAAAGATGAATGGGTTTCGCTAAAGCCTGCGCAGCCTGCTGCGACTGAAGGTATCTACATTACGGCCGGAGGAGCCGTATATGTTTCAAATGCGGCAAATAAGAGGGTAACCTGCCTGAAATCTACCGACAATGCCTTAACCGGGGAGACAGGCTATGAAGGAGAGTTGTTGACAATGCTTGACAATTATGTCGTTTCAATTGATGGCAGGAAACTAATTTTAAAGGTAATAAAAAAATAGTGTTGTTTTATTATTCAAATATGGGGTAAAAATAATCATTAGATTATTAGAATCATAATAGGAGGTATTCATAATATGGCAGGAGATAAAATTACAGTAATAACCAAGGACAATTTTGATCAGGTGGTTGGTGGTGCAGACAAGCCGGTACTAGTTGATTTTTGGGCTTCGTGGTGTAATCCGTGCAGAGCGATAGCGCCGGTGATCGAGGAATTGGCGCAGGATTATAACGGGAAGGCAGTTGTAGGCAAGGTCAATGTCGATGAGCAGGGCGAGCTTTCGGCCAAGTTCAGGATAATGAGCATTCCGACAATAATGCTATTCAAGGAAGGCCAGCCTGTAGACAAAATTGTTGGTGCAAGATCCAAGGGCGATTTTGCCAATATGATTGAAAAAAATCTTTGATGATCCAAAAGGCAAAGGAATTTCCTTCATCGAAAAAAATCGTAGAATAAATGCGATATGAGAAGGAATTTGTAAAATAATATTGAATATATAGAGATAAACTACTTTAAGAGGAGGGAATTCCAATGCCTGGAGAAAAACGTTTCAGAAATTCTTTTATGGGTGGATTTAAAAAATCCGACGTTAATATTTATATTGAAAAACTGCTTAAAGAATTTGACGAAAAACTCAAAAATAAGGATGATGAAATAGCTGTACTGAAGAACCAAAATAAGGATCTGAGGCACAAGTACGATGATTTGTCAAAAAAGTCGGACGAAATAGGCGAATCAAGGTCTAAAATTGCCAATGTTCTTATTCAGGCTCAGGAAAATGCTGAGAAAATATTGGAGAATGCCCGCCTCGAAGCTTTAGAAGAGAAAAAGAAGCTAGAGGAAATGATAGAAAAGGATAAAGAGAAAATCGTTGATATACGCTCTGAGATAAAGACTTTGAAGAGCGGAGTGGTCGCGCTTCTGAGAAAATATGAGGATCAGCTTACCGAGCTTGCCAGAGAGGAAGAGGAAGCTCAGGAGCGGGAAGAGCTAATGGCAAGGTCGGAGGCTGCGGCTGTATCTGAACAGGGCTGGGGGAGCGGTACGTCGATCCAGTCCACAGCTGATACAGATTATGAGCCGGGATTCACGAGGTATTGAACGGCCTTTTATGAGTGGTCGGTTCAAAATATGAGAATAATACTTGCAACATTCGGAAGAGATTGCTATAATCTATAACAATTACATATTTAAACGATGATGAGGAAGAGTAGTTCTGCAAATATTAAGAGAGCCGGTGGTTGGTGCGATCCGGTATAGGAGCAGGATGAAGGCAGCCTTGGAGTATTGCCTTGAGAAACAGGAATAGTGTGACTGCATCAAATGGCGTGCATGCAGGACTCCTGGATAAAGGTCAACGTGTCCTCACGTTATAGAGGGTGGGTATGAATGTACCCGCAAAGTGAACGCTTTCAGCGTTAAAATGGGTGGTACCGCGGATAACTCCTTCGTCCCTGTAACAGGGATAAAGGAGTTTTTTTGATTTCCAAAACTGATAATTGAAATAAAAGGAGTGTGTATTATGGAAGAAATTCTCGAAATCCTTGAAAGCAATGCAAGAGCGACTGCTGAAGAAATAGCTCTGATGCTGAACAAAAGTGTAGAGGAAGTAAGGGAGACAATAAAAAAGCTGGAAGAAGACAATGTAATCGTAGGCTACAATACGTTGATCAACTGGGAAAAATCCAGCAAAGAGAATGTCACCGCACTTATCGAAGTCAAGGTCACTCCTCAGAGAGGACAGGGCTTTGACAAGGTTGCGGAACGCATATACAGGTACCCGCAGGTTAAGGCATGCTATCTTATGTCCGGCGGCTTCGACCTTACTGTCATAATCGAAGGGAAGAGCATGAAGGACGTTGCACTTTTCGTAGCTGAGAAGCTTGCGCCACTGGATTCTGTACTGAGTACTGCAACTCATTTTGTATTGAAAAAGTATAAAGACGAAGGTGTTATTTTCGAGGAAAACAATAAAGATGACAGGGAGGTTTTGATATTATGAACATGCGTGAAATGATAAAACCTTCTGTCAGGGATGTACCGCCATCTGGCATCAGGAAATACTTTGACCTTATAAATGAAATGAAGGATGCTATATCGCTGGGCATAGGTGAGCCCGACTTTGTAACTCCATGGAGTATTAGAGAGGCTGGGATATACTCTCTTGAAAAAGGACACACTCATTATTCGTCCAATCCCGGGTTTATTGAACTCAGAAGGCAGATAGCAAAATATTTGAGAAGAAAATACAATGTGACGTATGATCCGGCAAAAGAGATAGTTGTTACGGTAGGAGCAAGTGAAGGAATAGACATAGCATTAAGGGCTCTTACAGGCCCCGGCGATGAAGTGATCATACCTGAGCCGAGCTTTGTAGCTTATAAGGGCTGCACGGCTTTTACAGGAGCGACGCCTGTTGTGATCGAATTGAAGGAGGAGGACGAATTCAGGCTTAAGCCGGAGCAACTCGAAAAAGCTCTGACAGAAAGAACAAAGGTCGTAATACTTCCTTTCCCCAACAACCCGACAGGTGCTGTCATGACACAAGAGGATCAGAGGAAGATCGTAGATGTACTGAAGGACAAGGAAGTCATCATTATATCCGATGAGATATATGCAGAGCTTACCTACAGTGGAAAGCACAGATCTTTTGCCAGCTATCCGGAGCTAAAGGAAAAAACGATCCTTATAAACGGCTTCTCAAAGGCCTTTGCCATGACTGGCTGGAGGATAGGCTATACATGTGGCCATCCGACACTCATAGAGGCTATGAACAAGATACATCAATATGCTATCATGTGTTCGCCTACTACAGCCCAGTATGCGGCATCGGAGGCGCTAAACAACTGCGATGCTGAGGTTGAAGCGATGGTGCGCGAATACAACAGAAGAAGGCGTGTTATGGTGGATGGCTTCAGAAAGGCAGGCTTGGATTGCTTTGAACCTTTGGGCGCATTTTATGTATTCCCGAGTATCAAATCAACCGGGATGACATCTGATGAGTTCTGCGAGAAGCTCCTGATGGAGGAAAAGGTCCTTACAGTACCTGGTTCAGCCTTCGGAGCCTGCGGAGAGGGTTATATCAGGGCGACCTATGCCAACTCATACGATAACATCGTTGAAGCTATGAAGAGGGTGAATCGATTTGTGAACAAGTAATCAAGGGGGACGGGGGTTTTTGATTATCATTTAGCTTGCTAAATGATAATCAAAAACCCCCGTCCCCCTTGATTTTTTATGATTTTAATAAACGCTCACTGGTGATATAATTTATATAACTCGGCAATAGAGGCTCCCCACTCCTTGCGTATTTTAACCTTCAGACTAAATAAACTTGGTGGGGGGCTTTGAACTGAAGTGTTATAAAAAATTACTACGGAGGGAACTACATATGAGTAGAAGCACAAAAGCAATATTTCCGGGTCAAACGTCAGCAAAACTGAATTCAGAAGGAAAGCTAAAAAACCAGGACACATACAATATCAAGCGTGTCCATAAAGTAAGTCTTTTGATATTAGCACTATTGGTAGTTCTTCTTGTAGGTAAGGCAATGTTGCTGCAGGGTATCGAACGTGGGTCGGTAATTGCGGTACTAGGCGCTGTTGTTATGCTGCTTGCAGTTGCCAATTACTTCCTGCCTGTCAAAGGGTACCTGAAGGGTTTGTTCTTTTCTTTAATCCCCGCGGTAGTGATAATCGCAATGCTATATATGGACAAGTATGTAATAGATAACCACTACATTATCCTGACCACAGTAGCTCTATCGGCACTGTATTTTAAAAAGGAAAACATATTGATACATGTTGGAGTACTTGATGTATTGCTAACTCTTGCATATTTAAAAAAGCCCGGAAATATTGTCGGACCGGGTGCGGCAGTGCAGAACTTTATTACAATAATGATACTGCTCAACGGCATTGGCCTCATACTGTACTTTCTCACATCATGGGGCAGAAATCTTGTCGATGAAGCCGGAGAAAAGGAGCAAAGGTCTGTGCAGCTGTTTGAGAAACTGCAGAATACCTTTGAAAAGATAGAAAAAAGTACCTTAGTCCTTACAAATAATGTGCGGCAAATCGACTCAAATATGGAGATGGTAAGCGAATCAAGCCACAATATTATGACGACAATGCAGGAGATGGCCAAGGCTATACAGTCGGAGGCAGCAGACATTTACAGTATGAACGAGGTAATGGTCGGCTCGCTGGATAACGCAAACGAAACAAAAGTGCTTACCAGAAATATATCAGAAAAATCAAGTGAAACGAGCGAAAAAGTCGATGACGGCTGGAACAAGATAGAACAAGTCAATGGTCAGATGGATATAATCAAAGAGGCGATAGGCACAGCTTCCATAAATGTCAATGACCTTCGATCCAGCATGGAGCGTGTCAATACTCTTCTGGAAGGCATAAAGCACATCGCCAGCCAGACAAACCTTCTATCCCTTAATGCTGCGATAGAGTCGGCTCGAGCCGGAGAGCAGGGCAAGGGATTTGCAGTAGTTGCCGAAGAAGTGAGAAAGCTTGCTGAGCAAAGTACTGTGATAGTGAGTGATATTAATTTAGTCACGACAGCGCTTTTTAACAAATCAAATGAGGTCCAGGAAAAGGTTAGACAGGGCGAGACTGCTACAGGTGAAGGTAAAAAACTGGTTTCTGATATATCAGAGTATTTTAGAGATATAAGGGACTCCTTTGATAAAACAGACAGCGATATCAATAATGGTATGGGACGTATAGAAAGTTTGATAGAGAAATTCCTGCAGGTACAAAGGCAGATAGAGAACATGGCCAGCCTATCAGAAGAAAATGCAGCCTCTATTGAGGAGATACTTGCTACAGTAGAAAACGACAATGAACAGATACAAGCTATCAATGGCTCAATAAAGGAAATTAATGATATGTGTGAGCAGTTGGGCATTATTGTTGATTCAAAATCATAACCAAACAAAAAATACCTTTTATTGCCGCCCTTTTTTTGCTATAGTATTAGCATGAAAGGGCGGTTAAAATATATGGCAGGTGAAAAATACGTTGTTGCAGCTGTTTCGAATTCCGTACACATTGCTGTTCGCAATATTTTGAATCCAAGCGGATACATTTTTCTGGAGCATTGCAGCGACCCTGTTTCACTATTGCGGCTGGTAAGAAACTTCCACCCTGACTTCATGGTAGTTGATTCAGGCATGCAGCTGAGTGAGGCAAGGACTACACTGGAAACTGTAGATGATGAGATGCTCTGTGCCGGCATACTGCTGGGTGAATATAGTGATACCATTGTTTGCTCTATAATTGAGAACTCAAAGACCTTAAGCTTTTGCCCGAAACCGATAAATCGTGATATGCTTCTGCACACAGTCAATATGGCTGTAATGAGTTACCGGAGGCTGCTAGATATTAATGACAGGCTAAAAAAGATGACTGAGAGTTATGAGGGCAGAAAACAGGTGGATCGTGCCAAGGCGATACTAATGGAGCAAGGCTTTAGTGAGAAGGATGCATATGAGATGATCAGGAAAAGAAGCATGGATGAGAGGACTACAATGAGATCCATTGCCGATTCCATCATATATTTGAACAAAAAATAACAAACGCAACAAGGCAAGAAACTTTTCTACAACTGAAGTTTTAAAATCTAATTTTTAAGGGAGTTGATTAAGATGCTTGAACTGGAACAGTACAAACTGGAAATTGAAAGCCTGGGCAATGCTATCGTCGAAATGGGGGCTTCACTTTGACATCGCCAGGTTGAAGGCCGAGATAGAGGAACTGGAAAACAAGGCGGCGGAACCAGGATTCTGGGATGATATGGAGAATTCTCAGAAAATACTGCAAAAAACAAAAGGGCTTAAAACAAAGGTCGAATGTTATGAAAGGCTGGCAGCTGATCTGGAGGATCTAAGGACGCTGAACGAGCTTGGCATTGAGGAGCAGGATGCAGCGGTTGTCCCTGAAGTCGGAGAAGAGTTGAAAAGGCTGCAGGAAACTCATGAAAAGCTCAGACTTGAAACGCTGCTGACCAAGCCATATGACAAGAACAATGCCATAATTACGATGCATGCTGGTGCAGGTGGTACCGAAGCGCAGGATTGGGTACAGATGCTGTACAGGATGTACACACGATGGGCTGAGGCGCACGATTTTACCGTAAAGACGCTGGACTATCTTGACGGTGATGAAGCCGGGATAAAGAGTGTCACGATAAACATTATTGGAGAGAATGCCTATGGCTATCTCCGCTCAGAAAAGGGAGTACACCGGCTTGTCAGGATATCGCCGTTTGATGCTTCGGGCAGAAGGCATACCTCATTTGCTTCGGTCGATGTGATGCCGGAACTGGATGATGATATACAGGTCGATATCAATCCGGCTGATCTGAGGATAGACACCTACAGGTCAAGCGGCGCAGGAGGACAGCATATCAACAAAACAGATTCTGCTGTTCGAATAACACACATTCCCACCGGTGTGGTAACATCGTGCCAGACTGAAAGATCGCAGTTCCAGAACAAGGATACAGCAATGAAGATGTTAAAGTCAAAGCTGATGGACTTGAAGGAACGTGAACAGAAGGAGAAGATAGAAGATCTGAAGGGCATACAGATGGATATTGCCTGGGGGAGCCAGATAAGGTCATATGTATTCTGCCCATACACACTGGTGAAGGATCACAGGACAAATTATGAGATGGGTGATGTAAACGCTGTGATGGATGGCGACCTTGATAAATTCATTGATGCATTCCTTGCAGCGAAGTAAGCTTTGAATGAGGGGGACGGGAGGCAGTGTTCCGATACGGCAGGCTAAAATATGCCGGCCAGCGGATAATGAATCCCGTTCCCGTTTGATTTAGGGACGTGGGACAAGGCGACAGGTGGGATAGGGGACAGGTGGGACATGGGGATAGGTCCCTTGTCCCGGAATTTTGACAGATGTAGGATAAGGATACGCCGGTGTGATAAAGGGCCAGGTGGGACAAGAGGATAGGTGACAGGTTGAGCAACTGAAAAAGTACCATTTATGGAAAAATGCCAACGAAGTCATGCGGATTTCAAGTATCAATTTGCAGAAAAAAAGTGGCTTTTTCAGTGGTCTCGGACAGGTTCATTGTCCCGAAATTTGGATTAATTTAAGGATGCTAATATGATTTACAATAAGTTTTCCGATTATCTGAAAAACAAATATGGCTCAAAGGTATACAAGCTGCCTGTAAACCTGTGCTCGACCTGCCCGAACAGGACTGGTACCAAGGTTATAGCCGGGGCCGAAGCAGGAGCAGTGGGCATGGCCGGGGCCGAAGCAGGAGCAGTGGGCATGGCCGGGGCCGAAGCAGGAGCAGTGGGCATGGCCGGGACCGAAGCAGGAGTGAGAGCAGGAGCGAGAGCAGGAACCAGCTCGGGAGTAGGGACAGGTGGAACCGGGGCCGAAGCAGGAGCAGTGGGCATGGCCGGGGCCGAGGAACGTGCGACAGCCGGGAAGGTAAACAGTACAGGAGCAACGGCAGCCGGAACTGGTGGTTGTATTTTCTGTGGTGATGAGGGCGCTGGATTTGAAATGCTCTCTCCGGATATAAGCGTTAGAAGCCAGCTGGAAGGCAATCGCCGATATATCGGAGATAAATACGGAGCCGATAAATTTATCGCATACTTTCAAAACTATTCAAATACATACCTTCCATTCGATATATTTTGCCGATCGATGGAGGAGGCCTGTGCCGATAGTGTGGTCGCTCTTTACATTTCAACGAGGCCTGATTGTATCGACGATAAGCGGATCAAATTCCTCAGGCAGCTGAAGGAAGCAAAGGGCGTAGACATAGAAATAGAATTAGGGCTGCAGTCCATAAATCCAGCCACGCTGCGCTGGCTTAACAGACGTCATGGGCTTGCAGAATTTATCGATGCTGTACTTCGGATCAAGAGCAATGGCCTTGGGATATGCGCTCACATGATAACCGACATACCCATGGATGACATCTTCGACGTTGTCGAAGGCGCTAAGCTGCTTTCTTCGCTTGGAATAGACCAGGTGAAATGTCATTCGCTATATGTCCTTGAAAACACAGTATTGGGTGAGCTTTATAAAGCAAATGCTTTTAAACCGCTTCAGATGGATGAATTCATCGAAAGGACGATATCATTTCTGGAATACCTTAACCCGGAAATCGTTGTTCAGCGGCTAATTGGCAGGGCACCGGCTGACAGGACGCTTTTCTGCAACTGGAACACGAGCTGGTGGAAGATTCACGATATGATTGTTGAAAAAATGCAACAAGAAGGCAGATATCAGGGTCGGCTATTTGATTATCTCAACGGTTCAGCATTGAAAGGATTACGATAGTTAACTTGAAGGTATACATATATTCATGATAGAAGGTACTTATAACATGGCCCAAATTACCGTGGCCCCAATTAACATGGCCCAAATTACCGTGGCCCCAATTAACATGACCAAAATTACCGTGGCCCCAATTAACATGACCAAAATTACCGTGGCCCCAATTAACATGACCAAAATTACCGTGGCCAAAATTTCAAATAGAGGCCAGAATTTGACTTAAGAACTGAGTGCTAATAGCTTTTTAACATGATAATGTCATAGGTTACAGAGTTATGTAACCTATATTTGCCCTATACTTGCAATTTTGACCAACGGGCAGATCGCGTTTGCCCTATACTTGCAATTTTGACCAACGGGCGGATCGCGTTTGCAGTATAATGGATTTCTTTTTCTATTTACAACGTATCTCGACTTGGATATAATAAGCAAAAAACTGTAGTTTACAAATTTGAAGTTTGAGCTAATTAACCAATGTGCTGGTAGTAGCCAATTATTATCAAAAATGGTGGACTGGAGCTTTGGACTGGAGCTTTTGATTCGAGCTTTGGACTGGAGCTTTTGATTGGAGCTCTGGATGGACCCTGGGATATGAATAAAGAAAAGAATGGACGAGAACTATAAAATATATCTTACATTAAGTCACTGAATGAACAGGAGCTATAGAATATGAATAACGAACTGGTACTGGTGCTCGATTTCGGCGGGCAGTACAATCAATTAATAGCAAGACGTGTAAGGGAAGCTAACGTATATTGTGAAGTAGTACCTTACAATACCTCTTTGGAAACAATTAAGAAATTGGAGCCCAAGGGTATCATATTTACCGGAGGGCCGGCATCCGTCCTTGATCCCAGTGCGCCGATGTGTGACGCAGGTGTTTTTGAGCTGGGCATCCCGGTACTGGGGATATGTTATGGGATGCAGCTGATGAGCAAGCTGCTTGGCGGCGAAGTGGAAAGGGCAGACAGCCGTGAATACGGTAAAATGGATATTGAGCTGCAGACGGAAAGTGGTCTATTCAGAGGAATAGAAGAATGCACGACCTGCTGGATGAGCCATACATATTATGTAAAAGGCATGCCCCAAGGCTTTGTCAGGACTGCTCATTCACCATCATGTCCGACAGCTGCGATGGAGGACTACAGCCGGAAGCTTTATGCGGTCCAATTCCACCCGGAAGTACTGCACACTCCAAGGGGCAAGGAGGTTTTGAGAAACTTCCTGTATGATATCTGCGGTTGCAGAGGCGATTGGGTTATGTCATCCTTCGTCAAGCAGTCTGTAGGAGCAATAAGAAGCAAGGTCGGAAGCGGCAAGGTGTTATGCGCGTTATCCGGAGGAGTTGATTCCTCAGTGGCAGCGGTACTGATGAACGAAGCTGTGGGAAGCCAGCTTACATGTATTTTTGTTGATCATGGCCTGCTGAGAAAATATGAAGCGGACCAGGTAGAACAGGTTTTCAGAGAGAAATACGATATCAACCTAATCAGAGTAGATGCCAGTGAAAGGTTTTTGAACAGGCTTGCCGGAGTTGCTGACCCGGAGACAAAGCGTAAGATAATAGGTGAGGAGTTCATCAGAGTATTTGAAGAGGAAGCGAAAAAAATTGGCAGGGTCGATTACCTTGTGCAGGGCACCATTTATCCGGATGTTATTGAAAGTGGGCTTGGCGATGCTGCAGTTATAAAAAGTCATCACAATGTTGGAGGACTGCCGGATTATGTTGATTTCAAGGAGATAATTGAACCGCTCAGGAATCTTTTCAAGGACGAAGTAAGAAAGGTCGGAGAGGAGCTCAATATCCCAGGTGAAATCGTATGGCGTCAGCCATTTCCGGGACCTGGTCTCGCAATACGAATAATTGGTGATATCACGAAGGAAAAACTTGAGATTCTCAGGGATTCGGACCATGTTTTCAGAAGCGAGATAGCCAATGCGGGCCTTGACAGAACATTGAATCAGTATTTCACGGTGCTTACAGGAATGAGGAGTGTTGGAGTCATGGGTGATGAACGTACCTATGACTACACACTGGCGCTGAGGGCTGTGACCACTACCGACTTTATGACTGCAGACTGGGCGAGGATACCTTATGATGTTCTAGAAAGGGTTTCGAACAGGATAGTTAATGAAGTCAAGCATATAAACAGGATCGTTTACGATATCACTTCAAAGCCGCCGGCGACAATTGAGTGGGAATAACAAAAAACTCAGTATCAGCAAGCAAGCTGAACTATTGAGTTTAAACAGAACGAGCCTTTATTATAAGCCTGTTCCTATCAGCCAGGAAGAGACCTGAGATCATGAATTTGGATCAAGGTTCGCAGTTTACGAATGAAGAATACGTAAGCCTTTTAAAGGATAACCACATAAAAATATCAATGGATGGGAAAGGCAGGGCTTTGGATAATCACAGGATCGAGCGGTTCTTCCGTTCATTCAAATGGGAGAAGCTTTATCTGGAAGAATACGAAACCTGACATCAGCTCCGAAAAATGATCCAGGAATATATTGAGCATTACAACAACAAAAGACCGCACCAGTCCTTGAATTACATGACACCTGCCGAATATCACTTTGGAGACAGTGAGCTGCTACCTGCCGTAGGATAAAACCTTGGGACTCTGTCCCAAACTCTGTCCTCGCCGGATGGCAGCCGGTCTGCTGTAACAGACCGGGGACAAAAGGATGTATCGTCAGGGATGTCAAGGGTCTTCGATGAATGAGCAAAAACCGCTCGCCCTTGACCTCCGCCAACTATGTGCTTAAATTTTGCAATATGCAAATATCAAGAGAGAAGAACCTAACTTAAAAAATCGAAAATACTGTCTTGACAAGCGGAGGCATTATATACCTCTGAATACATATAAAGTGGATGTATCGAAAATCAGTCCAGAACAAGTTGCCGATATTATTATTCGGAACTACATCCACTGAAATATGGAAGTTATTTTGACAATAAAAATAATTTGATATGGGGTTAATTTTATGAGTATGTTTCATTATATTGCTGCAAATAAAGAATTGCCGACAGGTAGCTTTGGAGGTGAAAAACCAAAAGTGGGAGAGCCGCCAAAGGTAATCAAATTTAAGTCAGTTATGTTACCGAAAGGTTCAGTTCCGCTTGAGCAGATCATAGATTTATCAAAGTTCAAAGAAGATGAGACAGAGGAATATGATACATATGAAGATGCAGCGGGAATTCACATACGGGATTTGGAGGAGTGGAATAAAGGAATAAAAGCACAGTTCAAAAATCCCTATATATATCAGCTTTCGGCAAGCTGGGGGAGCTTTATTCTTAATGAAAAGATAAAAAACTGGGACATTGAACATTATAAAGCAAATTTAAAATGTATCAATGAGCTGTTAAACTATATACGCCGAAACATATTTGAAAGTGAAGAATTTGAGATATATACCTGCTGGGCTAATGAAGAAGAAGAAGAAAGAAATCATAATCTGGATACTGTAATTGATTTGAAAACCTATAGTATTGAGGATCATTTTGAGTTTATGGAACGGCAATACATATTGGTACGCAGTTGAAAATCAAACCAATTGTCCATTCTGAAAATTTTAGGGAGTAAGAATTGGATCAGATAATTGATACGATTAACATAAAAGAGAAAGGTACATTGAATGGATTATAACAAGTGTTTAGAATATGCAACAAATAAGCATAGAGGGCAGAAACGTATTGGTGGAGATGAATATATCAGCCATCCTGTGGCAGTATCGAGTATACTCAAGGACTTGGGGTATCCTATTAGTTTTCAGGTTGTAGGCCTTTTTCACGATCTACTGGAAGATACCGATGCTACCAGTGAAGAAATATTGGAGTTAAGCGATTCAGATGTTCTTGAGGCTGTGACTCTTCTTACAAAAGAAGCAGGTTATGATATGGTTCAATATATTAGCAGGATTAGAGCGTCCAGAATGGCTCATGTGGTTAAGCTGGCTGATCGGCTGCATAACCTTATTTGTGCTGTTTATGCCGATGAAAAACTTAAGAAAAAGTATATTGCTGAAACACAGAAATACTATATTGACCTCGCTGCTGGAACTGCTTTTGAAGCTCCAATTAAGAGGGCATTAAAAGATCTTATTGACAGCATAGCAAATGAAAAAGATGTAGGCTTGGATACTAACATTTAAGGCTTGAAGTACCATCACACCGCGCTAATGATGATATGTACTCCTTTTTATGCTTTGGATACTATCAGTTATGTTAAGATTATAAATGGTTGATTATAACCATTTAGATGATATAATAATGCTACAAGCTTGAAACTCCATGTCCCAGGGCAACCCTCCTTTCCCTGAAAAGGGCAAAATGGGCTTCCCCCAAAAACAAAAGAAATAAATGAAGATAAGACCTTGAGATAAGTTATTTTGGCTTATTTCAGGGTCTTTTTTATTTATCTATATGGAGTATCAAACCCTTGATTCTACTGGTGTTACGGCATGTTTAATGAGTGGCCTGACCTCCGATTACCCAAAAATGTGGAGAGCTTATTGATTTTGGGAGCCTGTTTTTGGGAAGGAAAGAGAGATTGCCCTTTTTGGATGGGAAGAGGGAAGGGGAGGGTGGACTGATACACAAAGAGTCCGGAAAAGCATTGCAAATGCAGGATTTTTTCACCCGGTAATCGCTTAGTTCCTGAGTAGGAACCTTTACCTATTTTTTTGTGGTATCGAATTCGGGGAATCTGTGGTGACAAGAATCAAGCATCAGCAACATGGACGTATTGCGGATTATGCTGTTCAGTCCTCATACGGTGCGCAATAATCAGTACGGTTTTGTCACGGATGAGCTGTGAGATTGCAGACTGAATCAGGGTCTCGTATTCAACGTCAAGAGAAGCAGTCGCTTCATCCAGAAGAATGATCGGAGCATCTCCGCCGGTCAGAGCTACCGTCGCGATACCCAGCTTCAGAATCATCTGTGCTGAAGCGACAAATACGGCGGTACCGAGCTCAGTTAAAATGGCGCGTTTTTCGACTGCTTTTATTTTTTTGTCGAGGCTCTCAAGATAGTCTTCCTCGGCATTGTGCGCTTTCAAATCCCGAACCGTTTCAAGGCACTCCTGAATTGCGTCGGCGCAGGCCATCTTTACTGCCATTTGTTTTCGCCCAAGCGCGTTTTGTACTTTTGAGGAAAAAAGCACGACGCAGAATGAAATTGGAAGTACCCAGAGAGCTGCAAGAGCCATGCGCCAATTGCTGTGCAGATTCCGGCATAGGCGAAAGCGTCATCACACTGTCGATCCGCTCCAGCGCATCGGCGACAATCAGTTTATTTTCGCTGGAGAACATGATTTTTGTCAGTGTGACGGTAATGATCGGCGTAACTATGATATAGAAGAGCAGGCTCAAGAGAAACGTATCGCTGACGCCATTTTGGGTCATAACAAGCGCTGCAGCGATTAACACGGCAAACACGGCGTTGATCGCCGTTGTATAGAACATCATCGGCAGCCGCAGCTGTTTTGTATAAGCGATGACCCATTTTTCATAATTATCGATGGAAGCTTTGAATCTTTTAAACGAGAATACCGATTGCCCGAAGGTCTTGACAACGGGTATCCCGCGGACATATTCCACAGCCTCGTTTGACATTTGACCAAGCGCATCCTGATATTCCTTCATTTTTATTTTCATGCGGACACCAGTCATTGCCGCCATCAGAATAAACGCAAGTGCGATCGGAATAAGGCTTAAAAGCCCGAGCCTCCAGTCTATTATGAGCAGAAGCGCCAGCATGCCGGACGGAGTCGTGATCGCACCGGCACGGTCCGGTAACTGATGTGCCAGGTAGGTTTCAGTCGCGGCGCTGGACTCGTTTACGATCTTTCTCAGCTTGCCGCTTCCGAAGCTGTCCATGAATCCGAGCGGAAGCGTAACAATATGATGCATTGCCTAACTTCTGATATTGGATGCGACCCTGAACGCCGCGATATGTGAGCACATTAGCGCACAGATATAAATAAGCATCGACACCACAGCGGACACCACGGCCATCCAGCCGTTATGAGCAAGATTTTGCGCAGAGCCGTAATCCGGAGCGACATCAAGTACCTCTTTAATTATTTTCCATATGTATATGAACGGCAAAAGCGCTACAAGTGTGCTGATCGCGGATAAAATCCACGAGGATATCGTCAAATACCGAAAACTTCCGGCATAAGCTAAAAGCTTCGATAGGTCAGACTGCTTTTTCAATGGCTTTCTCCTCCTTTGACTGTATAATAAAGAACTCGATTAACCGCTGACCGCCGTTGCCGTCAAGCGGGTAGAATTTGCTAACCCCTCCGTTTTCTTTTACGGTTGTCACGAAGTGTTGATGGCATCATACTGTCCTCCTCTGAAAATCATTAGTTAGAGCACTCTAACCAATGATTTTCAGTATTAGTTTGAGTGCTCTAACTAATATCAGTTTAATATCTCTAACTGTATTTGTCAATAGAATTTCCTTAAATCTTGATAATTTGGTTAGAGTATGTTAACCTAAGCTCAATACCAAATGAAAGTTGGTAAAGATGCTATGAAGATACTGAAAGCGTCCGAGGATTACCTGGAAGCGATGCTGATGATGAAAGAGAAGCACGGTTTTATACGTTCCATTGATATCGCTGGAGAATTGGGCGTGACAAAGCCGAGTGTTACCTATACGACGAAACGGCTGCGCGAAAACGGTTATATCACAATGGATGCTGAAAATCTGATCACTCTCACGGAATCCGGTATGGAAATTGCATCGCGCATATACAAACGCCATAAGCTCTTGATAGAATACCTTATTGCCTTGGGCGTTGATGAACAAACCGCCCGCGAGGATGCTTGCAAGATAGAACACGATATTAGTGATAAAACTTTCGACGCCATATGCCGCCAGGTGGACAGAGAAACGAGATAATATACCGTAAGAACCATCGGTGTGGTTCTCGGCTTCGGATTACGCGAAAATGAGCGTTGCAATGTTCCTTAAGATAGGAGCAGTGACAGGTTCCAGCACGGATATTTATGATGAAAGTTACCTTTTTTGATTGTAAGGAGAATAACGGGAGTAAGCTGTTTTTCGGAGAAAATGGGAAAAGGCTTGGCTTATTGAGAAGGGTACGGCGTAGTTAATAGATTAAGAAATTACATTAGTCGAATAGGAGCTGATTGTTTGAAATACATAAAAAATATATTAAAGGGGATCACAATCGGGATCTCAATGATGATCCCGGGAGTCAGCGGTGGTACGATGGCCATTGTGCTCGGCATCTATGACAAGCTGGTCCACAGCGTAGCAACATTCTTCAAGGATTGGAAGAAAAACATGCTGTTCCTGCTGCAGGTAGGAATAGGTGGAGCAATAGGAGTACTTATATTCAGCCGCCTGATGGAAGGCGCGATGACGGATTATCCGCAAATAATGCGCTATCTTATTATGGGTATAATAATCGGCGGACTGCCGCTGCTTTGGCGGAAAGCATCCGAGGAGGGCGGTGCTGTGGCAAATATCAATGGAGGCACAGGCGCTGCGGTAAACGGTTATGGTAGCGCAGACGCTGGAAAGGTCGGATCGTCAACACATGACAAAACCGGATCAGCTTCTGGCAATAGTGGCACGGGTGTAGGCAAGGCCGGTATATGGGACTATGCCTTTCTCTTGCTGGGTATCGCAATAGTCCTGCTCATGTCACTCGAACCCGAGTCGCTCATCAGCACAGCAACCGACGGGAGCCTTGCAAGCTACATATTCCTGCTTATTGCTGGTTTCATTATAGCCATAGGGCTTGTACTCCCGGGCATAAGCTGGTCCTTTATGCTGCTGGTACTGGGTATGTATGAGATCACGCTAAATGCTATCAATACTATGAATATTCCCTTCCTGATACCGCTCGGGATTGGTTTGGCATTGGGAACCTTAGGGACAACCAAGGTGATCGAGAAATTTCTGCAAAAACAGCCCAGAAAAACATACATGCTCATTATAGGCTTTGTAGTAGGCTCATTGGCAGAGGTATACCCGGGCATACCGCAGGGCTGGCAGCTGCCGGTATCTGCTGTTGCGTTCATTGTAGGTTTTGCTGCGATATACATACTGGGGAAAAAGGGCTTGGCTGATTGATTACCCGTTGAATCAAGCCCCCCTAGAAAATTGATGCTCCTGTTACAAAATACGAATATTAATTGTTTTTACATAAATAATGTTCGTGTTTTTTTATTTTCTCCGTTGACAAAAGGATTACTCATTTGATAGTATTAATAGCGTGACAGACGAGCTTTATTATCTATGTGCAATGCCTCAAATAAGAGGGTTTGCAGGATTCGGCCATTTATCGCTTATTGCAGGTGTTTCCAGGTTTGTTTATGCATAATGTATCAACCCAGCATTATTAAGGAAATAAAGTACGAACATTAAGGTTTAACGGTACAGGCTTGACCGGACGTGATATACGTTCGTTGATAGTAATTATTTCTTGATTTTTGGGAGGGGAAGCTTATGTTTGAAAAACTGTTCGGACTCAAGGCTCACGGAACGAATGCCAGAACAGAGATACTCGCAGGTTTGACTACATTTGTAACAATGGCTTACATAATGTTCGTCAATCCATCGATACTCAGTGCTACAGGTATGGATAGGGGTGCCGTATTTGTCGCAACTATCCTGGCAGCGGCAATCGCTACTTTCATCATGGCTTTTGTTGCGAATGTTCCGTATGCTCAGGCCCCAGGCATGGGTTTGAATGCAATGTTTACATTTACCGTATGCCTTGGTATGGGAATTCCATGGACTCAGGCATTGGCGGTCGTTTTTATCTGCGGTCTTATCAATATCGTAATTACTGTCACTAAAATCAGAAAAATGATTATCTACGCGATACCAAAATCTCTGCAATATGCTATAAGCGGAGGCATAGGATTATTCATTGCATACATCGGATTGATCGGCGGGCATCTGCTCAAGTTCACTCCTGATTCAGAAGCTGTTAATGGTTCATACTCAAAAGTAATACCGGCGCTTGTTGACTTTACCAGCTCGGATTCGGTGCTTACAGTTATAGGAGTGGCTATAATTATTATTCTTATGCTTTTGAAGGTCAAAGGCTCCATATTGATAGGTATTCTTGCTGCAACGCTTATCGGCATACCGATGGGAGTCACAATAGTACCTGATTTCAGCCAGATTTCATTCGCTCCTCCGAGCCTGACACCTACATTTTTAAAGCTTGATCTGGCGGGGCTTTTTGCCGATCCGTCACAGCTGTTCAAAATACTGGCGCTGATATTGACATTCAGCCTTGCAGATACATTCGATACCATCGGAACTTTCCTTGGAACCGGCAGAAAAACAGGCATATTCGATCAGCTGGATGAGGAATCACTACAGAAGGGAAAAGGATTTTCATCAAGACTTGACAGGGCATTGTTTGCGGATGCAACAGCAACCTCGATCGGAGCAGTACTCGGTACCAGCAATACTACAACTTATGTTGAAAGCGCAGCCGGTATAGCAGCGGGCGGCAAGACTGGTCTGACATCTGCAACGGTTGGTATGATGCTGCTGTTATCGCTCTTTATCTCGCCGATTGCTGGAATGGTTCCTTCAGCAGCTACATCGGCAGCTCTTATAGCGGTAGGTATACTGATGATCGAATCGCTCGGGAAGATCAAGTGGGATGAGATAGAGGAAGCAATACCGGCATTTTTCACAGCAGTGGTAATGCCGATTGCATATAGCATAACAACAGGTGTTGCGGTAGGATTCATATTTTACTGCCTCACTAAGATATTCACGAAGAAGGCGAAGGAGGTACATCCTATCATGTACATCGTCACTGTGATCTTCCTCCTGAATTATCTGATCACCGCGCTGAAATTATTCTGATGAAACAGAAGTCCGCTCTAACCGGCGGGCTTCTTTAAATAGCAGAAGGAATTGCCACAGCGAACAGACTCAAATGGAGCGGGGCTTTGCGCCCGGAAGCATTGGGCATCCCCGCTCTTATTGTTGGATTTGCATGGTGGTAAAAAATAAATGAAGCAAGGAGAAATAAGACTGTGGACAACATTAATGCGGAGAAAAAACCAAAAGCAGCAATAGTTATGGGAAGTGATTCCGACTATCCTGTACTGAAGGGCTGTATCAAAATATTAAAAGAATTCGGTGTTGAAACAGAGGTAATGGTTTGTTCTGCACACCGTACTCCGGAGAAAGCTGCACAGTTTGCATCCGGAGCAGAAGAGAACGGGATAGATGTCATAATTGCCGCAGCCGGAAAGGCAGCACATCTGCCTGGCGTTTTGGCGGCATTCACACCGCTGCCGGTAATAGGCATACCGATAAAGTCATCTACGATGGATGGGCTGGATTCATTGCTTTCAATAGTCCAGATGCCGTCGGGCATACCTGTGGCAACAGTGGCAATAGACGGAGCTGATAACGGAGCTTTGCTGGCTATACAAATAATGTCGGGACAGTATCCTGAACTGAGAAAAAAGATGAAGGAATACAAAGCAGGACTTGCTAAAAAGGTCGAGCAAAAAAATGCTGATCTGCAGAAGATGCTGCGTGATGAAGGTATTTTGTGAAAATGGTAATAAGCAGAGGATAAAGTATCTGCAATAAGAATCAGAAGAGGTTTACAATGAGAGATATCAAGCAACAGCAGAGGGACACTATGAACAATGGTATAAGCTTTGGAAAACTACATGAAGAATGCGGAGTCTTCGGTATTTACAGCAATGACGGCCACGATGTTGCACGTACGACCTATTACGGCCTGTATGCATTGCAGCACAGAGGCCAGGAAAGCGCAGGTATTGCGGTCAATGATTCAGGTACCATTATTTACCACAAGGATATGGGCCTGGTACCTGAAATATTCAATGAAGTTGTGCTGAACCATCTGAAGGGCCACATTGCCATAGGACATGTAAGATATTCCACTACGGGAGGAAGCTTTAGAGAAAACGCTCAGCCCATGGTTGTAAAATATAAGAACGGACAGCTGGCATTGGCGCATAACGGTAATTTGGTCAATGCTGCTGAGCTCAGAAATGGGCTTGAAGAAAGCGGAGCAATATTCCAGACTACAAGCGACACCGAAGTAATAGCCAATCTGGTCTCAAGGCACTGTATAGGCAGCGAGAATATTGAGGATGCCCTTCAAAAGGTAATCAAGACAATAAGAGGCTCATATGCAATAGTGATGGTCACTCCCAAAAAGCTTGTCGGGATACGTGATCCGCTGGGAATCAGGCCTCTTTGTATAGGCAGGCTGGACAACTCATATGTACTGGCATCAGAATCATGTGCACTTGATTCCATAGGTGCAGAAATGATAAGAGATGTGGAACCGGGTGAAATAGTTCTCATTGGAGAGGATGGCGTAAAATCTGTTAGAAGCGTGGCTGAAAATGGAGAGCGGGACGGGTCGGAAAATGGCGTAAAGTGCCGCAAACCTAGCAGTCTGTGTATTTTTGAATATGTATACTTTGCCAGGCCTGACAGCATAATAGATGGGATAAGCGTCATGCAGGCAAGGATCGAAGCAGGAAGGCTGCTGGCGTTAGAGCACCCTGCAGATGCCGATATTGTCATTGGCGCTCCGGACGGCGGGCTGAATGCTGCGCTGGGATATTCCAGACAATCAGGCATACCTTACGGACAGGGCCTGTTGAAAAACAGGTATGTTGGCAGGACCTTCATACAGCCGGAGCAAGGACAGCGTGAAAACGGTGTGAGGATAAAATTTAACGCAATGAAAGCTGAGATCGAGGAGAAAAGAGTCGTGATGGTCGATGATTCCATTGTCAGAGGCACGACTACAAGAAGAATAGTACAAATGCTCAAGGATGCGGGAGCCAGGGAAGTACACATGCGTGTGTGCTCTCCTCCATACAGGCATCCGTGCTATTTCGGCATAGATATATCATCTTCCAGCCAGTTGGTAGCTTCAACGCACACCGAGGCTGAAATTTGTGATATAATTGGTGCTGACAGTTTAGGCTATTTGAGTCTCGAAGGACTATTGAGAATATCGCCGGGAACAGGCTGCGGCTTCTGCACAGCATGTTTTGATTCCAGATACCCTATGGATGTTCCGGCTGAGGGTAATAAAATGATTTTTGGAGGATGATTGGAAATGATCGATTACAAATCCGCCGGCGTTGATGTAGAGGCTGGTTATGAGGCTGTCAGGCTCATGAGGAACGATGTTAAGCGTACCTTCAGACCGGAGGTGCTCACTGATATCGGAGGCTTCGGAGGACTGTTTTCACTCGACAAAAGCAAATATGAGGAACCGGTGCTGGTATCCGGTACCGATGGGGTCGGCACTAAGCTCAAGGTTGCCTTCCTTATGGACAAGCATGATACAGTCGGTATCGACGCTGTGGCAATGTGTGTAAACGATATTGTCTGCGGTGGCGCTGAACCGCTGTTCTTCCTCGACTACATTGCTCTGGGCAAAAACAGGCCGGAAAAAGTTGCACAGATAGTAAAGGGTGTGGCTGAAGGCTGTATAATGTCGGGCTGCTCGCTCATAGGCGGCGAAACTGCTGAAATGCCGGGCTTTTATCCTGAGAATGAGTATGATATAGCAGGCTTTGCCGTAGGTATAGTAGACAGGAAAAAGATAATCGACGGAAAGACGATAGCTGAAGGAGACACACTTATAGGAATTGCATCCTCAGGACTTCACAGCAACGGATTTTCTCTCGTCAGAAAGCTTCTCAACCTCAATGAAGATAAAATGAGTAAGTATATTGGCCAGATAGGTACAACTCTTGGCGAGGAACTGCTGAAGCCTACAAGGATCTATGTAAAATCGATACTTGCGCTTAAGGACAAATTCAATATAAAAGGTATTTCCAACATCACAGGCGGTGGATTCATTGAAAATATCCCAAGGATGATACCGGAAGGCCTAAGAGTAAAAATCAACCTTGGCAACTGGCCTGTGCCACCCATATTCACACTGCTCCAACAGACAGGCGATATCAGTGTAAGCAGCATATACAATACATTCAACATGGGTATAGGAATGGTGCTGGCTGTTGACCCGTCCATATCGGCAGATGTTATCGCCTTCCTTGAAGGATTGGGCGAAAAGGCCTATGCCATAGGCGAAGTCATAAAAGGCGAAGCCGGCGTAGATTTAGTATAGCGGAAATGGGCAACGGCATGGGCAACGGCATGGGCAACGGCATGGGCAACGGCATGGGCAACGGCATGGGCA
>CAZBEQ010000007.1:0-66034 GCA_964490975.1 uncultured Oscillospiraceae bacterium | reverse complement strand
ATGGGCAACGGCATGGGCAACGGCATGGGCAACGGCATGGGCAACGGCATGGGCAACGGCACGGGCAGCGACATGGGCAAGGGCATGGGCAACGGCACGGGCAAGGACATGGGCAGCGACATGGGCAAGGGCACGGAACAGGTACCTTGTCCCAAGTCCCCAAAGAAAGGTCGGGAGCATACTATGATAAAGCTCGGAATAATGGTTTCCGGGGGTGGCACAAACCTGCAGGCGATTATTGACAAAATAGGCAGTGGGTATCTTGAGGACTGTAAAATAGTAACTGTCGTTTCGAGTAGATCCGGTGCATATGCACTGGAACGCGCAGCCCAAAATGATATACCGGCAGTCTGTATTTCAAAGAAGAACTTTGCTTCAGCACAAGAATATGACAGTGCGCTGGTGAAGCATTTTAAAAGCTATGAAGTAGACCTGGTAGTGCTTGCGGGATTTTTATCCATGCTTGGAGAGTCATTCGTAAAAGAATACCAAAATAGAATAATCAACATCCACCCATCTCTCATCCCAGCCTTCTGCGGAAAGGGCTACTATGGCATCATTCCTCATCAGAAGGCGCTGGAGTATGGAGTCAGGGTAACAGGCGCAACTGTCCATTTTGTTGATTTTGAGTATGATACAGGCCCGATAATATTGCAAAAGGCTGTCGAGGTAATGGATGGCGATACGCCTGAATCACTGCAGCTGCGGGTCATGCAGCAGGCTGAATGGGAGCTGCTCCCAAAGGCAATCAAGCTGTTTGCCGAGGGCAGGATCACTATCGAAGGCAGAAGAGTTACCATTAGGTGAAATAGCTGCAATAGATGAAATCGCACCGAATCAAGCGAGTAATGCGACATTTTAACAAAGACTTTCAAGAAAGACTTTAGGAAGGACTATAAAAAAGACTTTAAGAAGGACTTTAAGAAGGACTATAATAAAGACTTTAAGAAAGACTTTCAAGTTATAAGGAGCAGGATGATGAAGGTATTATTAATAGGCGGCGGCGGGCGTGAACATGCGCTTGCCTGGAAAATCTCACAGAGCCCAAGAGTGGAGAAGCTTTATTGTGCACCTGGCAACGGCGGCATAGCTGCGTTAGCTGAATGTGTTCCAATAAAAGCTATGGATATTAAAGGTATTGTTGACTTTGCAAAAAATAAAATGATCGATATGGTAGTTGTGGCGCCTGACGACCCGCTTGGAGCAGGAATGGTCAATGCGCTGGAAGCTGCCGGCATAAGGGCATTCGGACCGACTAAGGCTGCTGCTGCGATCGAAAGCAGTAAAGTGTTCTCAAAGGACCTTATGAAAAAATATAACATACCTACAGCGGCATACGAAGTATTCGACAACAGCAGCGATGCACTGGAGTATTTGTCAAAAGTAAACTACCCATCAGCGATCAAGGCTGACGGACTGGCTTTGGGTAAGGGTGTCGTTCTGGCGCAGAATTTTGACGAAGCTGCAAAAGCTGTCAGGGAAATGATGTCGGAAAAAGTATTCGGCAGCGCCGGAGACAGGATCTTGGTGGAGGAGTTTCTTACCGGCCCGGAGGTCTCAATACTGGCCTTTACCGACGGCAAGACACTGGTCCCGATGGTCAGCTCGCAGGATCACAAGCGCGCGCTCGACAACGATATGGGCCTTAACACCGGCGGCATGGGCACATTTTCACCCAGCCGGCTATATACAGATGAGCTGAATGACTACTGTACAAAAAATATTTTCATGCCAACAGTGGACGCAATGAACCAGGAAGGCCGAAAATTCAAGGGAATACTCTATTTTGGACTAATGCTGACCGCTGATGGGCCGAAGGTGCTCGAATACAACGCCAGGTTCGGCGATCCTGAGACTCAGGTCATACTGCCGCAGCTAAAGACTGATATTATGGATATTTTTGATGCAATAATAGATGAGAAGCTTGATAAGATCAAAATAGAATGGGAAAATAAAGCTGCAGTATGCGTTATCCTGGCATCCGGCGGTTACCCTGAAAAATACAGCACAGGCTATGAAATAACAGGCATTGGAGAGGCTGAAAAAGATCATTCTGTTAATGTTTTTCATGCAGGAACAAGACTGGATTCAGGTAAATACTATACAGCAGGCGGCAGAGTGCTGGGCGTAACAGCGGTTGCTGACTCGATCGACAATGCCAGACAGAAGGCATACGCAGTGGTTGACAGGATAAACTTCCAGGGCATGCACTACCGCAGAGACATTGGAATAAAAAAATAGTGGAACGAGAATGTCAGTTATGAGAAAAATCGGAATAATGGGTGGAACCTTCAACCCTATACATATCGGACACTTGATTATAGCAGATGATGTACTGGTCAAGTATGGCCTTGATAAGGTGCTGTTCATACCGTCAGGTCAACCGCCGCACAAATCTGACAGCGAAGTTATCGATCATGAGCACCGTTATGAAATGGTCAGACTGGCCGTAGCCTCCAACCCTGGATTTGAAGCTTCAAGGATGGAGATAGACAGAGAGGGCTACACGTATACGGTAAATACGCTTACCGAGCTCAGAGAACGATACGACGCCGGAACTTCCTTCTATTTTATTATAGGCGCCGATGTAATTAACGAATTAAGGACCTGGCGAGAATACAAGAAGGTTTTTAAGCTTTGCGAGTTTATTGCTGTACTAAGGCCGGGCTATTCCGAGTCCGATTTTCGAAATGTCATAAAGCTGCTGGAAGCTGAAGAGGGCGCAAGGATACATCCTCTGCGGTCCCGGTTGGTTGACGTTTCTTCCACTGAGCTCAGGGAGCGTTGTATGAACGGAGCATCGATAAAGTATCTTGTCCCAGAGAATGTTGAAAAATATATATCAGATAACGGTTTATACACGGCGGTCAAAAATGATGGAATTGAAGGAAATAATAAAAAAGCTTGAAAAAATGCTTTCTCCCGGCAGATTCAACCACTCTATGAAGGTAATGGAAGCCAGCATTCTTTTAGCCGAAAAATACGGCGAGGATGTTGAGAAAGCAGCACTTGCAGGTCTGGTACACGACTGCGCCAAGGATCTGAAAAAAGATGCCATTTTACCTATATGCGAAAAGTATGGTATCATAGTCGATGATATAACCGGTAAACAGCTTGAACTGCTGCATGGGCAAATCGGCTCACATATGGCCAGGGAAGAGTTCGGCATAGAGTGTCCCAGGATACTTGAGGCGATAGCCGAACACACAATGGGCAGGCCCGGAATGGACAAGCTGAGCAGCATAGTTTTTATAGCTGATTATATAGAAGACAGCAGGGATTATGATGGCGTTGACGAAATCAGAGAAGCTGCCGAAGAAAGCCTGGAGAAGGCGATCGTAGCAGGGATAGACAATACTATAAGGCATATACTCGCAAAAGGTCGGCTGTTGCATCCACAGACAGTTGCGACAAGAAACTGGGCGCTGAGACAGCTGGAGAAACCAAAGCAGCAGGAGAGAGCAAAGCAGCTGGAGAGACCGAGACAGCTGGAGAAACCAGAGCAGCAGGAGAGATCAGAGCAGCTGGAAAAACCAGAGCAGCAGGAGAGACCAAAGCAGCTGGAGAAACCAAAGCAGCTGGAGAGAGCAAGATCATAGGCGCAGCGGATGCTTGAGTCCGGCGTAGAGAGCAAAATAAAAATCGCAGGAAATGTTTGAGTCCTGCGTGGGATCAAGATCATAAAAGTTACGGATGTTTGAGTCCGGTGGTTAAAGCTGAAGGAAAGGTATTCAAGGTTTAGAAAATGAGCGAAAAAAAGGGAAGTTCTGTGGCGGGCACACTGCTAAATACATTTGGAACTATTTTATTGCTGACGGTGATAACTATCTGCACTTTGAACTTCATAAAAGACGGTAGAGGATATCAGATGCTTACAGCGCAAGCGCCAGCCAAAGTCGAACAAACGGAGGCAAAGGATAAGGCTGCAGCCACAGCCGACAGCACGAAAAGTAAAAAAGCATCGGAACAGGCCCCCAAACAGGCAACTAAACAGGCTCCAAAACCTAAAAAGACAGAAAAGCCGACAGATGATGCAGACAAAAAAGCTGCCGATAGCAACACAGATAAAAATACCGCTGCTGATAAAGAGAAGCAGATACTGCCGGGCGAAGAGCCATAGTATAAAAAATGTCAAAGCCATTGACATTTTTTTTCACTTGAGATATAGTGGTACTAAACAAAACCACTAAACGGAAGGCTTGCAGATGGATATTCTTGAATGTCTTATGAAAGCAGGATTTACAAGGCATGAAGCCATGCTGTATGTAACGCTTGGAAAAGAAGGTGCACTGACTGGTTATGAAGCCTCAAAGCTGTCAGGCATCCCAAGATCCAATGCTTACCTGGCTCTGGCAGGACTCGTTGACAAGGGCGGAGCATTCCGCATTGACGGGGATACTTCAAGATACGCTGCCGTACCTGCGGCAGAGCTGACCTTCAACCTCAGAAGGTGCCATGAGGAGACGCTGGACTTCATCGAAAAGAATGCACCGGCCAGAGAAGATGCAAATGAACCCTATTTTACGATAATAGGCCATGACAATGTAATTAATAAAATGAGTTATATAATAACAAATGCTAAAGAAAGAGTATATATTTCGACATCGCCCGATGAACTTTCATGTGTGGAAAGAGAATTGTCGGAAGCTTGTAGAAGAGGTTTGAAGGTTGTAGTAATAACATCTGAAGGATTTTATACCGAAGGTGCTACTATATACCGCAATGAGAAGCAACCGGGGCAGATAAGGCTTATATCAGACACAGCGCATGCGCTCACCGGTGAACTCAGATCCTCAGGAGAATCGACGGCACTATACTCTAAAAACAGGAATCTGATCGATCTGATAAGGGATTCCCTGAAAAATGAAATTACAGTTATAGGATTAAAGAAAACATCAAACAATTATTGATGTCGACATAATATATAATAAGACAGAGGAGGAAACTATATGGCATACTTTTATACGGAACAAACAAACTTTTACGGAAACAGCAAGCCGTCAGAATTACTGAAGGAATACGGCAGCCCGCTATATGTCTACAATGAGGGTATTCTGAGGCAGAGGTGCCGTGAAATGGCCGGACTCATCTCTTATCAGGGATTTAAGTCCAATTATTCAATAAAGGCCAATTCCAATCTTGAGATTCTGAAAATAGCCAGAGAAGAAGGCCTCCATGCCGACGCCATGTCACCGGGGGAGATACATATACTCCTTACGGCAGGATACAAGCCTGAAGAAATACTATTCGTATCCAATAATGTTTCTGCTGAAGAAATGCAGTTTGCCATTGACAGAGGCATTTTAGTAAGCTGCGACTCACTCTCACAGCTCAGACAGTACGGCAGGCTGAACCCCGGAGGAAAGGCAGTTGTGCGTTTTAACCCGGGAGTTGGAGCAGGACATCATGAAAAAGTTGTTACTGCCGGCAAGAACACCAAATTCGGTGTGAATATCGAGCTTATCGATGAAGTCAAGGATATACTGAAGGAATTCAACATGAAGCTCGTTGGTATCAATCAGCATATAGGCTCATTGTTTATGGAAGCAACACCATATTTGGAAAGCGTAAAATCACTGCTGGGCATTGCGGCACAGTTCAAGGAGCTTGAATTTGTTGACATGGGAGGCGGCTTCGGCATTCCGTATCACAAGCAGGAGGGTCAGGAGAGACTACAGCTGGAAGAAACAGGCCGCAGACTCACAGAGATCATTGAAAGCTGGATGGACAAATATGGTAGAAAAATAAGGATAAAAATGGAGCCCGGACGGTATGTCGTTGCAGAAAGCTCAGTATTGTTAGGTGCGGTTCATTCTGTCAAGCATAATGGAAACAAGACTTATGTAGGAACAGATATCGGCTTTAACGTACTGATAAGGCCTGCGATGTACGATTCACATCACGATATCGAGCTTTATAGAAACGACGAAGTTATCAAGTCCGATAAAACGTCACCTGTGACGGTAGTCGGCAATATATGTGAAACAGGAGACATACTGGCAAAGGACAGGGAGCTGCCTCAGGCAAAGGAAGGCGATCTGATCGGAATAATGGATGCGGGCGCCTATGGCTATTCCATGGCGTCCAACTACAACAGCCGCCTGAGGCCGGCGGAGGTACTTATCGGGCTCGACGGCAATCCAAGGCTTATACGCAGGCGTGACACCTTCGAAGACCTGATGCGCGGATTTGTGTAATTTGTTGGGGACGAAATAAAGGGGGACGGTTCTCACTTTTTGAACCATCTCCCTTTTCAATACTGAGTAGGGGCCACATTTATAACTCACACCCCAGCTTTCTGCTTGATTTTTTTGAGTAGGGGCCAGTAGGGTGGCCCTTAGTTCAAATTATGAGCAGCTTTTTACAAACTCTAGAGTAGGCGTTAGGAATAATATGGGTAGTGATTTCACATTTGATTTTTATCTTAGCTATAGTCCTTGGTAATTTTTTTATTTGCTTATTGACTTTTACCAGTCAGCTAATTATAATATATTTAATTTTACGACATACTATTGATAGAAAAACAATTGAATATGATCGGATGATGGGCGAGGAAGCAGAAGCGGAAGCAACCTTGCTTGGACGGATCTCTGGAGAGACCATGACGGCGCCGAAGGGGCAAGGCTTAAATGCTTAATCTCTCAGGCAAAAGGACAGAGTAAGTAAAGCATGTTATTTTGCATGTATAAGGTCAGGTCTTTTGAAAGATTTGATCTTTTTTATTTTATAATTAGGAGGAAAGAAGATGCATAAGAAACTTTTCATACCGGGACCGGTAGATGTTAGGGAAGACGTACTTCAAATGATGGCTACACCGATGATTGGGCACAGGACAAAGGATGCATCCACACTTCAAAGAGGGATTTCTGAGAAACTTCAAAAAATGATGTACACCAAAAACACGATCCTGCTTTCGACCTCATCGGGAAGCGGACTTATGGAGGGCGCTGTACGCAGCTGTACGAATAAAAGGGCTGCTATTTTCTCAGTAGGAGCATTTGGCGACAGATGGTACAAGATGGCTACCTCAAACGCCGTTCCGGCTGACCTTATCTCCTCTGAACCCGGTAAGCCTACTACTCCGGAAATGGTGGACCAGGTACTGGCAACAGGCAAATACGACCTGATCACAATAACACACAATGAAACCTCTACAGGTGTTATGAACCCGGCAAACGAAATTGCAGAAGTCATGAAGAAATACCCTGAAGTGATATGGTGCATGGATACCGTAAGCTCCATGGGAGGAACAAAAATAGAAGTCGACAAGCTAGGCGTCGATGTATGCATAACCTCTACACAAAAATGCCTTGGCCTGCCTCCGGGAATGGCAATATGCTCAATCTCTGAAAAGGCTGTAGCTGCAGCTCAGAAGGTGCAGTTCAGGGGTACATATCTGGACTTGCTAGAGCTTTATAACTATGTGATTAAAAAGGACCACCAGTACCCGTCAACACCTTCCCTGTCACACATGTTCGCTTTGGACTATCAGCTGGACAGGATATTTGAGGAAGGCCTTGAAAACAGATTTGCCCGCCACCTCGAAATGGCTAAGGTCGTAAGGACATGGGCAAAGGAAAAATTTGAATTGTTCCCCGAAGAAAAATATGCATCCGTTACACTGACAACAATAAGGAATACAAAAGGCATCAGTGTCAGCGAGCTTAATAAAAAGCTTGGCGAAAACGGATTTATGATATCAAACGGTTACGGCGATCTCAAAGAGGTCACATTCAGAATAGCGCATATGGCCGATGCAACTATGGATGAAATACACACACTGCTTGGGCTGATCGACAAAATTATTGCATAGTATTGCCCAAAATATCATTTCATAGTAAAGTTAACAGAGAAATGTAGTACAATGTAATTAATGCCAGAAATTTGAGGAGGGTTTGTTAATGAAAATAATTGTAACTGAAAGAATAGCTGATGAAGGTATACAGTATCTTAAAGAAAAAGGCTTCGAGGTCGACACAAAATTCGGGATATCTCACGGCGATTTGCTTGATATAATAGAAAATTATGACGCTATTATTGTCAGAAGTGTAACAAAGGTAAATGCAGAATTGATAGAAAAGGGAAAGAACCTGAAAGTAGCAGGCAGAGCCGGAAATGGCATAGACAATATAGATGTATCCTCATGTACAAACAAAGGTATTATTGTCGTCAACACACCTGAAAGCAATATTATGGCAGCTGCAGAACTGGCTGTCGGTCACGCCTTCTGCCTGTTCAGAAACATACCTCAGGCAAATGCTGCTGCAAGGCGTGGAGATTTCAGAAGGAACAGGTTCCTTGGCAATGAACTTGAAGGTAAGACAGTGGGTATCATAGGCTTGGGAAGAATAGGCTCCATTGTTGCCACAAAGCTCAAGGGCTGCGGCATGAAGGCAGTTGCCTATGATCCGTACATCACCGATGAAAAGTTTAAAAAATATGGTATCGAAAAATGTGAGAAGCTTGAAGACCTGTTGATCCAATCCGATCTTATTACAATTCACACACCTAAGACTTCGGAAACCTATGGAATAATAGGCGAGAAGGAACTGAGCCTTTGCAAAAACGGAGTGCGTATAGTCAACGCTGCAAGAGGCGGCCTTGTAAATGAAAAGGCTCTCTATAACGCTTTGAAAGAAGGAAAGGTTGGAAGCGCTGCATTGGATGTACTTGATCCGGAACCGGGCTATGATAAGAAGCCTGAAGAGCAGACATACACAAATCCTCTGCTGGAGCTTGACAATGTAGTAGTAACTCCACACCTTGGAGCCTCGACCGAGGAAGCAAATTACAATGTCGGAACAGCAGTAACACAGCTGGTCGCTGCAGCTCTGGAGGGCCAAATGGTTGCTGCCGTTAACATGCCGCCAATGCAGGCTGATGTGAACGGCCTGAGACCGTATATCACACTAGCTGAAACACTTGGCAAAATTTATTATCAGACCGAAAAGGAAACAGTTCAGAAAATAGAGATCGTTTACAGTGGAGACCTGGCTGACAAGGAAACGAAGGTATTCTCTCTGTCAGTGCTCAAGGGCTTCCTTGATCCGGTCATAAAGGAAAAGGTCAATTATGTCAATGCAGAGCTGATGCTTCACAATATGGGAATAGAAATGGTTGAAAGCAAAAGATCGCAGCTTGATAAGTACACTAACCTCATTACAGTAAAGTTTACTACAAAGAAGGGCACTCAGAGCGTATCGGGAACGATATTTGCAAAAGAGGAAATGAGGATCGTGGATTTCTTCGGATACAAGCTGGACTTCGAGCCTACACCGTACGTCGTAGCGATACAGAATATTGACAAACCGGGCATCATAGGACGTATCGGCACTACCCTTGGCGCAGATGGTATTAATATTGCAGCAATGCAGTGGAGCAGGAACAAGCGAGGCGAGAAGGCAGTCTCTTTTGTAAGTGTCGACCAGGATGTCAATGCAGCAACAATGGATGAGATCAGAAAGATCGACGGCGTCTTGAAGGTGTCACTGCTGAGCTTCTAATAGCTAGGCGGCTTGTTATGCAGCTGAGGCCGGCAATGCGGTGGTGATGGCTGGTAATAGGGTGGCTGAGGCCGGTAATGAAGTGGTGGCTGCTTCTCTTCCCAGGTCTAAAAAACAATAGTATATAATGACATAACTAACAACGTCCTTTCGTACACTCTTAAAAAGTGAGACGGAGGGCGTTTTTATTTTCTTATATTATAGCGTTTGCTGTAGTAGGTGAGTGTTTGTGAAGTTTAAGCAAAAAATCAGGTAGGGTGCAATTTCGATCAATGGCCTTGACAAAAAATCAGGTAGGGTGCGATTTCGATCAATGGCCTTGACAAAAAATCAGGTAGGGCGCAAGTACGCCTATGAGCCTTGACAAAAAATCAGGTAGGGCGCAATTTCGATCAATGGCCTTGACAAAAAATCAGGTAGGGTGCAAGTACGCCTATGAGCCTTGACAAAAAATCAGGTAGGGCGCAATTTCGATCAATGGCCTTGACAAAAAATCAAGTAGGGTGCACAAATGCTTAACATAATCCTATACTTAGTGACATTATCATACGAAGAAATCAATAGTAACCAGGATTTTTGCACCCTACTTGATTTTTTGCATTTGAGAAAATAATGAGAGTCTATATTGATCCTTGACTACTCATTTTTACTTAATCTTATTGCTCATATCTTGCGTTTTCTTCTGTCTTAATCGTTCATTGCATCGAACAGCTCTGCGATCATCGAGAGCTGCTTCCGACAGGTCATCGATGTTCCTTGTGCTTCTTACTATATAAAGAGGTCTTGCCTTTACTTCATCATAGATCCTTCCAATGTAAGCGCCAGCTATGCCGACGGAAATTAACATAATGCCATTTATAAGCATGCTAAGCGCGAGATATGGATAAATGTCTGATGTAGCAGATGCAGATGATGAGACATGTGTTGGCGCAACAGCAGCACTAATAGAGGATTCGCTATTAGCATTACTAAAAATGGAGGGCCCATTATTAACAACAACTCTACCCTCAAATGTGCTGCCTATGATCAACATTGCCAACAGAAAAATAATACATACTGCTGTAATAGCGTACCCACACCATGCTGCCAGTTTCAAGGGCTTATATGAAAAAGATGCGATGCCGTCACACGCAAATTTAAGCATCTTCTTCAAGGGATATTTGGTCTCTCCGGCAAAACGCCTGTCCCTGGTGTATTCAATGCCTGTTTGCCGGAATCCCAGCCAGCTTATCAGGCCTCGTACATACCTGCTTTTTTCATTAACTTTCTTGAGCGCCTCGCAGACTCTCTTGTCCACAAGTCTAAAATCGCCGGTATCAAGTGGTATATCCACATCTGCTATTTTTTTCAGGAACCTGTAATAGAGCATGGAGGTAGCCTTTTTTAATACCGTTTCACCTTCTCGGCGGTTTCTGATACCGTAGACTACATCATAACCCTCATGCCATTTTTCGAGCAGCTTAGGAATAAGCTCAGGGGGATCCTGAAGATCTGCATCAATAATTACTACTGTTTCGCCACAGGAGTAATCCATACCTGCCGTTATTGCCATTTGGTGTCCGAAATTCCTCGAGAAATCAACCAGCCTGACTTTCCTGTCGGATTCACATATGCTGGATAAAATAGCTGAGGTACTATCACTGCTGCCATCATTAACAAATACCAGTTCATAAGTGATATCCAGAGGTTCCATCACCGATTTGAGCCGCCGATAGGTTTCAGTGATAACAAGCTCTTCATTATATACGGGTATGACAACTGAACACAATATATCATCCACGATTCCAGCCTCCTTTATATGTAATCTGGCTAAGTATATCGGCCGGGCTTGATTTCACTAGCCTGATGCTATAAGCCTGATGCTATAAGCCTAATGCTATAAGCCTGATGCTCCTGGCCAGATGCACTTAGCTTTATGCGTATAAAAGGATTCTTGCCATTACCGGCAGAAAAATACTTGTCCTAACTTTTTAAGACAACCACAAATAGTTATGATAAATTCCAGAATATATAGTGATAAATGTCATCAAATGTAAAATACTATTGATTTAACTGCATTTTGGGTACTACAATATAAGTATAAACCCTACAAAACAAAAAAATAATACAAAATATTACACAAACTATTGATTTATTGCTTGCATACTGGTAAAATATACATAGAACTAAATAAAAGTAAGTAGAGCTTTTCACCGATAAACGCAAACCTGTCGAAAGACCGGGACGCAAAGCTAAAGGGCCTGTTCTAGAAAGCCTCAGGGCGCATAGAACTGGCAGCCAGTTACCGAACGGGAAGTTTTTTATTTAGCTAAATGACAGAGTACATAAGGCTGAAGGAACACAAAACGTTTAGGTAATACTGCTGAGCACGGTTGGAACACTACGGGGCACGTTTAGGCGATACACGCAGGACACGTTTAGGCGATACTGCAGGGTACGCTCAGGCGATACTGCTGAGCATAGTTGTGACAGCTGAAAAGCTTGAAAACTGAATATTGAATATATTTGTTGTTGAAAAAAACTTTTCAACGATAAAGGCAAACCGATCGAAAGACCGGGACGCAAAGCTAGAGGGCCTGAATCCAGGTAACCCGCAAGGGTGAAGGATATGGCAGCCAGTTACCGAAAGGGGAGTTTTTAATGAAGAAGCTTTTAGTGTCAATTCTAATTTGTATGGCAGTGTTGGTCAACCCAATGGCTATATCTGCTGCAAGCGATACAATGATCGACACAGCAAAGCTTGAGAATGGAATAGTAACAGCAAGCTGTAATTCTGATGCCAGACTCAAAGTTATAGTTGATAAAGATGGAAAACAGGTTATATACGACCTCAAAAACGACGGCACAGTAGAAAGCTTCTCCCTTCAGATGGGCAACGGAACTTATAAAGTAAGTATTCTTGAAAATATCAAAGATAAACAATATAAATATATAACCACAAAAACTGTCGAATTAAATATTTTTGACGAAAAAAAGGTTTTTTTGGCATCCGTGCAGAATATAAGATGGGACAACAACATGATGGCAATAGAGAAAGCTAACGAGATCACAAAGAATCTGAAAACTGATAGTGAAAAGATAGAAGCAGTTTATGAATACGTATTAAACAATATTAGATATGATTATAAAAAGATCTCGACACTAAAAAGCAACTACGTGCCGAACATTGACAACATAATCACCAGTGGTAAGGGTATCTGCTATGATTATTCATCTGTATTCGCTGCAATGCTTCGCAGCCAGGGCATACCGGTAAAGCTTGTAAAGGGCTATTCGGTTAATGTCAAGGGTTACCACGCTTGGAACGAGATATATGACAGCGATACAGGAAAATGGATAACCTTGGATACCACTTATGATGCTGAGCAGAAAGCTGCAGGTCGTGCTTATAGCATGATCAAAGAGACAGCTCAATATTCCAAGGTTTTTGAATACTAAAATACATGCTAATGAAAAAACTGTTGGTGCGAGCCAACAGTTTTTTTGTTTTTACCCCCAAAAAGCATACATATCATTAAAAGATATTGAAATGGGCTATTATTGAACATAAGTTAACAAAAAGTAAATAAAAATTTCCCCAACTATTGACGAAATTTTTGTAGTGTTCTATAATGGTAAAGCATCTATTTTATTACAATATATTACAATACCATTTATGAATGTAAAATTTAACTAAAGATGATCTCCTGATACGGATGAATGATACTATAAGGACATCAGCACAAGGCAATATGGGATAACCTTTTAAATACCTGTACTTTAATAAAAAGAAGAAAAGGGATATTTAGATGAGGGAACGTAAAAGACTAGGAGACATATTGATGACATCGGGCAAGATAACACTTGCCCAGTTGAACAGAGCTCTTGAGGTCCAGGGAAAGACCAAAAAGAGACTAGGTGAGGTGCTGATTGACGAGGGTCTCATTACTGAGACGGAAATGGCCGATATTCTAGCTATGCAGCTATCACTGGAACGTATTGACCTGGATAGTATCTTCGTTGAACAGGATATAGCAAGGAGCATTCCTAAAGAGGTTGCTAGAAAACATAATGTAATTCCTGTTTACATACGTGAAGGAAGGCTAATCGTCGCAATGTACGATCCACTGAACATGTTTGCCATTGACGATGTAAGCTTTATAACGCAAAAAAAAGTACAGCCTGTTGTAGCCACAAAAACACAAATACTAAGAGCAATCGAGATATATTACAGCAAACAGGCTACTGATAAAGCGATAGAAGATCTCAAGAGAGAATACACATATGTCGCGCCTGTTGAAGCAGCAAAACCAGACGCTGTTATGTCTGAGGATGTTCAAACAGCACCGGCAGTAAGACTTTCGAATTCAATCATTAATGAAGCAATCGCTATCAGCGCAAGCGATATACATATAGAACCCTTTGAAAATTATGTTGCAGTTCGTTACAGGGTAGATGGCGTATTGAATGAAAGCAACAGGATCCCACAAAACCTTTATTCGGCTGTATCGACCAGAATAAAGATCATGGCTGGTATGAATATCGCTGAAAAGAGGGTTCCACAGGATGGCAGAATTGAGATGGAAGTAAAGGGCAAGAGCTACGACTTCCGTGTATCTTCACTGCCTACAATATTTGGCGAGAAGATAGTTATAAGGGTACTTGACAGAACAACCTTCAATTTCACAAGAGAAAAGCTTGGCTTTACCGCACATGAAAATACATTAATGGACAAGATCATAAGAATGCCCTATGGGATAGTACTTCTCACTGGACCTACGGGAAGCGGTAAAACAACGACGCTTTATGCATTATTAAGTGAGGTTAACAAACCGGATAAAAATATCGTAACGGTCGAGGACCCGGTTGAATATATGCTAGCCGGTATAAACCAGGTCCAGGTGCACAACAAGGCAGGACTTACATTTGCCGCAGGCCTAAGAAGCATACTGAGACAGGACCCCGATATCATAATGATCGGTGAAATAAGGGATGAGGAGACAGCTCAGATAGCGGTCAGAGCAGCTATAACTGGACATCTTGTGTTATCCACATTGCATACCAATGATGCTCCCGGAGCTATAACACGACTGGTGGACATGGGAGTCGAACGATACCTGGCATCAGATGCAATGGTAGGAGTAATAGCCCAGAGACTTGTCAGAAGACTTTGCCCGGTCTGCAGGAAGCCATACGAGGCAGATGAGAATGAGAGAATGATACTTCAGGTGGACAAGCCTGTAACGATATATAAGAGCGAGGGTTGCCCATCCTGTCAGAACTCTGGCTACAGAGGCAGGACAGCTATACATGAGGTAATGCTGCTGGATAAAGAGCACAGGAACATAATAACCCATGGAGGAAGTGCAGAAGAGATAAGGGAAGTAGCGGTAAAGAACGGTATGGTAGATTTGTTTGCAAGCTGTAAGGAGCTAGTTCTCAGGGGAGTTACATCTATACAGGAGATGGTGAAAACAGTATATGCCAGAGATTAACACGAGAAAGCTTGATGAATTATTAAATTACACATGTAAGTCCAAAGCATCAGACTTACACATTAATGTGGGAAGCAAACCTTCAATGCGTTTGAATTCAATACTGCAGCAGATACCTAATGCTGAGGTGGTTACTCCTGAGATAGCATGGGAACTTGTTCGGTCAATATTGAATGATGATAGGAGGGTGTTTCTCGAAGCAAATGGTGAAGTAGACTTCTCATTCTCTATACCGGGACTTGGCAGGTTCAGAGTAAACGCGTTTAGGCAGAGAGGTACATACTCAATGGCAATAAGGTCATTGCCGTTCAATATACCGGAGTTTGACACCCTTGGATTGCCACATGTAATAAAGAGTTTTGCAAAAAAGACCAGAGGGCTTGTTTTAGCGACAGGACCGACAGGAAGTGGGAAATCGACAACTTTGGCTTCTCTGATAGGGTTAGTCAATGAAGAGCGCAAATGTCACATAATTACGATAGAAGATCCGATAGAATATCTGCACAAGCATAGGAACGGCCTGATTGACCAGAGGGAGATCGGCTCAGATACAAAATCCTTTGCAACGGCATTAAGAGCTACACTGAGGGAAGACCCAGATGTTATACTGGTAGGAGAGATGAGAGACCCGGAGACAATTGCAATAGCATTAACAGCAGCAGAAACAGGGCATCTCGTTTTCTCCACACTCCACACGGTAGGCGCGGCAAAGACGATAGACAGAATAATTGACTCGTTCCAGCCGTCTCAGCAGAATCAAGTGAGAAACCAGCTGGCTACAGTGCTCGAAGGTGTAATATCACAGCAGTTGATACCAAAGCGCGATGGCAGCGGAGTAGTTCCTGCGATAGAAGTAATGGTAGCAACTCCTGCAATAAGGAATCTTATCAGGGAGGGCAAGCCCTACCAGATCAACAGTATGATACAGACAGGCTCCAGCAGCGGAATGCAATCACTGGAAAATACACTTGCACAGCTTGTATCGGATGGTATCATATCACAAGATGATGCAATGATACGTGCAGCAGACCCACAAATATTGTACCAGCTGATAAACAAGAGGTGGTAAAATGCCTACATTTATATACATGGCGAAAAACTTAAAAGGTGAGTCACTGGATGGAGAATACGAAGCAGTATCAAGCGATGCTCTGGAGCAAATGCTTGTAAGCAAGGGTTACTTTCTGGTAGAGTCGAGGATAAAGGGTAAGGAATTCGAAGTCTCAGGACTTGGCGGTAAAATTAATGCCAAGGACATAGCGGTATTTTGCAGGCAGTTTGCAGTTATTATTAGTTCAGGCATAACCCTACTGGAAGCAATCGCTATACTGCGAGATCAGGCAACAAAAAAGCGTATGAAAGCTGTATTGGATGAAGTCCATAATGATCTGCAAAAAGGTAGGGTGCTTTCAGAAGCAATAATGCCATATGACGATGTTTTTCCTGAATTCATGAAAAACATGATCAGAGTAGGCGAGGCCAGCGGCGCACTGGACACTATATTATTACAGATGGCTGATTACTATGAGCATGATTATAAATTAAGAAGAAAAGTAAAAGGTGCGATGACCTACCCGACTATTCTGGGAGTATTGACAGTTGGAGTCGTGGTACTGTTGATGGTAGCGGTGCTGCCTATGTTTTCAGATATGCTGTCAGGCATGGGCGGTGAAATGCCTGGTATAACAAAAATGTTGATGGCAATCAGTAACTTTATGGTGAAAAATCTTCTTGTAATTATAATTGTAACGATATTAGCTATAGTTTCCTTTATGTATTGGATCAGATCTGAAAAAGGACGGCTATGGTTTGACGGATTAAAGCTGAAGCTACCGGTAATAAAAACAACAGTATTAAAAACAGTTACAGCCAGATTCGCACGAAGCATGAGCATTCTCCTTAAGAGCGGTATACCGATTGTAAACGCTATGGAGATAATGGAAGAACTGATTGGGAATAAAGCAATAGAGCAAAAGTTTTCAAGCGCAACTGATGATATACAGGAAGGTAGAGGCATAGCGGGTCCTATGAAGAGTCTGGACATTTTTCCACCGTTGCTTATCCACATGATAGTTGTGGGTGAAAGTACAGGTGAATTGGACGAAATGCTCGGTAGGACAGCAGGCTTTTTCGATGAGGAGGTGGAAGAAGCTATCGACAAAGCGGTTTCTATGATAGAGCCGGCTATGATCATCTTTATGGCAGGAATCATCGGCGTGATAATAGTTTCAGTAATGTTGCCAATGGTAAGCATTATGAATGCAGTCAAGTAAAAAAAGTTTCAAAAAATAATATTTTATGGAGGGATGTCAAATGTTTAAGAACTTACTCAAAAAAGGTAAGAGTAAAAAAGGCTTCACACTCATCGAACTCATCGTGGTTATTGCAATCATCGCAATCCTGGCATTGATACTGGTGCCTAGATTTGCAGGCTTTACAGACACTGCAGCACAAAGAACAAATGAAGGGAACAGAAGAACTATTGAAACTGCAGTACAAGTTATGATTGCTGACGGTAGATTAACCGGAACAGGAACATTTGAAGTAACTGGTGGTCCAGTAGCTGCCCCTACTACTACCGTACAAAACGCTTCTGAGTCTCTTAATTGGCCGAGCGAAGCAGCGGCCTCTCCAACACCCGAGATAAATACTGCTTTACGACTTCTTGTTGGAACAAATGTGCGACCTGCAGGTGGTATTACTGGGTATAAAGTAACTGTGGCAGCATCTGGTATCACAGTTGAAAATTTCTCATAAGCAACATTGTAATTTTACTTTCAGCCACCCTTGCTTTGTCAAGGGTGGCTGGGTTTACAGGTGAGCCTGCAAAAGCAAGCTCAGCTGTAAACCTGAAAGGGGATTAGTATTATGAGGAGTCAAAAAGGGTTTACATTGATAGAAGTTGTTGTTGTTTTATCTATTATGGGAATAATTTCATTATTTGCTATACCAAATATAGCAGGCTATATTGAAGTTAATAATGAAAGATACAGGGTAAACCAAGAACAACTTATCAATAAAACTCTGATACAGTATTATGCTCTTACAGGAGAATACTATAGCGCAGCATATAATGCGAGTGGTTACATTGCTAATGTTCCAAACATGTATAATGAACTTAATAGTAAAGCTGGATCTCTATTAGACAGTTCGGTCGGTAATTATCGTTATAAGCTAATAAGTGGAACTCCTGATCCTTCAGATCCGGATGATCCTCTTGATGATACTGATGGATATAGGATGTTTACAGAGAAGATTGTGGTTGAGAGAATCCCATAGCAAGGGAAAGAACAATATGAGAATTAAAAGAGCTGCAATAACTGAATATTGTGAGAGTAAAAAAGGTTTTACATTGATTGAGTTAATAGTAGCTTTGGCAGTAATGAGTGTTTTGGTAACAGCATGCTACTCTTTATTTTTTGCTGGTCAAAGAACTTATGCAACTATATATGATAATAGCCAACAGCAGCATGAAGCACGAATCGCTATGTCATATCTGAATGTGAAAATACGTCAGAATGATAGCATAATACCATCAGGAGATCACTCTGTATCGGTAGTGACAGTATCGGGTAAGAATTATTTGCAAGTTATCGGATCTCTTACAGAATATATTTATTACGATGGCGCCGGAGCACTAAGAGTTACACAAGATAGCACAAAGATATTTGATGCCGGGGAAACAATGATTGCAGAAGGGCTTGACAATGTAAATATAAATTCACCGGATACTTCAACCATAGATATAGAAATATTATATGGCGGTGGCAATGAGTTAACTGAAACAATTGTTTTGAGAACCGACGCTAATTAATAGCAATTCAAAAGAAAACTAACAAATGGGAGGCTGTAAAAAGTGGCAAAAAACGTTCTTGGTTTAGATATAGGTTCAAAGTATATAAAAATGGCATTCATCAAGCAGGGTAAGAAGGATGTTGTCCTAAAGACCATATATGCAGCTACACCAACCGACAGCGTAGTTGATGGCGAAATAAAAAACGTCGGCACTGTGGCTGCCAGAATTCGAAGTGCTCTATTCGATCACAAATTTAAACCTACAGAGTTATATATATCTATCAATACTCACAATGTTGTTGTCAGAGATATAAAGCTGCCGGTATTAAAAGAAAAGGAAATAGACCCGGCTATCGAGTTTGAACTGATGCAGTCCTTCCCGGGAATAATCCAGACACATACAATAAGCAGCAAGATATATTCAGAGCTTGGAATGCCTGTAGAAGGTATTTCTGCCTTCTGTCCGAACAAAATATTAAGCGACTATGCTGAGGTAGCAAAGGGGCTTATCATTCCTCTGAAAGGAATAGATATAAATGCCAACGCACTGGCTAAAGCAACACAGCTATACCTGCCGCAGGATCAGAAAAACAAGACTATGATAGTTGTAGATATAGGCTACACTATGAGTCAGGTAAATCTGGTATCTGGTAACAGACTACTTTTAAGCAGACAGATACCAAACGGTATTGTAAGGTTTGACAACCTTGTGGCAAACAGGATTGGAATGTCTCTTGACCAGGCTGAAAGAGCAAGGCAGAATAACAAATATGATATATATAACCTTGACAAGGAAGATATTGATGGATTTATCAGAATAGCATTTTCTTCGGTTGAAGATCAGATACGTCAAATAATTGATTACTATAGATACAATAAGTCGGACGAGACACAAATTGCAGGACTATTGTTGTTTACAGGAAGAGGTCTTGGCACCAGCTTATCTGAGTACTTTGGAGAAAGCTTCAATCTCCCGGTCAGTACAGTTAAGCCAACAGTAAAGGAACCATCACCGAGTGATACAGATGTAATGGCTATGGCTGCAATAGGTGCAGCGCTGTCACCTAAAATAGGGCAGAAAGATATTAATCTTATGCCTAAGCTTAAGGAAATAAGAGAAGCAGGGCTAAAAAAGATTAAGTTGACCAGGGCTCTCGCTGTTGTACTTGTGTTAGGAGTTATTGGTCTTGCTGTTTTCACATACCTAGAAGTAATGATGAGATATGTATCAGGTGAGACAGCATCAATTCAGAACGATATAATAAAATACTCAGTAATAAATAAAACAAAGGATAAGTTAAAGATCAGCCAAGAAGATTTAGCCACTTTGAAGACCGTGTTGGATAATTATAATGCGGGATTGATCCATAACACGGAGTTGTTAGACACAATCACTAAGGTTATGCCTGATTCAGTATTCATTAATTCATACGCTATAACTGAAGGCGGTTCGATTACTATCTCGGGTACAACAGTAGACAGACCAAGCTTATCAGACTTTATTTATAACCTTAGGCAATCTGAATTAGTTGAAAGTGCTGCAGTAACAAGTATATCTTCAAGAGCTGATGAAGATTTAGGTGTAATAGACTACAATTTTGCTATGGAAATAAAAATTAAAACAATAAAGGTAGGTGAGTAATATGAAAAACATACTCGGAGATCTGAAATTAGCACCTAAAGGCGGGTTAACTACAAGAGAGTTCCTGCTGGTTGTATTTCTGATAATTGCTGTTGAAGGATATCTGCTTTATGCATACATATTACAGCCTGCATATATTCAATACGATTCTATCTTAGCTGAAAAGGAAAGCAAACAAGTGATCCTGGATGGACTTGTTAAAGACTATGCAAGAAAGGATGAAATGGAGAAGGAAATAATTTCTTTAGAAAGCGAAATCGTAGAAATGGAAAAACAGATACCATCATACCTATCGCAAGAAGAGGTTATATTATTTCTTGAGAACTTATCGATAAAAAACAGAGTTGAGATACAGGCAACTACTTTTTCAAATGCCGAAGATATACCACTCAAGGTTGTAGGTGCAGGAAATGGATCTGCAACAGAAACAGCTGAAACGACCCAAAATGCTGAAGAGCCTGAAAGTCCTGTTACTGAACAATTGGTTTCTGTAAATTATGTGTGCAATTATCAGGACCTATATAACTTCATAAAGGATATAGAAAACAATGTCAGGAAGGTCTCTGTAAATAACATTATTCTTCAAAAGGGTGATGACGGAATGATGTCCGGACAGATGAACCTTTCTTTCATAAGCTACTGGAATGAAAGTGTTGGACAAAAGCCATATATAATGACGACAGATCCGATATCAGGCAAAACTGATCCATTCAAAGAGTATACGGGATATTCATCATCAGGAAAGAAGAGCTCTGGTTCTGATGCCGCAGCAGTAGCAACTGTTAGACCTGATTTCTATCTGATGATCAACAGTTACCTGAATAACTCATCAAAAACTTTATTGATGAATTATTATAATAAAGGATCTGAAGCAGCAGCCGATACCAATGGAATTGTTTCGGGGAAAATGACTATAAATGGGCAAGACGGAAATTATACATATCAATATAATTTTGGTGACTATGACATTGTAGAAGATAGTCCTACATTGGTGAAGGATGGCAAGATCAGAATGGAAGTGCTTGTTCAGCCAAGAAGATCTGAGGAGGACAAGGTCGGTGTTATGATGGATATCACAAATAATACTGATGTTCCTTTTGAAATAACTGTCAAGGGCGATGATGAAGGCAATCCGAGGTTTGTCAGAGGTAGAACAACTGGGACTGTGACGGTAAAGCAGGTGAAATAATTTATGAGAATGCTTAAATCTATAAAGTGGAAAAAGAGTAGTGGATTTACGCTTATTGAAGTTATTGCATCAATGGCTTTGTTTGCTACTGTTTCTGTAGTACTGCTTCAAATGTTTACTGTCTCGGGTAAAACTAATCGAGTAGCATATGAGCTTGATACGGCTAATTCAATATGCGTCAATGCAACTGAGATGTATAAAGATGATCCAAGGGACGGAACTGCAGACCAAGGGACTTATTTATTAGAGCCACAGTTTTTTCGTAACGACATCCTTGGCGATGATATAATATACACACAAAATATTGATGGCAGGTTCGAACTTGAAATAACATCGACAAAAGGTGCTACAACCACTATGCCAATCAGTTATTATCCTGCTGCTGCACATGAGTATACTTTTTTAACTGCTGTGACTAGCATTGATTTAGAATTGAGTAAGGATCCTGATGATGGCCATATTGATATTAGCGTGAACGGTAATACTTACGCTCCAAATGTAAGTAATATAATTTATTCTGATTCGACTAGTATAGCAAAAACAGCAATGATACCTATTCATCTGAATTGTGCGAAAATTGGTAGTTCAATTGAACTGAACGTAACAAATAATATTGGTATACTTTCTAAAGGTTCTGTTGATTACGAAGCCATAGCAGATATCTATTTATGCGATATAGGAACAGGCGGAAATATTACTCTTAAGGTTGTTAATGGTATGGCCACCGAGAGCAAGATCACTAAGAAGAATCAATCAATCACAAAATATACCGGTGTCATTAGGGTAAAAAGAATAGCTGACGGTACGGCTTTAGCAGAGACCACTGCTGAAGACTATTGGGTGGGGAATTGATATGAAAAAAAAGTGCTTGTTTGAAAAAATCAACGATCAAAAAGGCGCTGCTGCGGTTATTACGCTCAGTGTTATTTTGGTGTTGACAGCTCTTGGCACGATCGCATTAGCTGTCAGTACGATGAGTGTTAAAATGAGCAGCAAAACAGTTAGCTGGTCAGATGAGTACTACACCATGGACTGTATTGCAGAAGACTATTTAAACCAAATAGATCAAGTAATTGCAGATGCAGAAAAAGACGCGAGGCTTTATGTTAAATATAGACTGGATAGAATAAGCTATGACCAATTAGCTGCATATATGTCTTCTAAATCAATATCTTTTACTTATGATTATAAAATGGATGATAGTTCGAATGGAGCACAGCGTTTTTTCAATGAATACTACAAATCTGACTGGGTACTGTCTGTACCGTCAATACATGAGATAACACTTGACGATTATCAGGCTTATAGACTAGCTGGCAACCTAGGTGACATATCGAAATCACATACAGGTAGTATGACTGCAGAAGAAGCATTTGAGAAAGATCTTAGTGATTATGTTTCTCAGTTATTTGACAGGGTATATTACCACATGGTATCAATACGTCTTCTTAGATACACAGATGGGCCAGATACATTAGCCGGACCTGGTAAAAACATGCAACTTACACAAAACGTTGTTTTAAAAGGCGGAAGTGCCAGCTACGGTGACAGAGAAGATACACCAGAAGATAGGTGTACTAACAACTATATAAACATTATATATGATCCAAGCAATATGCAAATGATCTGGAGCACATTTAATCCAACTAATCCGGCTGCTGCTGTTGGCCTTTATGTCAGGGTTGCAGGTGGCACAGCTGCAGATCCAAAGCAGGTACGGGTAGAACTGGATGTTACATTACCGGACTATCAGACAGTTACAAAGTATATTCATACACCAATATACGGAAATCCGTTATTGACGAATGCTTTGAGCGCGCAAGGCACTGTTACCTTTGCGGCTGGTATTACCGCTGACCCTACTGACGTAGAGATTGTGGGTGATGTTTATTCATCTGACACCAATGGCATTTCAATTAATTCATATGCTGATGTAAAGATACGAGGCAATGTATATACTCCCGGTGACATAAAGGTGATAGGCGATAATGGTAAGCTGACTGTAGATACAGCTTTCACTGATCCTGTCCCTGCAATTTCATATGATTTTAAACAGAAGACATATGAAAATAACTATTTTTATGATAATGCGGTGAATGACAGCGTAATTATTAGTCAATATGCGCCAGGTGGAGCAACAAATCAGATGCCATTCGTTTTTTTTGATAATATTGATCAGGGAAATGTATATTGTGACAGCGTATTTGTTGGTAGTGACGATGTAGAAGTGAACATTAAAGGAAATTTGTGGACAAAGGATGATATTCAGCTGGATGCAAACGGGTCAACTATTCGTATCGGACATGCTGTTACTGATCCTACAGGCAAAACAGTTCCAAAGTATAATTACATAGGTTTAAGCGCGGAATCTGCTATTAAGGGTGGGGGAGAAATTAACCATAGAGCAAGCAGTTCAGTAATCAATAACTACCCATATACTCCCGCTAATATGCCGAGTAGTGAGATAGTCATGAACAGTAATATGATAGTTCCCGGTGTTGCCTTTTATGAATTTCCAGATGGCAGTGTTTATATGTCTGTGGAGAGCGTAACTTCAAGGACATCAAACCCGGTATCTATTATAAATGCTTATCTGCATGATCCTGCTAACCCATCAGAGGCTTTTACACCCTACACTAATGCAGATGGAGTTCAGATTGATTTAATTGATGCAAATTTGCTTGTGAAGAGGCAAAGACTTATAGACTTTATTAAAAGCACTAAACCTGAATATGGCTCTCTAAAAACAAATATCAACTCTGACTTAAATCCAGATACAATTGATGGGTATATTGCAGGTATAGCTTTAGTAAATACAAATGACCCGAGTGACCTTGATCCGGCTGACGATGTAGAAATGTTCACACATGAACCGTATGTACAAGATGATGTTTCTAAGCTTATTAATTCTAGAGATAATTATATAGCATTCTCATACTTGTATAACAATAATACCTTAAAGAAAATTTTCTATTCAAAGACCAGAAAACTGGGGACTAAAGGAAGCAACGTTAATAGCACAGATGCTGTACCATTCAGCGACTTTTTAGATAGTACAATTACAAATCCGTATACATACTTTAACGGTTATGAAATAAAGGTAGTACCCGCTGGCGATACACTGGATGTTAACGCTGTTAGTGAAGGCATAGTTTATTGCAATGGCAATCTTACTATATCTGACAATGATCCCACAACTCCTAGCGAGTTTAGAGGGACGATCATTTGCACAGGCAATGTCACAATAAGAGATAATGTTAGATTGATATATGATGAGTTTGAAATACTTGAAAAACTTAAGAACTATTACAAGGTTCGAAAGTTCTTTGAAGATATCAGTGAGACTTATTTCAAAATGAAAATGATAGATGAGATTGATCTAGCTTCTGACAGCGGAGAAAGAAATGTTGTAAAGAGACTGAGAATCAAGTCATGGAAGGAAGTGCCGATATATTAATAAGAGAAGATAAAAAACAGGACTTTACAGAATCAAAAAATACATGGATAATATATAGAGGAATATTTTGTAATAAAACAATGATGTATCATTATTATTGTTTATATTTGATTGAGATATAGAGGACAAGAAGTATTTAGGAGGGTAAGCCTTATGAGAAGAACGTACAAAAGGGCGATAGCTACACTCACTATTATCGTGATGATGATTACGATGATGTTGCCGATGGGTTCCAATGCAGAGACAGGGACAGCTGGCTTTACAAGGGACGTTATACGTATCCTTGAAGTGTATCCCAGTATTCTATCAAATTCTAAAGTTGCAGAAGAAAGTGAAATTACATTCAGAGAAACTACTAACGGAGAGGTAACGGGTACTTTTGATGTACCGTTACAATCACCATACGAGTATTATGATAGATACTTTGATCAGAGCAAACTTCCCAATGGCTTAACTCTTACTATAACATCCATTAGCGGTGCTGCCAGAGTTAAAATATCAGGAAGGGCTTACAGCCACAACGATATAGACAGCACTAGTTTTGAATTAACTATAAAAAACAGAAAAAGTGTTTCTAACGAATGGAGCAGTTGGTACGAGAATGGAGCGGATGTGATAAAAAGCATTAGCATCATTTTTGATGATGGTGATCCGTCCAAACCAGATCAGGAGTTATATAGTTTACTGAAGGGCAACGATAAGTATGATGTTACATCAATGTCAATGAACAAGTTTATTTCTCTCAGAAATGAGATAAATGGAAACTATGACATTATATATTTTGGAAAGGGTACATATAGCAGGAATACAATAACAGAAGCCCGTTACGGAAATGATATTACAGGACTTAGAGCTGATCAGGTTTTAGAATATATAAATGCGAATCAGTTATGCATATTCCACGCAGATGCATTTAAAGGTGCATCTGAGGACGGTACTTCAGGTTCGACTCCGGTAACAGTCATGTATCAGAAATTTAACAGTATAAAGGATAGAGCTAATGTAAAGGTTGTTAACAGCATCAGCGATAGTATATTTAGTGATTTGGCAACCGAGTTTGCGAATGACCGTTATAACCACAGTCCTATATTAACTGTAACAGCAAAGCCGCAATCCTATCGTATTTCAGGTCAGCCTTTACCGAGTCACAACCTGACTTTCTCATATGGTGTATATGACGCTGATTTAGGCAAGGACGATAATTTAGCGGTTGAACTATACATTGATATTAACTGCAACAGCTTATTTGAACCATTTGAAAGGGTTGCTCTGCGCACAGTGAAAAATGGAGAGTATGGAACAATTACCCATAATATGCCACAGCAGTTAACAGGTATTTACTTCTGGAAGATTGTTGCTTCAGACACATCAGATTTTACAGGTGCTAAAACTGAATTTTTAGATTTATTCCGTGTAAAGGGAGACAAGCTTGATATAAATGTTCTCCAAATTAAGCCAAATACCGGAAATAACGCAAGTCTTACTGAATTGTTCAACAGACCGGTAACCGGCGGTATGCCTGGAGAAACACTGGGATATAGGCCTGGAGAATTTGAAATTAAAGTAACAGAGGTTACCGTAGATCAATTCAACGCCGGTTCTGTTGCTGGCCCTACTGATTACTATCTTAGGGATCTAAACGGTCACTATGACATGGTCATCCTTGGATTTGCAGATGACTACTCAAAAAATACAGAATTTAATGCCGCTGCAATAAGTGAACTGGATGAATTTATAAAAACCAAACAGAGCGTAATGTTCACTCATGACAGTATCCACTATAAATATAATATTGGTTTGTCAAATCAATTCTGGGATGATGCTGGACAAACACAGCGCAGAGGAAAAGGAGAGACTGCTGGCTTAGTCGGCTTTGAAAGCTCGAGCAGAAATTATAGCTCATTGAACAATACATACAAACTGGATAATTATCAAACAGTAAATACATGGTCTGATGAAGCTAAGTCAGTTAGGCCTGTTAATGCAAATACTATTGGACTATATCCGTACAATTTGGAATCAGTACCTCAGGATCAGCGTACAGTTGCTCCTACGCATTACCAGTGGTATAAGCTTGATCTCGAGGACGAAAATGTCGTTCCACTTTTCAACCTTTATAAAGATAAGAGTGGAGAAAGAGTCAACGACGACTCAATGAACAATTACTATACTTATACAAAGGGCAATATAACTTATTCAGGTACAGGACACAAACCCGGATATACTGAGTATGAGATAAAGCTGTTCATAAATACTGCAATCAAAGCACATTCAATTGCAAATAATAAGCCGATAATTGAATTGAAACAGCCAACCGGTGATACTGAGAGTATTACAAAAACAGAGATACCATTGTCTTTCGTACTAAAGGATGACTACGATACTAAATTAATGTATTGGGTTGATGTCGACTATAACAATGATGGTACATATGAGTATAAAGCAAAAGATATTAATGGGGTAGAGGTTAGTGGAAAACAAACCGCAACGAATGTGGAGATTAATGATATTACTATCCCTAATAGATTGACTTTAGGAGAATTTAAGATTAGGATAAAGGCCAAGGAAACAAGTAGTCCGACAGGCGCTGAAAGCATACTCGAGAAAGTAATGGAGTGTGTTAAGACACCGGTTATCAAACCGGCAGTATCATTTACTGATATGTCAGATCCAGCTAATACAATAACCTCATGTTTAATTGGTGAAACAATAAAGATAAATACAAAGATAACCGCATCGGGAAATCTTTCACCAGCCAAGAATATTGTGCCTAAATATGATTTGACAGCTACATATGCGACAGGAAATCAGCCAATAAATAAGGCAAATGTTAGCGTCGGTAGATTCCGATTCACCGCTGCTAGTGCTCCAAATCCATCTGAAATAAACAAGCAAGAAGAATTGCTTGTAAAACCTGATAGCGCAACTATATTGACAGTAGATACTAAAGTTAAATATACTGTAAATGGTACGGCTAATGATGAGATCGTTAATGGAAGCATCATAGTTAATGATGGTCAAGTAGATATAAGCGTTATTGATGATCAAGATAGAGCAGTCAGGGGTGAAGTTAAGGTAAGAGATGGCGCCAAAAAACATACTGCTGGTAATCTTTCAGGAGCGATAACTCTTAACCGTCAAATAGGTACTCATCACTATAGTATCGACAACGCTGATATACCTACAGGCTACAAGTTTACTCCAGGATCTGTAACAGTAAAGAGACTAAGCGACAATACAGAATTTACCAGAGATTACGTTGAATTAACCGGTCAGAACAACCATTGGGAAGTTGTAATCAAACTGACACTTGATATAGGTGTTGACGCTAAATATTATAAGATGAAAAATGATTCATCTGTATCATATTTAGGAATGGATGACCCGTCAAACAACTATTATATGAGGTGTCCGATAAATACTACAGCAAGATATCTGGCACGTATAGAAATTGACGAGATTAATACTATGAAGGTGACAGGCGTTAAGTTTGAACTCGAAACAAAGAATAAAGAAACACCACCAGTTGTTATTGATCCGGCAGATGCAGCTAGCGCAAAGATCATAGATACTCCTGTCACACTGACAGGAACAATACCCGCTGAACTAAACGCAGCAAATGTAAAACAATTAAAAGCCATAAATGATGCGACTGGAGTTCCGGTAGATGGCACATATGCAGGGAAAGATTATTATATTGTAATTGAGTTACCCAATGCAGATTCGCAAAGGGTAAAAATCAAGAATGTAACATTGACTTTTGAAGATGGCAAAACAAAAGTAGCTGGACTAGAGAGCTCCGTTATATTCGGTGATCCTACAACACCACTGTTGAGGTAAGAGTTGTTTAATAGGGTAAAAAGTAAAGAACGGCGGAGGATTAATAGTTCTCGCCGTTCTTTTGTTAATTAGCATTTTTTGTAATGAAGTAAAACTTTTTTCTTTATGAGTCGATTGCTTATGTTTATATCCTTATGCTTATTACCTTATTTTCCTGCACTCCAGGTAATAGCGCTTCTCTTCGGCTTCGCCCATGGAGAAGGTCTTGCGGGGAAGTACGCCGTCGAGCTTGACTGTGGGGAATAGGTCGCGCTTGTTCATAACAGGCAGGTAGAAGCCCATACTATTGGGCTTGGAGCCGAGCCCAGTTACTACCTGGTCTCCATGTATATAGTCAATCTCTATTTCAGGGTCCCCTTTCAGCAGCTCGTCGAGAATGCTTTGGAGCGTACCGACTTCTATGTTGGAAGAGGGATTTTTGACGGTCAAGATGCCGTATTTTCCTTCAAGGATGAACGGAAGAAGGTGAGCGGCGGGTTGTGCGTTGGCATTTGCTCTGGATTGGGCGTTGGATTTGTCGCTGGCTTGCGTACTGAGTTTGTCGTCTGGTTTGCTATAAGCCAGTGCGTTCTCCATTTCCTCTTTTGAAGCATACAGTGTATAATCTCCGCAAAGCTGTCCGCTGCAGGCAGATTTAAGATTTCCGAGTATTGTTTCAGCGTCTATATTAAACAGTACCCTGTGAATTGGCTCAAATACGATACCATCATCATGCACATTAACTATTTCAACAAGGGCATATCTTGCTGGGTGTTCGGGGATTGTAGAGCCTGTCGGTTGATGAGCTGAAGAGCTGTAAGTGGACTGAACTGAGGAACTGACTGAGGAACTGACTGAGGAACTGACTGAGGAACTGACTGAGGAACTGACTGAGGAACCGACTGAGGAACTGCCGTCATACTGATGAACTGAAGAATTGTTGGCTTGCTGCGCCTTCAGAAGTTCTGCCTTGACATTTTCCCAATGCGCTTTAGCAGATGCAAGTGAATGATTGCCATCGCCAACAGCAAACAGCAGATTGCAGCCGGGAGCAGTTGCTTCACTGCTGCAGCAAGCTGATGCTGATTTGTGAGAACCGTCCCCGCAGCATCCAGCTCCGTTCGCCAGTTTATCGAGGGCCTGAACAACCATGGACAGGCTATCTTCGTCATCGACCTTCCAGCCTTTTATATGGCCGCCGCCCTGCATCAGCTCAAAATCATACAGCTTCTTATAGCTGCCTGCTTCAGCATTGGCATAGAGGCCTTCTATAACTGTCATTTCAGGATCGTCAATCAGCACCATAATATGAGGCAGCTCAATGGGAGCATTTTCACGAATTTTTACTCTGGGTGGTATACGGTCAAGAACGGTGCCCTCTGTGGCGCGGATCAGTGTCTGGGACCCCGGCTTGTAGTCATAGCATTCCAGATCCAGAGCAAGGATAAGTCCTTTTCTTGATGGTGCATGGGGTGTGCTGCGATCGACAAGGATGAAACCGGGCTTCTGTGATTCTATAGTACCTTGGCTAAGGTATTGCTCCATGGTTTTATTTATATTAGAGATTCTTTCTTCCTTATCGTCATCTTTGAGGTAAATCTCAGGGAAAGTCAGCTTAAGTGTCGATGGATTCTGGCCGACCTGCTGCTGTACGTTGTCCCAGTATTCAGGCTGGGAGGTATACTGATCACATGCGATAACAGCCCATTTTGTCAGATCGGTGCCGTCGGCAGGCAACAGTATTTCCGGTATATGCACCCCAAGCTTTTTATATAAGTCTTTCATTTTTGACCTCCGTATGTATTTTTGTGTATAGAACTGCCCCCGTGTTTTAACTAAATGCAATGCTTAAATCGATTTCACATTTTGGAAAAAGGATTGATTTTACTTTACTCGAATCAGTATACAATTCAGGCCTTCCATATCTATTGTTATCTTGCAGGGTAAAAACGCTTACTATCTTTTGATCAGGTTCTACGATCCAGTACTCCTTGACGCCAGCTTTTTCATACTTGTTGAACTTCACAATCCTGTCTATTTTGACGGAGGATGGTGATATAACTTCAATAATTAAGTCTGGGACACCTTTACAACCCTTTTCGTCCAGCTTCGACGTGTCACAAACAATCGTAATGTCAGGCTCAACTACATTTCGTATGTCATTGAAGTTCATTTCATTATCAAGCCTTACGCAAAACGGAGCATGGTAAACCTTGCAAGGCTTTCCATGAAAATAATTAGCAAATTGCCTGTAAAGCTCGCCGGTGATTTCCTGATGAATCCTTGATGGAGCTGCCTGCATGTATGCAGAGCTGTCAAGGATTTCCCACCTCTCATCATCCGGCCATGTCAGATAGTCTTCATAAGAAAATTTCTTATCTTCAAATGGTAATGACATTTCTAACACTCTCCTTTTCTTATTTTACATATTACATTATAACGGTTGTGAAATCAATAAATGCACTCAAAACGATTGGTAATTACCTTCATATCATTTCCATCGTATTTTTTTCATTGAAGCTAGGGATAATAATGAAGGATTAACAAGCGGTTCAATTGGTTCATGGAGGCCGGTTTATGCTGCAGAAATACAGCGAGGTGCTGAATCTTCCTGTTATTTGTGCCGACAGCGGCAAAAAAGCAGGTATTGTTAAAGATATACTGTTCAGCTCCGAGGAAAAACAGGTGAAGGCGTTGCTTCTTGAGCACAAAGGATTTTCTGTGAAGAAACGGGTGATTTTCCTGAATGAACTGCTAAGCTTGGGTGGTGATGCTGCTGTTATTGATAGCGACAAATGTGTGTCTGATATGGATCGGCTGTCGTTTAAGAACAATTTTAAGGATGAAGGCAGTCTCATCGGCCTAAAGGTTTATTCAAAGGCCGGCGGTGAGGTCGGTGTGGTAAAGGATGTGATATTCGACTACTGTACAGGCAAGATCGAAGGCTTTGAAATATCTGACGGCCTTCTTGAAGACGTAATGCATGGCAGGAAGCTGCTGCCCTTGTTTGGAAAGGTTGAGCTGGGCAAGGAGTTTGCATTGGTTGAGAAGGAGGCAGTCGACGAGATGGAGGATACAGGCGGAGGAATAAAAGGAAAGCTGCAGTAAAAGCAGAAAGGAGATCGTGATATGCGAAACACTTTTGTTAAAGGAATGATGGTAGGCGGTATAGTTGCCGCGTCGGTTGGTCTTGTAATGAATACGGACATGATGTCCGGCAGGACTAAAAAGCGAATGATTAAAGGCGGCAGAAATCTATTAAGGAAATCAAGCGGCATCATCGGCGATGTAGCTGACTTATTCAGATGACTCATAGCCGACGATCGTGTAATTTGAACAATTTATAAGATTTATACTTATGAAATCGGCCGAAAGGCCTTTCATACCCCAAACACCTGTTTTTACACGCTAACTGATGTATGGATGCATAGAATATCAAGTAAAGTACAAATTTGGTTGCAATAATCGGGTTGCAACATACTATTGGCGTAATAATGTTATAGCATCCAGTATTACGTAAACCGAATTGCACTATACTCGATTTTCTACGCAGACTGCTATGCCGAATTGCACTATACTCGATTTTCCAAGCAGACTGCTATGTAGCGGCAGGCTTTGCACGGGGAATACACACATTCTCTCAAATCCTCATAAGGACCGGGTATAAGCACATACCCGGTCTTTAGCTACAGGTATAAAAAAGATGAGAACCGTCCCCGAAAATATCAGGGCGAAAAGGTGAGAACTGTCCCCGAAAAGGTCCCCGAAAAAGTCTCCGAAAAGGTCCCCGAAAAGGTCCCCGAAAAAGTCTCCGAAAAGGTCCCCGAAAAGGTCCCCGAAAAGGTCCCCGGAAAAGTCCCCAAAAAATGTGAGAACCGTCCCCGAAACCGTCCCCGAACCGTCCCCGAAACCGTCCCCGAAAGAGAGGTGAGCAGTGATGCGGCATAAAAAGCTGGCATTCTATGTGATATTGGTGCTGATACTTGCAGCTGCGGCCTTATTCATATATACATACAGGGAGAAGATCTCACGAGTCTTATCTCCATTTCTTATAACTATCCTGTTGGTCTACATCGTAAAACCGCTATCAGACAAACTGACGGCCAAGAAAGTGCGGGTCAGCGTGTCAATACTGATAGTCTACCTATTTATTTTGGCTGCGATGGTTGCCACCAGCATATATTTGATTCCTGAGCTGACCACAAACATCCGGGATCTGATGGAAACGCTGCCACAGCTCATGTCAAGCTATGAAAAGATATTCAATAATGTGCTTGGAATGATCAATTCCAGCAACTGGTCTGAACAGGTCAAAGGTGCGATATTTGACCAGATAGAGGATATTGTGTCGCAGGCCCAGGACTTTCTTGTCAAATTCCTTGAGAACGGGTTAAAGCTTGCAGTGGATATGGTCAGGATAATCGTGGATATAACTGTAGCATTGGTGATCACATATTATGTCATAAAGGATGGGGAGAAGTTCAAGGAATATGCGCTGCTGTTGCTTCCAAGTCGCTGGAGAAGCGGACTGATAAGCACAGGCAAGGAAGTGAACAGGATACTGGCAGGGTTTATACAGGGTCAGTTGATTATCGCACTTATAGTAGGCATTCTGGAGTCGATCGGCCTGATGATAATTAAAATGAGATACCCGCTGGCGCTTGGAATGATCGGCGGGCTTGCCAACGTGATACCGTACTTCGGCCCTTATATAGGTGTGATACCTGCTGTTGCAATAGCGTTGACTATATCGCCAATGAAAGCAGTCTGGACCGTTGTAGTTTTTCTTGCTGTTCAGCAGATAGACAACAATTTTATTTCTCCCAAAATGATAGAAGGCAAACTTGGTCTTCATCCGGTAGCCACTATATTTGCAGTGCTTGTTGGAGGAGAGTTTTTCGGCATTATGGGAATGCTTGTTGCTGTGCCTGTAATGGCAATTCTTCGCGTATTTATCAATAAATCGGTTGAAGCAATTGTGTAGCGAATACTGACGCAAATAGAAAGTAAACAAATGCTCATAATTTCAGACGGATGACGCGGGCAATGGTCAACCTTCTGCCACTTTATGAAATCATTCCTTTGGAAATGTTCAAAATTTTCGCTAAGGGCAAGTTTGTGAATCATTTTCTAAAAACTGCTCAAAATTTTCGCTAAGGGCAAAGCTAGTGCCATAGCAGGTAGTCATAATGCTGTATAACCAATATTATGTGCACCATTCATGGTAAGTATTCAATAAAATATCAAATATGGTTGCCCTTAACGAAAAAAATGAGCAGAAAATCGGGTGTGAGTTATAAAGCTGCTCCTATAAAGTTGCGCTAAGTCACAAATTGATCAATTGGCCTAATGATAGCCATAATGTCTTTCAAAATGGCGGAATGATGGCTGCAGAATATGAGTAATTACTACTGATAAGCAGAATGACGACTACAATATAGTAAAATGACAGTATATGATTAATGTATACCACGTTTATAATGTAATTATATGTAAAAAATTACAGAAATATATTGACTACAAATGTTAAAAGTGGTATAAATTGTATGTAACGGACGAGACTATTCTTGCATCAAGATATGTTACGAATCACAAAAGCTTACCCAAAGAAAAATACTGACATACCATACTGTTAGATTGGAGATAGACTGTATACAAAGCTGTTTATTGAAGGGGTGACAAATGTGCGCCTCAAACTTATCAGTGGGCTATCCATGCCCGGAGGGGGAATTGAAAGTATGAAATCGATCTATGTGAAGCCATTCTACGCTTTAAATGATGCGGGTACAACCAGCATTACTAATGTAGCAAGTCTATATATTGACGATAAAAGCGAAAAACAGTCAAATAAGAATTGTTTACTCATCTCCGGTAATGATATAAGCATAAGTGTCAGAGCTATGATACTGGACAATTTTATGTATGGGTATGACGAAAGCCAGCTTGGTGACGATACATCCTTCCTGAAAATTGGGGTGCTTGATTCTACAGGCATCATGGAAATGATAGATTTAATCGAGAAACAGTTCAAAGTGCGTGTTTTGGACTCAGAAATCCTCCCTGAAAATTTTGACTCAGTCAGCTGCATCAGTCGATATATCAGTGGTAAGCTGGGCCTACGGGAGGTATCGTCATTTTGAAGATATGTAAAAACTGCACATTAAATGATAATATACCGAGCGTAAGAATAAATGAGAATGGTATATGTAATTACTGTTTGAGTTCTTTCGAAAAAAATGGCATAAGAGATATAGACAAGGCAGAAGAGAAAGAAAGGGCAGAGAAAGAAGAAAGGGCAGAGAAAGAAAGGGCAGAGAAAGAAAGGCAGTTCATCGAAAAATGCGAAGGCCTCAGAAAGCTGCCTTACCAAGTTCTGCTTGCTTACAGTGGCGGGAAGGACAGCACATATACGCTCTATCTGCTGAAGAAGAAATATGGCCTATCAGTTTTGACTGTTACATTCGATAATGGTTTTCTTACTAATAAGTGCAGGGAAAACATCCATAACGTAAATGCAAGCCTGGGAGCGGATAATATTACGATAAAGCCCTCATTTTCAAATTTGGCCAGAATATTTAATTTTGCAGGCGGACATGAGGTGTTTCCGAAAAAGGCGTTGGAGAGAGCCAGTTCGATATGTACTGCTTGTATAGGCATTGTCAAATCAAATGTTCTAAAGGAAGCGGTAATGAGAAAGATCCCCTTTGTAGCATTCGGCTGGACACCGGGACAGATCAATCTTAAAGCATCTATCATAAAACTGGATTATAGAATGATACTTGCGAATCAAAAACAAATAAAAACTCCTGTCATTAGCCGGTTCGGGCATGAGTATTCGAAGTATTTCATTGAAGAACAATGGCTCGAAGAAAACAGGGAGAGCATTCCAGAGTATGTCTATCCATTGGTATTCAACGAGTATAATGAAGACTTGATACTCGAAACAATCAAAAGCATTGGTTGGGAAAGGCCAAAGGACACAGATATGAATAGTACTAATTGCCTGCTGAATTCTTATGCCAATATGCTTCATGAAAAAGTTTACGGGTACAATCCGTACAGCCTTGAGATAGCAAATCTTGTGCGTGGCGGCTTTATGGATCGGGAGGAGGGAATGAAAAAAATCTGTGATCCTGGCGAAAAAGCTGTCATAGATTATGTTCAATCTATTCTCGCCGCGTACAACGAATAAATCATCATCGAGTACAGCGAGTAAATCATCGCCGCGTACAACGAATAAATTTCAGGAGCCCATTATGCAAAATGTATATTCTTTCCTTGCAGATAGTGCAAAGAGTTACCCGAATAAAGTATGCATTGCAGACAAAGATAGAGAGTGGACGTTCTCAGAGGTACACCGTATGGCGATTCGTTTGGCTGGAGATTTGAGATGTTATAATGTGGCTACAGGAGACAGAGTGCTGATATTTCTCGAAAATTCGATAGAATATGTTGTCGCATTATTTTCTATTTTTTACACAGGTGCGATTGCTGTTCCTGTAAATAAGGATGTTACTATAGATAACCTCTGCCACATTATTAATGAAACGAAGCCTAAAACTGCTATCTCAAACGAAATGTTATCAACTAAGCTAGAAAATAGTGATCATGCTCATGATTATATGCTTCTCAAAGTTGAATGCACACTTCTACTATTGGCTGAGGAGGCGGCTCTACCGACAGCTCTACCGACGGCTCTACCGGCGGCTCTACCGACAGCTCTACCGACAGCTCTACAGGCGGCTCTACCTACAGCTATACCTAAAGCTTTACCGACAACTCTACCGGCGGCTTTACAGGCGGCACTACCGGCAGCTCTGCCGGCGGCGGTTGGTGTTTTGGTGGTTCAGGAAGCAACGGCAGCTTGCGAGGAAGCTCTGCCAGTGAATGAATGCGTTACTGCAATGCTCATATATACCTCTGGCACAACCAGATTGCCTAAAGGTGTCACACTTACACATAAAAACCTTTTCGCCAATACAGAATCAATATTGCAATATCTCAAGCTCACTTCGGATGATTCTGTGCTGGCAACGATCAGCTTTACCTATTCCTACGGCAATTCAATACTGCTGACCCATATAAAATCAGGAGGAACAATAATAATAGAAAACAGGAGCGCCTTTCCCGTCATCATACTCGAACAGCTCAAGAATACAAGAGTTACAGGCTTCTCCACGCTGGGATCATACCTGAACAGGCTCCTCAAGCTGGACACAATGAAGCCCGGGCTCAACGGAACCACCGGGCCTTTCGGATTGCCAGACCTCTGTGATACCTCCGACTCCGGCGGAACCACCGGGCCTTTCGGATTACCAGATATCCGCGATACCTCCGACTCCGACGTAACCACCGGGTCCTTCGGATTGTCAGATCTCCGCGATACCTCAGACTCCGGTGGAACCACCGGGCCTTTCGGATTGCCAGACCTCTGTGAAACCTCCGACTCCGGCGGACCCTTCAAACATCTGCGGTATGTCACACTTGCGGGTGAGAGGACAAGCCATGAGGATATAATGAAGCTCAACGCTCTGGCCCCGCACGTGAAGATATTCAATATGTATGGTCAGACTGAAGCGGCTGCAAGGCTCAGTTACCTGGAACCTGAAATGCTATTCAAAAAAACAGGCTCCATAGGCCGCGGAATTCCAGGTGTCAAACTGAGAGTTGTCGCAGAAGATGGAAGAGATGTGGTTCCCGGTGAGACAGGTGAAATCATCGCGTATGGTGATAACATAATGAAAGGGTACTGGAACAATGAAGATGGCACCAGGGAAGTAATCAGGGACGGATGGTTATATACAGGCGATATTGCTGAAATAGATACTGATGGATACATTTACATAAAGGGCCGCAGGGATGACATAATTAAGCATTTAGGCTACAGAATAAGCCCTTGCGAAATAGAAGCTGTGATAAACTCGTGTGATAATGTGATAGAATCGGCGGTCGTGGGGATATATGACGGCAACAGTATGAAAATAAAGGCTTTTGTTGTTACGGGGGGCAGGTCTCCTGTTGCTGACTTGATACTAACGAATATAAGAAAGACACTGCCACCTTTTAAAAGGCCGCATATAATTGAATTCGTACGGGAGCTTCCGAAGACTGCAAACGGAAAGATCATGAGGTCGGCACTCAGAGACATCAAGAGCAGCATCAATACCAAGTAGAGCATATGCACAGCAGAGCATAATATCAAACGTCAATGCCAAGCAGTGTCAATGCCAAGTAGAGCAAATGCCAAGCAGCGTCAATACCAAGTAGAGCATATGCACAGCAGAGCATAATATCAAACGTCAATGCCAAGCAGCGTCAATGCCAAGTAGAGCAAATGCCAAGCAGCGTCAATGCCAAGTAGAGCAAATGCCAAGCAGCGTCAATGCCAAGTAGAGCAAATGCCAAGCAGTGTCAATGCCAAGTAGAGCAAATGCCAAGCAGCATCAATACCAAGTAGAGCATATGCTCAGTCGGCAGAAGAATAATATATCGTGGAATTGAGTGTGAAATAATATGTGCGGTATAGCAGGCTTTATATGCGGCAATAGAGATAATACCGGCAATAGAGATAATACCGGCAACAGAGGCGGCAGAATAGATGAAAATATCCTTCGTGAAATGGTAAATTCGCTCCGCCACAGGGGGCCAGACGATACCGGATATTATATAGACGGGGGCATTGGTCTTGGCCAGTGCAGGCTCGGGATCATGGACCCTCTTAATGGCAGGCAGCCAATAATGAACGAAGATGAGACGGTTATTGTCGTTTTTAATGGAGAGATATTCAATCATGTCAGACTGAGAGAAGATTTGGCAATTAAGGGGCATATCCTGCAGAACGATTCAGACTCGGCCATATTGCCTCATATGTATGAAGAATATGGGACGGATATGTTCAATAAGCTAAATGGGCAATTTGCCATAGCTATCTGGTCAAAAATCAACAGGAGGCTGATACTTGCACGTGATCGTATGGGGGAGAAACCACTGTACTATTGCTGCAAGAATGAAGCACTTTGCTTTGGCTCAGAAGCAAAGGCAATATTCAAAAGCGGCATAGTCAGGCCTGAAATATCAGCAGCCGCATTAAAGCAGGTATTCACATTCTGGACCACGCTTAGCGGACAGAGCATATTTCAGGGTATAGACCAGCTGCCTCCCGGTTGTTATCTAACATTTCAGGACAGCCATATAGATATTGTGAGGTACTGGAGGTTTTCCTACTCATGTCTCGGAAGCGGCACTTCACTTCGGCCCACCGACGGAAGCGGCACTTCACTTCGGTCCACCGACGGAAGCGGCGTTTCCGTCGAAGAATATGCAGCAGAACTGGAAAGCAGGCTTAAGAGCTCAATAAAAATGCGCATGATGTCCGACGTGCCGATATCCTTCTACTTGAGCGGGGGACTGGACTCAAGCCTTATTACAGCCATGGCTGCAGGCATGACCAGCCAAAGGCTGAACACATTCTCCGTAACATTTGATGACCAAAATTTCGATGAATCCCGGTATCAGGACCTTATGTCGCAATATCTTGGTACAAACCATCAAAGGGTACATTTCTGCAGAAAGGATATTCCATCAGTTTTAGAGGAAGTTGTAGACCACACGGAAATGCCGCTGCTCAGGTCGGGGGCTTTTCCAATGTACATACTTGCAAGGCTGGTTAAAGACTGTAATACAAAGGTCGTTTTGTCTGGAGAGGGCTCCGATGAGCTTTTTGGAGGCTATGATATATTCAGAGAGGTAAAGGTGAGAGAATTTTGCAGCAAATTTCCGGACTCCAGGTTAAGAAAATTGTTGTACAAACGGGTCAACTGTTTTGTTAAAAATCTTGAAAAACAGTCTGCTAGCAGTCTTTCACTCTTCTATAGCATCAAGGACCGGCAGCTATGGAACAGCTCACATGACACGAGATGGAGACTTGGGGCTTACAGCCGTCAGTTCTTCTCACAGGATTATAGAAATCAGATGGATGAGGTTGATGCAGTAAAACAACTGGAGGAGCAATTGCCTGAGGAGTTCATGGAGTGGTCGCAGCTGCAGAGAGCGCAGTATCTGGAGATAGAGCTTTTCTTTGCAAACTATCTGCTTTCTTCGCAAGGTGACAGGGTTTCGATGGCATCTAGTGTAGAATGTAGATTTCCATTCCTTGATCATGAGGTAATAGAGCTGGCATGCATGCTTCCGGACAAATTGAAAATAAAGGCAATGAACGAAAAATACATCATAAAGAAAATTGCCCAGAAGTATCTACCTGAAGAAATACTTAACAGGCGTAAATTCCCTTACAGAGCCCCCATTGATGCTGCCGAACTGATGAAAGACGGACTCGTCAGGGAAATGATGAGCGATAGCAGGCTTAAGAAATACGGTATATTCGATCCCAATTCTGTTGGACGTTTGATATCTGCCATATTGTCAAAGGCAGCGCCCAGTGAACGGGAATGCATGATGTTTATGGGTATTTTGACAACCCAGATACTCTATGAAAAAAATGCAAAATAGAAAAATATGGTAAGAAAAAACAACATATGTAATTACACAAAACATCAAAAAACATTGACTTTACGCATTTTTTGCAATAAAATGGTTATTGTATCTGAGGTATAAATAAGGGGTTCATGCTGATGTTTCAGGATTCACGGCTTGATGAATGGCACGGAGTATTCGTTGTCACCGGTGAAGAAGAGAGAGCAAAGGAAAGACTCAAATATAGATTAGATGACGACTTTACAGTAGTGGTACCCAAAAGAAAGCTGCGTGTCAGAAAAGGCGGCATATGGAGAGTAGAGACGAAAGTATTGTTTCCGGGCTATGTTTTGGTCAATGGAGAGGTAAACACAGAAGTTTATTATAAACTAAAGAACATCCCAGATGTCATCAAGCTTCTAAAAACAGGCAATTCAGTGGCAAAGATAGACCGCCGCGAAATGGCCGTGCTGTCAAAATTGATTTGTAATAGCGAAGAAATAGGTATTTCAAATGTATTAATGGAGAATGGAAGAGTCAGTGTAATTGACGGACCTCTATTTTCGCTTGAAGGGATCATTGTCAGCATCGACCACAGAAAAGAAAGAGCCAGGATAATGTTGAATTTCCTCGGTGAAGAGAGGACAGTGGATCTCGGCATCTCGATACTAAAGCCAGTATAGTGCCGGTAATCTGTATAGCGCCGGTAATTGTACACGCGGTATACAAAATCCGAAGTCATACAGCGGTGTTTCGGCCCGCTATGTGAGCAGGAGGTCAAAGGCAGGGCTTGTGAGTTCATTGTATATGAGAAGGTCACATACAAATGGCGAAGCCATGTCTTGTTTGTGATTTTTTACAATTATTAGATTTAATAAAATAATCAAATATAAAATATAGCAGATATTTATTAAATAGTGTTAATAAACTTATATGTTATAACACAGGAAGGGAAAAAAAGATGCAGATAAATATAAGAAAAATATTACTTGTTATTGCGGATGCCATACTGGTAAATATTTCTCTTTGCCTTGCATTACTCATCAAATTCGATACAGCCATTCCGCAGCAATATTTCGACTATTTTCTCAGAAATGCGATAGCAATAACCGTTGTACAAATCATAACATTCTATTTCTTTGGACTATATCGAAGCCTTTGGGAATATGCAAGCATCGAGGAAATGATGCAGATACTCATGGGAACACTGGTAGCCGAGGGCCTCGGGTTTATAATTGGCCTGCTTACCGAGAGGTTATATCCTATATCCATATACATTGTATCATGGATATTCCTTTGTATGCTCATAGGAGGTCTCAGGATCAGCTACAGATATTTGCGCAGAGTCAGGCTGCAAATAAAAAGAAATAGCTGCAAGCCAAGCAGAGTAATGGTAGTGGGAGCAGGCAGCGCAGGCTCAATGCTTATAAAGGAGTTCAAAAACCATTCCGATATGAATCTGGTGCCCGTGGTAGTGGTGGATGACGATAAAACAAAGCACGGTACAAGCATAAATGGTATCCCAGTGGTATCAGGCAGGGAGAAAATCAAGGAACTGGCTAAGCATTACAACGTAGATGAGATCATAGTAGCCATACCATCAGCCTCAAAGCAGGAGATCGCCGAACTGTTGAGGATAAGCAAGGAGACCAGGTGCAGGCTGAAAACGCTTCCAAACATGATGGAAATGATCGACGGGGAAGTAACAGTCAAGCAGCTTAGAAATGTTAGTATAGAGGATCTTTTAGGCCGTGATGAGATAAGCCTCAATATGGATGAGATATCCGGATACCTTAGAAACGAGGTCGTACTGGTAACAGGCGGCGGTGGTTCAATTGGATCCGAGCTCTGCCGGCAGATCGCGAAGTTTGGACCTAAGAAGCTGATCATATTTGATATTTATGAAAACAATGCATATGATCTTCAAAATGAGCTCGTATACACATACAAGGACAAGTTGGATCTGGAAGTTCTCATTGGCTCCTGCAGGGACAGAGAACGACTAAGAGATGTGTTCGACCGTTACAGGCCTGGCGTTGTTTTCCATGCAGCAGCCCACAAGCATGTTCCGCTAATGGAGGGAAACCCTTGCGAAGCGATAAAAAATAATGTATTTGGCACATTGAACACCTGCAGGCGCGCAATTGACTTCGGCTCAAAGAAATTCATACTGGTTTCTACAGACAAGGCAGTAAATCCGACTAATATAATGGGCGCATCAAAGCGTCTTGCCGAGATAATCGTACAGTCCATGAACAGGATGAGCGATACGAAATTCGCAGCTGTACGCTTCGGTAATGTTCTTGGAAGCAATGGCAGTGTGATACCGCTCTTCAAAAAGCAGATAATTCAAGGTGGCCCCGTTACAGTAACACACCCCGATATAATCCGGTACTTCATGACGATACCTGAAGCTTCCCAGCTTGTGATACAGGCCGGAGCACTGGCAAACGGCGGAGAAGTGTTCGTACTGGATATGGGCGAACCTGTAAAGATCATCGATCTGGCTCGTGACCTGATAAGACTGTCAGGCCTGGAGCCTGATGTGGACATAAAAATCGAGTACACAGGCCTCAGACCCGGCGAGAAGCTTTATGAAGAATTGCTCATGGCAGAAGAAGGGCTTGAAAACACAAAGCATAAGAAGATATTCATCGGAAAACAGCAAGACATGAGCTTCCAGGAGGTCATTATGTGTATTAAGTCACTTGAAAACTCCATGGAAAACGAAGAAATGCTCAGGGAGACCATGGCCAAGCTGGTCCCGACATATAGGTATACAAAGGAGTACCGAAAGCCTGTAGTTGAAATAGACGATGATATTACCACGAGTAAGGGAAAAAAGACAGTACAGAGTCAGAAAGATAATCTGACAGCGGTAGCACAACAGTAAAAATAAAATTTTCCTTTACTTTTTTGTCATATTATGATAATCTTTATTTGAAATTTTCCATTTTTATTCAATTCTCGCAGATGAAAATGATATAAAATATACAAAATATACAATGGGATACAGTTTTCGACAGGATTCATGTTGAAAAAAGTGAGAAACAACTGATTGACAAATAACTAAACGATAAAAAGAAATTGTTTAGTTAAATTTCATGAGTAAGAGGAGAACATCATGAAGATCAAAGACGGATTTATGCTGCGGGAGATTGCAGGATCGTGGGTAGTTGTTCCATTAGGGCAGAGAGTTGTCGAATACAATGGGCTTATGATATTGAGCGAGAGTGGCGCACTTCTTTGGAAACAGCTTGAAAAGGGAGCTGAGATGGACGAACTGGTACAGATGATCCTCAGCGAATATGAAATAGATGAAGCTACAGCACGGGCTGATATAATAGAAATGATAGGGAATATTGCTAAAAGAGGGTTGATAGAATAATGTCAGCAGATTGGGCTCAGATCAGCAAGCAGTTGACAATAAATGCAAACATATTGCGCAAACCTATATCAGCTGCATTTGAACTTACCAGCAGGTGCAATTTGAAATGTAAGATGTGTTATATAGCATCACCCGAAGAGAACCTTGAAAAGAAATCAAAGGAGCTTGATGCGGATCAGTGGATAAAACTGGCGCAAATGGCGAGGGATGCAGGGGCATTATACATTATACTGACAGGCGGCGAGGTATTTTTAAGAAAAGACTTCAGGAAGATATATGAAGCTATAGCATCAATGGGTTTTGTTACTCAAATATATACCAATGCAACTTTGATTACGCCTGAAATAGCGGAATGGCTTGGCAAAACGCCGCCATTTCGAGTAAGTATCACAGTATATGGCGCTTCAGCTGATACTTATGAAAAAGTATGCGGAGTCAGAAGCGGTTATGAAAAAGTATTAAACGGTATAAAGTTATTACACGAGCAAGGTATCTTTATGGAAATAAAGACCACAGCGATAAAATCAAATTGGAGAGAATTGGAAGCAATTGGTGCCATAGCAAGAGAAAATAATTCAAGATATGGTATAGTAAATTACATATCGCCCAGAAGAGAGGGCTGTGGCAGTGATCCGGATGAAGTTCGCCTTACTCCTGCAGAAATAGTTGAACATGATGCTATTAGAGGAGAATATAACAGAAAATATGCAGATCCGTCGATAATAGCAAACAGCGATTTTGATGAAAGTGTTATTACTAAGATAGCTGAACCTGCAGATGTTAGAGAAAATGCATTTACATGCCAGGCAGGGAAGAGCTCATTCTGGCTTACCTGGGACGGAAGGATGACACCCTGCGGACTAATGGGAGAGCCATATGTTTTACCGCTTGAGCTTGGAATCGATCAGGCATGGGAAGACTTAAAGAAATTGTGCGATGCGGTACCTGTTTGTTACGAATGTATTGATTGCGAATTCGCAAATGATTGTTTCAAGTGTCCGGCAAGGCGTAAGCTTGAGACAGGGTCATTTGACAAAACGGCTCCATACTTATGCGATATAGCAAGGCTTAGGCATGAAAACAGGATCAAAAATGGTTATTAATTTTAATTTATATAGCTAATGTTGAATGTTGTGAAAGTGAAAGGAGGTAGCAAAATGAAAAAGTATGTAAAACCTTTATTTGAAGTAGCACAGGTAAGAGTAAACGAAAGAATAGCTGCAACAAGTTGTACGGAATATGGTACTTGCTACAACAGCGGTTGGACTCATTGGGATTGCGATAAATGGACTACACCTACATATGATGGTTTTAACTGATTTAGTATTTGTACAATGTGGTTAAGGAGGTAGAGTTAAGATGAAACCATATGTAAAACCTGTCTTTGAAAAAGTAGACTTGATGCCCAACGAAAGATTAAGTAACAGTTCTTGTATGGATAAAAGAATTGTTTGCGATAAAGATGGCGATGGAAAAGTAGACTGGGGCGAATATGTGTATTATATGGCATAATATACAAAACAAACATTACGTATGATTATTGTACGTAATGTTATTTTTTTAGGGGGAAATAATTGATGTACTGCTATAGAATTGCTGACTTTGATATTTGTGTAGATACGACTATCAAATCCGTTATCAGCAGACTTGAACCTTTTTTGATCCAAAGTCCGGAATGCGTTGAACTAACTGTGAAGCTGCTGAAACAAAGTCAGATAGAGATACCGGAGGGCGATATCATATCCAACGAGAAATCAATGGTGTGGATAAAAAAGCACTCAGGAGGCTTTTTCTCGTATTTAGCAGATCCATCAGGATTACCGTGTATTGCTGTCGACAGCGATTACGGCTGGAATGAATGTACTATCTATTATCAGGAGGTCGTTTCTTCCAACCCTTATATCAATCCAACAGATATGCTGACGTTGCAGTTTATTGGTATGGCATTCAGAAACCGCATCATATTCAAAAGCAGTATAGTACTCCACGCGTCATGTATAGAGTACCAAGGCAGGGGAATAGCCTTCTCGGCACCTTCGGGCACAGGAAAATCGACTCATGTAAGACTCTGGGAGGAAAATAAAGAAGGTACCAGGGTAATAAATGATGATGCGCCTATTATCCGCATAATCGATGGAAAACCTATTGTATACGGGTCACCATGGAGTGGGTCGAGTGATAAGTTTTTAAATATGAGCGCGCCGCTGTCATCGATAGTGTTACTGGAGCAGGCAAAGGAAAACTCAATAAGGCCTTTGAATGCGCTGGAAGCACTGACGGGAGTTATGCCGAGATTATTACTTCCTTATCATGACAGTAAAATGATGGAGTTATCTGCATCGACCTTTGAGCAAATCATATCCATGGTGCCTGTATATAGTCTCGGATGCAGGCCGGATGCCGAAGCTGTGGAACTGGTGTATCAATGTCTAATGTAATAAAAGCAAAGTCAGCCGAGATATTCCCGGTAGTACAGGAAATACTTCAAAACGAAAACAGCAGGGTGAGCATCATTGTCACAGGCGTTAGCATGTATCCCTTCCTCAAGGAGGGGATCGACTCCGTCGAACTGATGAAGCCTGATTTTAATAAGCTAAAGAAGCTGGACATAGTATTGATCAAAAGGCGCAATGGTGTGTATGTATTGCATCGCGTCTGCAGGAAGCAAGATGATTGCTTTTACATGGTCGGTGACAACCAGGTGTATGTCGAAGGACCGCTGTATCCCGAGCAGCTGGTTGCGGTCGTAAGCGCTGTGATCAAAAATGGCAGGTATATACCAAGCACCTCATACCAATTGTTGATACCGGCCGGTATATGGATGCTTATATTTCCATTTAGAAGATTCATCTTTAAAGCATTCAGCAAAGCCAAACAGGTTTTAAAGTGGTTTGGTATATCAAGGAGTAAGCATTGAAAAAATTGAAATTCCTTATGAAATGGTTTTATGTAAAAATAAAACCATTTTTATTGCAGATTTGTATTCTTATACTGGTAAGCAGCGCAACATCGCTCTGCTCTGTAAAAATGGCGCTCGTATCGAAGAACCTGGTGGACTTTGCCGTGGCAAAGCAGATGGATGCCGCAATCGGGCAAGGAATAACATTTGCTTTGATAATTGTGCTGCTGCTGATATTAAATGCGCTTTCTTCGATGCTCTCGGTCAGGATCCATGAAGCAATGGCAAATAATATGCGTCTTGAGCTTTACAGGCAGCTTTCATATTCGGACTGGTCAGCATTTTCAAAGTATCACAGTGAAGATATTCTCACGAGGATGACAAGCGACGTAAACGTTGTAGTAAGCGGTATAACTAATGTCGTGCCGTCGATGATAGCGCTCGGAGTACAGCTGGTTGCCGCGTTCTTCGCACTGTTCGCCATCGACAGGATACTAGGCATACTGGCATTCTTCCTTGGACCGGTAACAGTACTGCTATACAGGCTGTTCAGCAAAAAACTGCGGAGCATGCATATCAGGATACAGGAACTGGAGGGCGATTATAGAGCCGTTGCGCACGAATCTATAATTAACATGCTTGTTGTAAAGGCATTCTCACTGGAGAAAAATACAAGGGAGAGGATGCAGGGTATCCAGAAGGATCGTCTGGACGTGGTGCTCAAGAGAAATTTTCTGGGAGTAATGGCAAGCTCATCGTTTTCAATAGGCTACTGGGCCGGATATTTTCTGGCATTCGGCTGGGGAGCTATGCGGCTGGCACAGGGCGCGGCATCCTTTGGTTCACTGACCGCCTTCCTTCAGCTTGTAGGGCAGGTACAATCACCGTTTATAGGACTTGCCAGGAGCGTACCGCAGCTGATAGCAACAGAGGCGTCGGCAAGCAGGCTGACAGAGCTCGAGCAGCTGGAGCCTGAACGCAGGGATACCGCACAGCCGCAATGGGGACGCTCAGGGATAGTCTTTCAAAATGTAAGCTTTTCGTATGCTCAAGGTAATGTGATATTGGATAATGTCAGCTTTGTAATTGAGCAGGGAGAAACAGTCGGACTGGTAGGCCCTTCAGGTGAGGGGAAAACGACCATGATCCGCATGCTGCTGGCGTTGCTGAGACCACAGACAGGAAGTATCTATTTAACTAACGGAAATGAGAGGGTAGAGGCAAATGCATCCTGCCGTTCTTTAATTTCATATGTGCCACAGGGCAATACACTGTTTTCAGGTACCATAGAAGAAAACCTCCGCATAGTGGATCAAAACGCGACTGAAGAGGACATAAAAAAAGCATTGAGCGACGCGGATGCCTGGGAATTTGTCAGTGAGCTCACCGACGGGATACGCACGAAAATAGGCGAGAAAGCAGTGCGGCTTTCAGAAGGACAAGCCCAGCGCATTGCTATAGCAAGGGCATTTTTGAGGAAATCAGCAATATTGCTGCTCGATGAGGCAACCTCGGCATTGGACGCTGACACTGAGCTGCGGGTACTGGAATCCATCAGCAGGATGTCACCATCACGCACATGCATAATAATCACACACCGGCAGACAGCCCTCAAGATCTGCAACCGCGTATTGCGGATACAGGATGCGGTACTTAGGGAGGAACAACAAAATACTGCTTTAATCAATTAGCACAGCATAGGAGAGTGTTATATGGCTGACAGAATATATTTATCATCACCTCATATGAGTGATGAGGGTTATGAAATGGAATATATAAGGGAAGCATTTGAATCAAATTGGATTGCACCACTTGGAAAAAATGTAAATGAGTTTGAAAGAGAACTCTCGAATAAAATAGGTATAAAATCAGCTGCAGCTCTGTCTTCAGGAACAGCTGCGATGCATTTGGCACTTAAGGCTGTTGGCGTTGGCAAGGGGGATGTAGTATTCTGCCAGAGTTTAACATTTTCTGCCACTGCTAATCCAATAATTTATCTAGATGCAATACCTGTTTTTATAGATAGTAATTTGGAAACGTGGAATATGGATCCGTGTGCTCTAGAAACAGCGTTTTTAAAATACCCAGAAGTAAAAGCTGTAATTGTTGTACACCTTTATGGCTTATCAGCGAATATGGATGAAATTTCAGAGTTGTGTGTAAAGCATAATGTACCGCTTATTGAAGATGCAGCCGAAAGTCTGGGTACAACCTATAAAGGAAAGTATACAGGCACCTTTGGTGATTATGGGGTTTTCTCATTCAATGGTAACAAGATAATCACCACATCCGGTGGTGGAATGCTTGTTTCAAATAATGAAGAGAGGATAGAAAAGGTAAGATTTTGGGCAACGCAGGCTAGAGACCAGGCAAGACATTATCAACATAGTGAAATCGGTTACAATTACCGTATGAGCAACATCCTAGCAGGAATAGGACGAGGACAGTTGAAAGTATTGGCTCAAAGGATTGAAAAGAAGAGAAGCATATTTGAGTTCTATAAACGTGAGATCGGTGAATTGGAAGGCATCAAAATGATGCCTGTTAACGAATATAGCAGACCAAGCTGTTGGTTAAGTTGCATAACCATTACTGGTTTAATTAAACCCGTTGATATTATGAACAGGCTAGAGGAAGAGAACATTGAAAGCAGGCCTATATGGAAACCTATGCATATGCAGCCGGTTTTTGCAGGATATGATTTTATCGGTGGAAATGTGGCAGAAAATATATTCGAAAATGGGGTTTGTTTACCCAGTGATACAAAGATGGATGTTGCTGCTATAACAAGAGTTGTTAGTATCATAAAAAGACTATGGGGTGAATAAATATAGTATGGTTCCAGAGATAAGTCCTAATCTAGCAGAAAGTAAAATCACATATAAATCTAAAATATATAGAAGATATGTTAAGCGGATTATAGATATTTTATTATCTGCCTTAGTATTACTTATCTTATCTCCATTTTTTCTTTTATTAACAATTCTTGTTAGAATTAAGCTTGGAAGTCCAGTAATATTTAAGCAGAAGCGACCAGGACTTAATGAAAAAATATTCACCATGTTAAAATTCAGGACAATGTCAGACGAGCGGGATAGTGATGGTAACTTACTTCCGGATGAATTACGTTTAACCAGATTCGGTAAAATACTTCGATCAACAAGTCTCGATGAGCTGCCGGAATTACTTAATATTCTAAAGGGAGATATGAGTTTTGTCGGGCCACGTCCTCAGCTTATTAAAGATTTACTATTTATGACTTCAGAGCAACGAGAAAGACATACTGTTTTACCAGGTTTGTCAGGATGGGCACAAATAAACGGGCGAAATAGTATAACTTGGGAAGAGAAACTTAATTACGATCTGATTTATCTTAAAAATATTACCTTTAGAAGTGATTTAAAAATTATATTACTTACTATTATAAAGGCGATACAGCGTAAAGATATTAGTGCTGATGGAATGGAAACTGCCGAGGATCTTGGTGATTACTTGCTAAGAACAAATATTATTAGTGAAGATGAGTACAAACTAAAAATAAACGAGATTTCTTCAAAAATAAACGTGTAGTATCAAATATTAATAATGAGTAAAGGGGGAGGTTAATTCTGTTTTTTGAAAATGACCTTGTATCAATAATTACACCAACATATAATTCAGAGGAATATATTGGAGACACAATACAAAGTGTGATTAATCAAACATACCAAAACTGGGAGATGCTAATTTGTGATGATTGTTCAGCAGACGATACATTAAATGTAATTAGTAGATTCAATGATGAGCGTATAAAGTATTTCAAACTAGAAAAGAATTCTGGAGCTGCTATTGCAAGGAATGAAGCAATAAAAAAAGCAAAAGGTCAATTCCTCGCATTTTTAGATGCAGATGATATGTGGAAGCCAGATAAATTGGAGAAGCAATTATCATATATGATAGATAACAAGATTGGCTTTTGTTTCACTGGATATGAAATACTAGGCGGACCTAAGGGAAACAAAATAATACATGTACCTAAAAAGCTTAACTATGAACAATATATGAAAAATACAATTATCGGTACACTTACAGTTGTTATTGATAGATGTATTATTGGTGAAGTATGGTTAGTTGACGTTAAAAAAGATCATGATTCTATGACTTGGGCAAAGATATTACGTAATGGATATATCGCTTATGGACTTAATGAGAGTTTAGCCTATTATCGAAAAGTACAGGGTTCAATATCCAATAATAAATTCAAAGCAATGAAAAACCACTGGAATAATTGTAGAAGGATTGAGAAGATTTCGTTTTTAAAGTGTATTTACTATTTCTTTTTTTATTGCATTAATGCAGTAAAAAAGCATTACTTTTAGAATATAGGTGGAATATGAGGATAGCATTAATAATTAATGCCTTAGGACATGGTGGAGCTGAAAGAGTCATTTCAAGGTTGTCAGTTATCTTTAGCGATGCTGGACATGAAGTATTTTTAATATTGTTTGCGGATAATAAATTGGATTATGATTATACTGGAGAAATAATATCATTGAATTCAAATATTGGCAAGGGTTTGGTTGGGAAAATATTATCCAATATTAAAAGAATAAAAGATTTGAGAAAAATCAAGATGATATATAGATTCGATGCAGCAATAAGTTTTTTAGATACTCCTAATATCACAAACATTATGACTAAATATAAGGAAAAGGTTATTGTCTCAGTAAGAAATTTTAAGTCAATTGAAGACAAAGGTGTATATAGGATAATTAATAAAGAAATGATAAAAATTTTATATCCTAAAGCAAATAAAGTTGTAGTTGTATCAAATGCGTTACTTGAAGATATGAGGAATAACTATAAACTACCTAAATATAAACTTAAGACAATTTATAATCCATATGATATAAAACAGATCTGTGATATGGGTAATGAAGTATTACCATATAATTATCAGGAGTTTTATGATATTCACAGGGTTATTATATCCATGGGAAGATTAACCCATCAAAAGGGATACTGGAATCTTATTAAGGCCTTTGCATATTTAAAGAAGAAGTTACATAATGCAGGATTAGTAATAATTGGAGATGGTGACCAAGAAATTAAACTTAAGAAGCTAGTTAATTCTCTTAGTTTGGATAATGATATACTTTTTGTTGGTTATCAAAAAAATCCCTTTATGTTTATTAATAAGTCAGAAGTTTATGCGTTGACTTCACTATTCGAAGGATTTCCTAACGCACTTGTTGAATCAATGGCATGTGGGGTACCAATCGTCAGTGTTGATTGTAAAAGCGGCCCAAGAGAAATTTTGTATGAAGAGGCAGATTTAGATTGTTGTGCACATGGCATTGAATATGCTGATTATGGAATTTTATGTCCTGCTTTTGATGATGAGGATACATGGAGTCCTGATGTTTTTTCTGTAAATCAGAAAAACTTTGCTAATGCTATTAACATTCTACTAGATGACTCTAAGATTTGGGAAAATTATTCAAAAAAAGCTATTGAACGAGCAAAAGATTTCTCATATGAGAAGTGTAAAAATAATTATCTTAAGTTACTAGACTAAGAAGGATACAAAAAAATGGATAGAATCGGAATATGCGGTCATTTTGGGATAGGGCATGATTTCTTTGATGGACAAACTATTAAAACTAGAATATTAGCAGAAGAATTAGAAAAAGTTTTTGGGAAAAATGAAATCAGTCTAGTGGATACTTACAAATGGAAAATAAATCCAACAAGATTAATTTTTAATTGTATAAAACTGGCTAAGAAATGCGAAATAATTATAATGCTACCTGGTCAGAATGGATTGAAATTATTTGTCCCTCTTTTCATATTACTTAATCGATTATTTAAAATAAAGATTCATTATGTGGTTATAGGAGGATGGCTACCAAATATAATTGAGAATAATAGTTGGTTACAGAAAAAATTGAAAAAACTTGATGGTATATATGTAGAAACAAATTCTATGTCTGTATCTATGATGAAGTTTGGTTTTAAAAATGTTGAGATTATGCCAAATTTTAAATTTCTTGATATTATTAGTGAAGAACAAATAATGTATAATAAAAATGAACCCTATAAATTATGTACATTTTCAAGAGTCCTTAAGGAAAAAGGCATTGAAGATGCAATAAATTCTGTTATTTGTGTAAACTCATACTTCAATAGGATTGTTTTCACCTTAGATATTTACGGCCAAATTGATAAAAATTATGCAGATTCTTTTTATAACCTAAGAAAAGGATTTCCTGAATATATTACATATAAAGGTATTATTAACTATAATGAAAGTACTATTGTACTAAAGAATTATTTTGCTTTATTGTTTCCTACATATTATATTGGCGAAGGTTTTGCTGGAACAATTTTAGATTCATTTTCAGCTGGAGTACCAGTTATTGCTACTAATTGGAGATATAATTCCGATATAATTAATGACAAAATAGATGGTTTATTATATGATTATAAAGATAAAAGTATGTTAGAGAGTATTTTAAAGGATATAGCTTTTCAACCCAATACTATTTTAAAAATGAAGCCCAATTGTATAAAAAGAGCACGTCAATATACTCCTGAAAAAGTAATTGGTAATTTTATAAAATGTTTAAAGGAAAAATAATGTTTATTAAAAAAATCTCATTTATTTACATAATTGAATTATTATTATTTTCATATATACTAAGTATATATTTTTTAACGTATAGGGAGGGATTAAATTCTATCAGTAATATTTTAGCTCTATTAACTATTATATCTATATGGATTAATGTATTATTGAAAAAAAAGAAATTAAAATTAACTAATATATTAGCTATACAACTCATTTTCATATTTATTTGCTTATGTTCAATATTTGTATCTATAAATCAAAATGCGGTTTTTATAAAGGTTAAAACACTATTTCTAATTTTTTTGGTAATGTTATCTATTATAAATTATTTAGACTCATTTGATAAAATTATTAGGGTCTTAAAATATTTTACTTGGTCAGGTTTCTTTGTTAGTATTTATATTTTACTAATTTCAGATTTTTCAAATATAACAAGGTATGGGAGTGAACTAGGAAACCAAAATGCTATTGGTATGAATATAGCACTATCATCAATATTTTGTTTCTACTTATTAATTAATAAAAAAGTAAAATATTTATTATTATTTGTGGTAATGGTACCAACTATTTTACTTACAGGTTCTAGAAAATCATTATTATTTATTATAATTAACGTTATCTTACTAGTATATTTTAAAAACAGAAATTCTCTTAAGAACATAATAAAATTCATTATTTTTTCTTTTATAACAATCCTACTATTTAGTTATATGATATTCAATATACCAATTTTCTATGAAATAATTGGTGATCGAATGGAGAGCCTTTTTAGCTTTATAAATGGTGAAACAGTTAGAGAAGGATCAATTAATATTAGAACAAATATGACAATCGTTGGATTTGAATTATTTAAAAAAAGACCAATAACAGGATATGGTATTGACAATTATAGGTTTTTTTATAGTGGAACATATTCACATAATAATTTTATAGAATTAATGGTGGGAACTGGTGTTTTTGGAGTAATACTCTTTTATTTGACTCATTTTATTGGGATTATTGACTTATTTAAAATGGCTAGAAATAACAGCCACAATATACTCTGCTATACATTTATTGGAATAATCATATCGTATATTGTTGTGTCACCGTCACTTGTATATTATGACAGTAAACATTTTTGCTATATAATGGCTATAATAACCTCTTTTTGTTCAATTGAAAGATTCTATAAAAAAGGAGGTTGTATATAATTGAAGAATACGATTATTATTGAATTTGTTGGACTCGCGGCAGTTGGCAAAACTACAATATGCAACTCTATATATAAAAAGATGGAAACAAAGAATTTTAATTGTAATTTAATTAATAAAACTAATTTACCTTTTCTTAAAAAAATCAACTTAAAATTTTTATTTCTTTCTATTCATGTTGCATTAAGAATCAAACAAAACAATGTATTATATTTTATTAAAAGCATTAAATTTGCTTATTCAAGTATGGTTAAAACAAATTATTTTAGATTAATTCAAGGCATTAATATATGTGATCAAGGTATTTTTCAGTGCATTGGCACAATGAGAAAAAATAGTAATACATATAGACATATATGGGATGAGAAACTTATTAAAAAAATTCCAATTCCCAATTTACTAATAATTATTAATGCGGATACTCAAATATTAGCTAATAGAAGGCAAAATAGAGATGGATGTTTTAATTATGAGGATATTATAATTGGACAGAAAAGGCTTATTAAAACTTTGGAAGAAGCCAAAGCTATTTCAAAATATACACCTGATTTTAATTATCTATATATAGAGAATAATGAAATAGATTCAAATGAAGTTATTGTAGATAGAATAATAGAAACAATAGAAGATATATACAAGCGCTCAGCAAATATGAATACTAATAACTAGGATGGGGTGTTCTTAAATGAGAGAAGTGTTTCATAATTTATTAAAAATTATATTTAATAATAGAGTAGTTCAATTTGCATGGCTAAAAATTTATTGGGCAAAACTTCGTTATAATATGAAATATAGTGATAAAGAATTTTCATACAAATATTACAAGAGTAGAACTAACAGAACTCTCAATCTTGAAGAACCTAAGACTTTTGATGATAAGATGTGGTATTTAAAGTTAAATAATCGAGATCCATTACTAACAAAATGTTCAGATAAGTATTTAGTAAGAGAATATGTAAAAGAATGTGGATTGGACATTATTCTTAATGAATTATATGGAGTTTATAGTAATGCAAACGAGATAAATTTTGATACGTTACAATCTCCATGTATTATTAAATGTAATCACGTCTCAGGCATAAACGCAATTTACAATAAAGATATCTTTTTTGATAAACAGGGTTTTATTAAAAAGTTTAATTTTATGATGCATCAAAATTATTATTGGTTAGCGCGAGAATGGAATTACAAAAATATTGAACCAAGAATAGTTTGCGAAAAATTATTAGTAAATAATGATGGGACAGGGCTGGTGGATTATAAATTTTTATGTTTTGGCGGTAAAGTAAAATATTTGTTTGTAGACATTGATCTTTGCGCTGAAGACGGATCTCATAGAAAAGATGGGAAAAGAAATGTTTATGATAAAGACTTTAATTTGTTGGATGTAAAAGTGACTCGAGAGAGATATGATCCTAATTTAGTAAGTAAACCTGATAACTTTGAAAAAATGAAGGAGTATGCTCAAATTTTATCAAAACCATTTACTTTTTGCAGAGTGGATCTATATAATGTAAATGGAAAAATTATTTTCGGTGAAATAACTTTTTACCATACTGCTGGATGTACAAATATAGAGCCAAATGAATGGAATTATATATTAGGTGATTGCATTGATTTAAATAATAACTCAAGGGTTCAGAATTAGTATAGTTGATGTTCAGCTTCCATGATGAGCAGAACGGTATAATTTATCTGTCTAATAATAAAAGGGAGATATGTATGTCATACAAATATAGTGTTTTAGTTCCCGTATATAACGCAGAAAAATACCTTAAGGAATGTATAGATTCTGTCCTTAATCAAACCTATCAAAATTTTGAGATGGTATTAGTCGATGATGGTTCTCTTGATTCTAGTGGCGAGATATGTGATTATTACATGAAGCAAGATTCAAGGATTAAAGTGCATCATCAAACAAACCAGGGATTGATAATGACTAGACGTAAAACTATAGATTATGCAACTGGTGATTACCTTTTGTTTTTAGATTCAGACGATTACTGGGATAGAGATTTAATAGAGACTATTGATAGAATATTCTGTGAGACTGATTGTGATTTAATTATTTATAACTTTAAAAGAATTATTAACAACAATATAAAGTGTGTTAAAGCCGTATTTGAGGACAAATCTGTTTTTGATAATAATAATAAGGAGATGCTTTTTCGAGAATTGGCATCTAGTTACAGGCTTAATAGTTTGTGTATAAAAGCAGTAAAATCTACAATTATTGATAAGGTTGATTATTCTGAATATAGAAAAATAAAACATGGTGAGGATTTATTACAATCATTACCGTTGATTTATAAGGCAAAAAAAATTGTTTATACAGGAAAGGCAATGTATAATTATCGAATGACTCCAAATAGTATAACTAATACAGTTAATGTTTATATGTTTATAGATATAAGTATTGTAAGAAGTAGGTTACTTGAGTATCTAAGAATAATGAAGTATGATACGCAGGATAACTTACAGATATTTTTTAATTTTTATTGTATTAGTATATTTAAATGTATATCAAAAATTGTTAATTCAAATATTTCAAGAACTGAAAAATACAAATTACTATTCCAAATACAGAATATACCACTATTTATCGAAACAAAAAACTATATGACATATTCAAAATTAAGTTTATATCAAAGAATTAGACTTTATATATTAAGAAAGAGTAGTATCAGTTCACTTTATATTTATGCAAGAGTAATTTTTGTATTAAAACAAATCAAACATACTTTCAGACATGAGGACTATAACCGTGCGTAGTAAAAAAGCATTACTCAATATTATAACTGCGTTTAGCTTGCAGCTAATATCATTTGTTTTTGGTCTAATTGTACCGAGACTAATTATTGGAACATTTGGTTCGAGTGTTAACGGAGTTATTTCTTCAATTACTCAGTTTTTGAGTTTTATTGTTTTGCTTGAGGCGGGAGCAGGAGGTGTAGTACGTGCGGCTTTATACAAACCTCTTGCCAAAAAAGATATTATCTCTGTTAGTATGATTGTCAAAGCGACAGATAGTTTTTTTAAATTGATTGCACTTATTTTTATTGGATATCTATTAGTAGTTGCAGTTTTTTTTCCATATCTGGTTAGAAGTGAATTTGACCATCTATATACATTTTCACTAGTTATTATCATTGGTATCAGTACGTTTGTTCAATATTATTATGGAATCTCGTATCAAATACTGTTAGCAGCAGACCAAAAACAATACTTTAACAATATATTACAGACTATAACAGTATTAGTAAACTCTATTATTACTATATTATTGATAAAATTTGGCGTAAGTATACATATAGTAAAGTTGGGTAGTGCAATAATTTTTATAGTAAGGCCCATATTATTGAATATATATGTTAGAAGTAAATATAAACTTATTAGTAATTGTAAAGCCGATAATGTCGCTATTAAGCAAAGGTGGGATGGCTTAGGACATCATATCGCATACCTAATACGTGTAAATTTTAGTGTAGTAATTCTTACTCTATTTACCAGCACAAAAGAGGTATCAGTATATTCGGTGTACTATATGGTTGTCCATTCAATACAAAATCTTGTTGCTACATTCTCCTCAGGTTTGGAAGCCGCATTTGGTAATATGATAGCTAAGGATGAAGGTGAACTACTTGATAAAAATTTTCGCCTTTTTGAATTTTTTTCGTTTTCACTAACTACTGTTCTTTATACAAGTACAGCGGTACTTATTCTACCATTTATATCACTATATACCAAGGGGGTCTCAGATGTTAATTATATCAGGCCGGCGTTTGCTTACACAATGGTTATTGCACAAGCAGTATATTGTATAAGAATACCGTATAATTCTATTGTATTGGCAGCCGGGCATTATAGGCAAACGAGGAATGGAGCTTTTGCCGAAGCTATTATAAGTGTTCTATTATCTATTGTTTTTGTAAAAATTTTCGGATTAATTGGTATTGCTATAAGTTCATTTTGCTCATTAGCTTTTAGAACAACCCAGTATGCAATATATATTTCTAAAAACATATTAAAGAAAAGCATATTGGAATTTATTAAACGAGTACTTACTAGTGGAATAAGTGCTACATGCATCGTGTTAATAATACATATACTCCCGTTCGGAGTTATTGACACATATGTACGCTGGATACTTTATGCCATTGTTGTAACTGCTATAGCAGCTATTGTTACCATTGCTACTAATTCAGTTTTATATTTCGATGATATAAAAAACTTTTACTTTCTAATTAGAAGGTTGTTTAAACGAAAAACAATGGCATAGTCTATTAATATAGTTTATTTCAAGGAGATTATTTTGATATGAGAATACTTATCACTGGTTCTACAGGTTTTATAGGCTATCATTTGTCATCTTCAATTCTTAGTAAGGATTGTTATGTTGTTGGAATCGATAATATGAACGACTATTATGATGTGAAGCTAAAAGATGATCGTTTGGAACAACTAGAACAAAACTCTAACTTTTGCTTCTATAAGGTTGATTTGAAAGATAAGCAATCAATAGAGAAGCTTTTTGATGAACATCATTTTGACTATGTTATACACCTTGCTGCACAGGCTGGCGTACGATACAGTATAACAAATCCCTACGCATATATAGATTCAAATATCATGGGCTTCATGAATATTCTTGAAGCATGCAGGAATCATCCTGTAAAGCACCTTATATATGCTTCCTCCAGCTCTGTTTACGGTGGCAACAAAGTTACGCCATTTTCTACTGACCATAATGTGGATCATCCTGTCAGCCTTTATGCAGCCACCAAAAAGTCAAATGAATTGATGGCTCATACTTACAGTCATCTGTTTGGAATACCGACTACAGGACTTAGATTCTTTACTGTTTATGGACCATGGGGACGACCAGATATGGCTTACTTTTCATTTACAGACAGTATAATCAATGATAAGTCTATAAAGGTTTTTAACCATGGTAACATGGAACGAGATTTTACCTATATTGATGATATCGTTGAAGGCATATATAAGCTGATTCCGCTTGTCCCCGAGCCAAACCCTGATTGGAGCGATGAGGACGGTAAGTCGAGTACAAGCTTTGCACCCTACAAGATTTATAATATTGGTAATAATCAGCCGGTGAAGCTGGAGAGGTTCATATCGGTCTTGGAAGAAAAGATAGGAAAAAAGGCAAACAAGATATATATGGATATGCAGCCCGGTGATGTTCTTAAGACGTATGCCGACGTATCTGATCTCGAAGATGCTGTTGGATTCAAACCTGATACAAGTATTGAAGAGGGTTTGGGCAAATTTGTTGAGTGGTATAAAGACTATTATAAAATTATAATTTAATTTTGCATACAGGGAGTGAGGTCATGAAGATTGCAGTAGCCGGGATAGGCTATGTTGGCTTATCAAATGCGATATTGCTGGCACAGAATAATGAAGTAGTTGCACTGGATATAATTCAGGAAAAGGTTGATATGATCAATTGCCGGAAATCTCCGATAATTGATGCTGAAATAGAGAATTACCTGGCATCAAAGGATTTGGATCTGACGGCCACTACGGATGCCTATAAAGCTATAGACGGGGCGGAGTTTGTGGTGATTTCTACGCCTACCAACTATGATCCTGACAAGAACTATTTTAACACAAGGTCTGTTGAGGCCATTATAGCCAATGTTCTTTCGATTAATCCTGAAGCTGTGATGATAATAAAGTCAACAGTGTCGGTAGGTTATACTAAAAAGGTAAGAGCAATGTTTGAAACTGATAATATCATATTTTCACCTGAGTTTTTAAGGGAGGGGAAGGCTTTATACGACAATCTTTACCCGTCCAGGATAATTGTCGGCGAGCGATCACAAAGGGCTGAAAGGTTTGCAGACCTGGTGATACAGGGCGCAATAAAGAAGGATGTACAAGTACTCTTTACTGATTCGACTGAAGCGGAGGCTGTCAAGCTTTTTTCCAATACATATCTTGCTTTAAGGGTCGCATTTTTTAATGAACTTGATACTTACGCTGAAATTCGCGGGCTGAATACAAAGCAGATTATTGAAGGTGTTTGCCTTGATCCGAGAATAGGCAGCCATTACAACAATCCGTCCTTTGGTTATGGTGGGTATTGTCTGCCAAAGGATACAAAGCAGCTGAGAGCGAACTATGAGGATGTTCCGAACAATCTGATCGGTGCTATTGTCGATTCTAACAGAACGAGGAAGGATCATATCGCAGATATGATCCTAAGCAGAAAGCCTCAAATAGTAGGTATATACCGTTTGACTATGAAAATGAATTCAGACAATTTCAGGGCCTCTTCCGTACAAGGAATTATGAAGCGAATAAAAGCAAAGGGAATAGAAGTAGTTGTATATGAACCCTGGTTTAAGGACGATAATTTCTTCAACTCTAAGGTGATACGCGATTTTGAGGAATTTAAAATGATTTCTGATGTAATAGTATCTAACAGAATGTATGAAGAGCTTTCCGATGTAGCTGAAAAGGTGTATACTAGAGACATATACGGTAGGGACTAATATTACATAATGGTGAATTCATATGAAAAAGAATGTAGCAAAAAAAGTAGTACTATTTGGAGCCTTAGTTTTATGTACAGTTATTTTAGTGTACGTTATACTCAATTTGCAAAATTTTGACAAGGTTGGTACTGATAAATCTACTAAAATAATAAATGATGAGATGATAATAGTTCCGGAACCTGATGTTACTAAGAATCAAAACGGTTTTATTAATAATGTACTTAATAAGTTTGGAATAACGACAATTGAAGATGATGAAATTCCATTAGCAACATCTTCGTATTATGCAAAAGATGCAGGGATGGTACCTAATGATCCAGGCAAAGCGTTATTTAATGCAAATCAATTGATCAAGGTCCTGAACTCCAGCAACAAAATAATTGTAGATGATAGATATTATATAACAACTCCTTCTGAAGCATTGATGACCGGTAATATTGAGATTATAGGGGCAGAGAATGCCGAACTTATTGTAAATAATAATTATGATTCAAAGCTTTTTGATACCTCATTAGTCAAAAATATAACAATTAGGGATATAGCAATCAGAAATGAAAATGAGGAATGCGCGTTTTTGGTTATATACAACGACAAAACAATAGTAAGCAAAGTAGAAAAAGTTGATGTTAGTGAATGCACATTCGACGGCAACATATCGCTATACAGGCATTATGGTAATACTGATCTTGATCCTGACACTATAGATTTTGGTATAGGTGAATTCATATTCAGAAATAATGAAGTATCAAATACAAAATATTCATTTATAGTTTTGGTTGATATTCCTATTAAGCTTTGCGAGATAGTAGAAAACAGAATACAAAACTTCACATATAAGTTTCTTAATATAGCGATTACAAATGAAGCAATCCATTCATCCAAGCTTTATGATCACATATCATATTTAAAGGTGGACAGTAATACTGTAACATGTGACGATAATTGGTGGGGAGAGACTTCATCAGGTTCGTATTACACGTTTGTGCTGTTTGAAGGCAATGAAGTTTTATACAGTAACAATCGCGTTGAGGGAATGAAAACCTTAGCTGATTTTGCTGTCTATGATGCATACCTGAGTGCAAATATTGTTAATTACACGAATAATACTTGGAAGAATAATATTTGTTTTGCCCAAAACAAAACGAACAATACATTACTTAAGTCAAAAGGAGGGGATAGTGATTCTCTACAAAGAAATTATACCGGCAACAGCTTTATTGTAGAAGAATCTTTTGCTGAAAGGGTAGGACAGTCAAAAGAAAATCTACATGTTGATTTTATCAGCCTGACTCAACATGCCGGTACATACAACATAAGTGATAATACATTTAATGTATATGATTTAAGATTTCCAGAATCTAGTATGTCGATCAGTGATTTTTCATTTAGTAATAATATAGTAGAAGCCCAAAAGGCTTCAGGAAATTTGTCAATAGTCAGGATGGATGATGAATTTGCTGTAGACTCGATTGATATAGAAGACAATATAATTGATATAGAATCAAAATCCAATGATTCATTTAATGTTGTTAAGGTGGTGGACACCAGAAAGTCAAGTAATGATAATATCAGGAAAATCAGTGTAAAAAACAATAAAGTATCTGCTCCGCTGGGATATATTTTTTATGAAGCTGTTACAGATAATCTTGACTTTACCAATAACACTATTATTGATACGGGGAGTGAATACCCGGGCTTGGCCTACAGGGGTGGATTTGTACATTCAAACATATCTAATAATACGATCGAAGCAAAGGGTTCTGTCACTTTTTACGAAGGTAGGCAATTATATGGCGCCGGAGTTAAGAGTGAAGTTATAAATTTAACAAGAAATAATTATGTTAGCAGAAATAATGGACTACATTTGGATATCGGATATACTTCAGAAAAACCCACTACTTATAAAAGAATTTATACCATTGATACCCAGGATGGAAACTATAAGTTCTACTATACTTTTACGTTAAGCTACAATCCAACTTCAGAGTGTGCAGAAGTAACTTTCATCAATGATAATGGTAAGGCAAATACGTATAAACTAGGCACTTCCGATACATCATCAAATGGAAATGGGCAATATATAGAGCTGAGTAATAGTAATACGAATAAAAAACTACCATTTAAAATTCGATTTAATAATAGAGCTGATAGCGCTATGTTCTATATAACAGATTACAACAGTGAGTTTTGCAGCGCGAAGATAGAGACTGTCAGTTCTCAGTCAAATGGCTAATCAATCGGTTAGGAGAACTCTATGAATAAGGTCAATATGGCTTTGATAAAGTTGCTTTCCATTTCACTGGGATGCCAGCCGTCATCTGCTGTAGTCCTTGATGAGGAAGAATGGCAACAGCTGTATGATGAGGCGGTTGCACATCAGATACATGCCATCATATTTTCTGAAGCTAATAAATATGGCGTTGTTGTAAACCCTGGGTTGTTTTCTAAATGGAAGGGTATGACGATATTACAAGTGCTTAAATACAGTGAGCGATTTTCCATAATTGGCGACTTGCTAAAGTCATTAGGACATGCTGGTATATCTGTAATGGTACTGAAGGGCCTTCATTATAAATATTTATACAGTGATCCGGAAATGAGGACTATGGGTGATGTCGACATTTTGGTATCACATAAATCATTGAATACTGCGGTTGATATTATTAAAGGCTTTGGCTATATGAAAATTTCTCATGATGATCCAAAGCATATCCAACTGGCACATAAGCAGTTTGTCCCGATAGAGCTTCATTTTTCGTTGTTTACGGAGGCTAAAAGAAAGATTGCTGTAAGCTTCAATAAGGAGATTTGGGAATCAGCATATTATTTTGAAAAGGACGGGCTGAAGTTCCTTGTACCATCGCAGGTTAATCAATTGCTATACTGCTGTATCCATATGACAAACCACTTTGGAAAGGGTGGCTTTGGACTGAGACAGCTTTCGGATTTTTATCTGCTTGCGAGGAATTATTCTCAGACAATTGACTGGGATATGTTGCTCAGGAAAGCTGAACTGTATGGTATCGGCAGATTTATAGAGATCATGCTTGTTATTTGCCACAACCTGTTTGACCTTGATATCTCAGAGAGGGTACTTGATAAATACTCAGGTGATACAGACAATATTGAGCAGATGATCGACATGATACTGGACGCTGGAGTATTTGGAGAAAAGGATAAGAAAGCGTTAGCAAACCGTACTATGGCCTCGTATATCAGCTATAACGATCAGAAGGCGGGTTCAAAGCTACATTACATATTCCCGTCATTGGAAAACCTCAGCTCTGAATATTCATATGCGCATAAGCACAAATTGCTGTTACCTGTTGCTTGGGTACACCGGGTTGTCACTAATATAAGCAGGAGAGATATTACCCTTGCTCAAAAGATACCAGATACAAAGGCTATAGATAAATATGTAAAACTATTCAAGTGGATCGATATAAAAAGAAATTAGTACATTGACAGATTATTCCACAGTGTTATAATTTTTATGTTATCTTTTGTCATAATGGAGGGGCAGATGGTAGAAATCAGTATAAAGGATATTTTTAAAATACTACTGAGGAAATGGTGGATCATTTTCATATGTGTGGTAGTATTTGGAGCCTTGGCATATGTCTGGACGAATTATTTTGTTACACCTATGTATTCTGCCAGTACTACGCTGTATGTGGGCAAGAATACTGAAACGGTAGGCGTCGAGTCAATGGACTTATATTTAGGTACTAATCTCATACTGGATTATCGAGAGATAGCCAAAAGCAAGCTGGTTGCCTATCAGGTAATAGATGAGCTTGGACTCAAAATGAATGCAGGAGCTTTGGCAGGTATGATAAATGTAGAGCAAAGGGATCTGACCAGAGTGATACAGATATCAGTTAGCTATCCGGAACCACAGATGACAATGGATATTGCAAATAAGGTGGCGGAGGTATTCCAGAAAAAAGTCATAGAAATAATGCAGCTGGAAAATGTCCAGATAATTGACAAGGCTGAGCTGCCGAAACATCCTATATCGCCAAACAACCGGCTAAACTATATGGTAGGTATTTTACTAGGCTTGGCTATAGGAGTAGGGATAATATTTCTTATAGAATTTCTTGATGATACGATAAAAACGCCCGAGGACATCCAAAAGCATGTTGATTTGCCGGTAATCGGTGTGATTCCTGTATTTAAAGGGAGGAGGGTATAATCATGATAGATGATAGTATTGTTATAGCCCACGCTGATCCCAAATCTCCCATAACTGAGGCATATAAGGTTTTACGAACAAATATCATGTATTCAGGTATTGATAAAAGGCTGAAAACCATCGTTGTTACAAGCTCGGGTCCTATGGAGGGTAAAACGACTACAGCTGTAAATCTGGCTGTAACCTTTGCTCAGGCGGGTAGCAAGGTATTGCTGATTGACTCTGACCTGAGGAAACCAAAGATAAACAGAATTTTTATGATGTCGAACAACACAGGGCTGACCAACCTTCTGGCTGATCATGATGACTACTACAGATATATCCGCTCAAGTGACATAATAGGTTTGGACATACTACCTTGCGGCACTATACCGCCCAATCCGTCAGAGCTGTTGTCATCCAATGCTATGAAGCAATTTATCCAAGATATATCTGAACAATATGATCTTGTTCTTTTGGATGCGCCACCAGTCGGTAGTGTTACTGATGCAGCCATTATATCGACATTTGTTGATGGTACGATCCTTGTTGCGAGCTCGGGTCATGTTGAAATCGCTTCGATCAAGAGGGCTAAGGAATTATTGGCAAAGGTCGATGCGAAAATCATCGGTGTAGTTTTGAACAAGCTTGATAAGCATGCCAGCGACAACTATTATTACTATCGCAATGATTACTATTCAAAGGATGAAAAGAGGAAGAAAAAAAGCCGTAAGCGTGAATGAATCAATTGAAACGTCCATGGCATTGCAGCTGTTTTACATATCTACATTAATCAACCAATATATGGTTGATTTTTTTATGTTTTTTACTTATTATCTCAACTTTCCCACCTAAAAAGTGGAATTGAGCTTTGAAAAATTAATACAAATTT
>CAZBEQ010000006.1:0-97285 GCA_964490975.1 uncultured Oscillospiraceae bacterium | reverse complement strand
TTTCATTACTATTTGTGCCGCCAGCGACTGCGGCGGAATGGAGATTATTATGAAAGAAATTGAATTAAAGTATGGCTGCAATCCTAACCAGAGGCCGTCAAGGATCTATATGAGCGATGGCAAAGAGCTGCCTGTTACAGTACTTAACGGTAAACCCGGTTATATCAATTTCCTCGATGCCTTCAATGGCTGGCAGCTAGTAAAGGAGCTAAAGGCCGCCACAGGTCTTCCGGCTGCCACATCCTTCAAGCACGTTTCTCCGGCCGGTACCGCCGTAGGTCTCCCGCTGACCGATACCCTTGCTAAAATTTACTGGGTAGATGATCTTGGAGAATTGTCACCGCTGGCATGTGCATACGCAAGAGCCAGAGGAGCTGACAGGATGTCTTCCTTTGGTGATTTTATTGCTTTGTCAGATGAATGTGATAAGGATACTGCAAATCTGATAAAAAGAGAGGTTTCCGACGGTATAATTGCTCCGGGCTACACCGAGGAAGCCCTCAATATCCTGAAGTCAAAGAAGGGCGGTAATTACAATGTGATCCGTATCGATACAGATTATACTCCCGACCCTATCGAAAGAAAACAGGTTTATGGTATCACCTTTGAACAGGGGCGTAACGAGCTTGATATAAATAACGGGCTTCTTTCCAATATTGTGACAGATAATAAAAATATACCCGACAGTGCACTGACAGATATGAAAATTGCACTAATTACTCTCAAATACACTCAGTCAAATTCAGTCTGCTATGTAAAGGACGGACAGGCAATCGGTATAGGCGCAGGTCAGCAATCCAGGGTACACTGCACAAGGCTGGCAGGCAGCAAAGCAGACAACTGGTTTATCCGTCAGTCGCCACAGGTTCTTGGACTGAAATTCATTGATTCTCTCGGAAGAGCCGACCGCGACAATACGATAGATGTTTATATCGGTGATGAATATGAAGATGTGCTCAAAGATGGAGAATGGCAGAAACGCTTTAAGGTCAGGCCTGAAGTATTCACCAAAGAGGCAAAAGGAGCCTGGCTGGATAAGCTGCAGGGTGTAACGCTCGGTTCGGATGCTTTCTTCCCGTTCGCCGACAACATCGAGAGAGCACACAAGAGCGGAGTCATGTATATCGCACAGCCCGGCGGCTCTGTCAGGGACGACCTTGTCATAGACTGCTGCAACAAGTATGGTATGGTTATGTCCTTTACTGGTATCAGGCTGTTCCATCATTGATAATTCAGGCATAAGAATAAAATATCAAAGGCATTAATAAAGGGCTGGAACCTTAATAATTCGGATCCAGCCCTTTAGTTATATGTTTTTATTGTTTAGCAGACATTTTAATGCTTATCGGCCTGCAGACCAGTTAACAGCACATTTACTTCTCAGACTGCAAACCAGCCAACAGATATATGAGAGGTGAATTCCAGTAAATCGTTATCTCGTTGCAGGAATAGCTCTGCGCATTGTCCGCATAGCATTTTGCAGCGGGCTTGTCAGCAAGCACATTCTTGGCATACGGATCTTCCAGATTTGAATTCGCGCCGCCTACCAGCATACCCTTCAAAGTCTTTTTCAGCGCCTGTGATGGTCTGTGGTGTGTATTGTCCGGCGTCAGTGTGCCATAGCCGGTAACGAAGCAGAATGAAGTCGGGTTGGCACCCAGCAGGTAATCCAGTTGTTTCTTTGCAAGGTCGCTATTATTTTCAGAAACCCTGCCTGCCATCAGCAGAACCATACCATTGTTAGCCAGTGTCATATTGCTGCCCCATGGATATACCTTGCCTATGGAGGAGAAATATCCGTCATTCTTTATATTATTCTCTGTAGCAGCAAGATAGGCGTCAAATTTCGCCTGGATCTTATTTTTCAGGTCTGCATTCTGATTTTTTGCAGTCAGATATGCGTAGCAGCCGTAAATATCCACAGCCTGCCAGCCTAAACCACTGTCAAGTGAGGCTATATCGGTCGAGCCCAATTTATTGCTATATGAAGCATCGCCGGTTGTTTTATACAGCTCGGTCAAAGCCCAGAAATATTCATCGGTATCCTTTGCATCGGGATATTCACCTGTAAGCACATCGCCCGGATTCTTGAAGCCGTTGTTGTTAGCATTCTTCTCCATATATGAAAGCGCGCTTTTTGATGCGGCAAGGCACTTGTTGGCAAAAGCCGCATCATGCTTCTTGTAGACTCTTGCAGCCATTGCCATAACTGCTGCGAAGTCCCCCGTTGCACAGTTTGATACAGGCAGGATATACAGTTGGTCAGTTACCGTTTCAGGCATTACCATGCCCTCAAAATTGAGGCCTGTTACCTTGTGATATACACCGCCGGATTTTTCATCCTGCATTTTGAACATCCACTCCAGTTCATACCTGGCCTCATCCAGTACATCAGGGATGCCGTTACCGCTTTCCGGGATACCGACGTTATCACTGAATGTTTTTCCATAGTCTTCATAGGCAAGCAGCAAGTCGGCAACCGTTTTTGCCCCGGAAACTACGTAACGTCCATAGTCTCCCGCATCATGCCAGCCGCCTGACACATCTCTGTTATTCTTCGTGCCGTAAATAGTTGCTTTCTGCGTATGGCAGGCTTCATGTGCAAAATCTCCTGCATTGTCCTTTGTCAATTTACTGCCACATCGCTGCATATAAAGCATTTTAATAGTATCTGCAAAAATATCCTTATAAACATCATCAGCAATGACAAACTCATAGGACTCACCGCTGTTTGCAGCTTTTATCTTATATGTACCCGGCTTGGTCACACCGGTAAAATCACCATATGCCACTGTTTCCCCGGCACTTTCGGTTTTCACTGAACCGGATATATCGCCTGTGAATACTACATCGCCTGTTTTTGCATCTACTACATCAAAATTAGTGTCCTTGCTGCTATCACGGAAAATGGCTATCTTCGTATCGCCGGTTTTATATCCGACCTGGTTGATATTTATAGCCGGACCTATATCTCCCGAGGCAGAAGCTACTGCTTTGGAAGCATCCATCACGATCAGTTGCACATTATCAATAACAACAGTATGTGCAGCAAGCTGACCATCAGCCTCATGGAAGCCTAAATTGAAGCAGAACCTGGGTGCAGGGTCGGTTGCTTCCGCCATCGTGAAAGTAAATTCATAGTGCTTCATCTCTGCTGTAACAGGAAGGTCCTCCTGACCCGTATACGCATGATAATCCCCGCCATTTATCTGGATACGCCAGTCCATGGTCCTGTCCACAGTGGACTTCATGTCAAAGGTTACTTTATACACTGCATTCTGAAGTACTTCAAAACCATCGCAGTATACCTGTACAGCATGTTTTACAGTACCAACCTTTTCAATCTGTACCTCCATCTGTCCGTCTTTTAAAGCAGTGGCTCCCGTTCCACCGGATTCCTTGTAGAGCCCCCATTTTGGGTCTGCTATATTGAAATAGCCGCCAGGAATAAGGTTGCCTTTTTGTTCTTCTTCCGTCAGCTGTACTTCTTCAGCTGGTTGGTCCGCTTCTGCAGGCTTGACCTCTTCGGTGGGCTGAGCCGTTTCAGCAGGCTGTTCTTGGGTCTGCTGCTCTTCAAGCTGATCCTTGACCGTTTCCTGATTTGGGGTGCCACAGGCAGTCATAGATAATACGAAACATACAACCAATAGTAATGACCAAAACCTTTTCATCATACTCCTCCAATTTTATACGGCATATACAGCCATAGTATAAAACCATGGAGCTGTATCCGGGTATTGTAAAAAGCTCTCACACCCTTTACATATTAATTATATGGACTATGGCAAATATTTTCAATTGCTTTTGACTAATTATCTATGGCTTGCTCGGCAATCACTTCAGGTCAGTTCCGCAATCGATTCCGACAAACTCGGCATTCACTTCAGGTCAGTTCCGCAATCGATTCCGACAAACTCGGTATTCACTTCAGGTCAGTTCCGCAAAGGCACAGTGGACAATATTTTAGGTTTTGGGGCATAAATTACCCAGCTTGCGAGTGTGAGGCTAAATAATGTTCGAAAATCCTAGCTTATGTAACGTTTTCATATACTAACATCCATTTCCACACAAATATTTCCCCATAAGTGAATTTTATGTGCACCGTGCTCTTAATTAAAGCACTATGGATAAAAACCGCACTTGAATATGGCGCTGCGAGAAAATTGAGCATACACCGACTTATTCTGCTGGGTCTGCAGTTATGCTCGCATCAGCAGGGACTTACTTCTTCGGCCATCACTACAAAACAAAAGCTTGTTGAATTTTTGGCAAAGACCAAGGGGCACCATGGCATCGTAAAGCTATACGCGCTATGAAGTATGTGGAAAATGGATCCGCATCGATTATGGAATCACTTGCCTATATGATCCTGGGACTACCTCATGCTCTGGGAGGTTATGGCCTTAATGGGGCAGTTTTCAATCATGAGATAAGGCTTAAAGGTGAAGCGAAGATACGCCTGGGACAAGACTGTTGTTTCGTAGATCTATATTATCAGTATGCTAAACTGGGTGTTGAATATGAGAGCTACGCCTATCAAAACAGCCCATCGGAACTGGGAAAAGATGCCGTGCGTTCAGCCGTTCTTCACAGGATGGGCATAAGAGTATTGCATTTAAACACCATACAGTTGTATAACCAGGATACTTGCAGAAATTTTACCCACATTCTCGCGGCTCGTCTCAAAAAACGTATATATATACGTACAAAGAAGTTTGATGAGATGCATACTCTCCTGAGGAAATTGCTCCCAAACAGAAAATCTGATATTGGTAACCTAAATGGGATATAGAAGGAGATGCCTAGAAATTTAGCGGACTTTCACCGTATAGAACGCGCGCATGTAGCGCGCGCTACAAAAACAGGCCCGCCAAAAAGGCAGGCCTGTTTTTATCAGGTTTTTTACTTCATCTGTGCAAGGCGCATCATTATTGCAGCTGCTTCAGCCCTCGAAGCATTGTTGCCGGGTACGAACATATTATTGCCCACTCCGTTGATTATACCAGTCAGTCTCATCAATTCCACTGCTTCCCTTGCATATCCCGCTACATTTTCTTCATCATCAAAAGGTGATGTTGCGCCGCCTGTATGCGTAACCGGGATTTCCATGTATCTGATGTACCGCATAATAATCGTCGCCATCTGCTGGCGGGTTATAAGGTCGTTCGTCCCGAACATCTCACTGCTGTACCCGGTCACAATGCCATTTTCCGATGCCCACTTGACATATGGTGCATACCAGCTGCCTGCTTTGACGTCAGTATAGCTCTGGCCTGTGTACATGGTTACATCTACTTTAGCCAGCCTTCCAAGCACTGTTACGAACATAGCCCTTGTCATATATCCTGAAGGATCAAAGGCATCAGGCTCAACTCCTGTAAACAGGCCTTCTGTGCTGACATACTTAACAGCGTTGTAATACCATTTCAGCTCATTGACATCCTTGTAAGGATTCTGCCATACCGGCTCCGGAGCCTTGACATATGACACTATATAGTACGAGAAATGTGTCGTTGTGAAGCCGACCAAACCTGTTGCGGCATCAAAGCTACATATAACCTCAGTCATCTTACCGGCATCATCTATGTGCCACACTTTTATGCCATTAGGATCTTCACCCTCTTTAAGCTTATATGGTATTTTTACAGTAACCTCACCATTGAACTCCGATACATATTTACTTCCGGCAAACACGTCCAATTTGTATACAATGCCGTTTTCTGCCTTACTTGCCTGATCAGGAGTCAATTTTGCTTCAGGGATCTTCTCGGCAATGATCTTTATTCCGTTTTCACCGGCTGCCTCTGAGACCGTCTTTGCTGCTTCGCTTCCAAAGGTGATGGTTGCTGTGGGAAGCCCTATTTTCAAGCCATTGGAAATATCAATTACATCATTGTCAGTCGGTATAACTACTGCGTTAATACCTGACAGTCTGCTCAAGTCGATCTCAATGCCAGCTTTGTCAGTACCTGCATCTGCGAGTTCCTCTGCCAGTTCACTATCAATTTCGAGTTCAACAATGTCTTTATTCATAGTATATGGTATCTGTGTAGTTCCTGTACCGATTTTTATCTCAGTAGTCGACGGTCCGGCAGGTAGCATTGGAAGCATTGGCGGCATAATAGGTGGAGCTATAGGTGCTGCATTACTCACAAGGCCTGCCACTGCAGTATTTATTGCGGTTGTTTTTGCCGCTATTTCCGTCGTTGTGGTTTCCGGCATTGCCAGAGCTGTGGTCAGCGCAGTCCAGCTAGCTGATGTATAATCATCTTTTTTCAGCGCTGCTGCGGATGATTTTGCTGTCATAAGAGCTGCCGCTGCTTCAAGATCGGCTATCTTTGCCTCTGCTGCCGTAAGCGCAGCAAGACCTGTAACCAGACTTTGTTGTGCAGGCGTTAATCCATTATATGTACTTCGTACTGCTTCGACTGCCGCTTTGTCAGTCAATTTCAGAGCCGGCACTGTAGGCAGTGCGCTTATCTGTGCATCTACCGCTGCGGCTGCTTCAAGGTCTGCAATTTTCGCTGCAATGCTGTCCAGTAATGTCTTCTCTGTTGTCAACTTGGCTTTGGCAGCTGCACTTAACTGTCCATATGCGTTCAATGCCGCCGTTAAAGCTGCTTTATCGCTTATTACTACTGTATCGGTGGTCTCTGCCAGAAGGGCCACATAGGTCGTTCTGAACAATGCCGCATCAGCTTCCGCCTTAAGATCTGCTATCCTGGCTTCTGCCGCTGTCAGCGTCGTAAGCACTGTTACCAGACTCTGCCGTGCCGGTGTCAATCCATTATATGCACTCCGGGCTGTCTCAACTGCGCCCGCGTTATCGAGTGTCAGCGAATTCACGGCAGGAAGTGCGTTTATCTTCGCATCTACTGCTGCCGCTGCCTTAAGATCAGCTATCTTCGTCTTCAGGTCGTTCAGCAATGCCTTCTGAACTGTCACCTTGGCTTTAGCCGCCGCACTCAACAGTTCATATGCACCCAGAGCATTTGTCACAGCTTCTTCATCACCTATTTCTACCGTACCGACATTCTCAGCCAGTATTGTCGCATGTGTTGTCCTGAACGTTGCCGCATCAGCTTCCGCTTGCAGGTCAGCTATCTTCGCCTCTGCCGCTGTCAAAGTAGCAAGGCCTGCCACAAGGCTCTGCTGTGCCTGTGTCAATCCATTATATGCGTTACGTGCCGCAAGAACCTCATCACTGTCATCAAGTGTAAGAGATGATACAGCAGGCAGTGCGCCTATCAAAGCATCTACCACTGCCACTGCTTCAAGGTCTGCAATCTTCGTCTCAGCTGCTGCCAGCGTTGCAAGGCCTGTTACATGACCCTGCCGTGTTGGTGTCAATCCGTTATATGCGCTCCTTGCCGCTACAACTGCAGCTTTATTGGCCAATGTCAGAGACGATACCGCAGGCAGTCCGCTTATTAATGCATCTACTGCTGCCGCAGCTTCAAGGTCGGCTATCTTCGTCTCTGCCGCAGCCAATGTGGCAAGACCCATTACCAGACTCTGCCGAGCTGATGTCAATCCATCATATGCGCTGCGGGCCGCTTCAACTGCTACTTTATTGGCGAGTGTCAAAGCTGATGCTGCAGGCAGTCCGCCTATCAATGCATCTACCGCTGCCGCAGCCTCCAGATCCGCTATCTTTGAAACAAGTCCATCCAATAATGTCTTTTCGGTTGTAAGCTTGGCTTTAGCTACCGCACTCAGGGATCCATATGCTGTCTGAGCTGACGTAAGTGCTGTTTTATCACTGATTTCCAACGTACCTTCGGTTTCAGCCAGTATTGCTGTATTAGCTGTCCTGAATGCTGTTGCATCTGCTTCCGCCTGAAGGTCAGCTATCTTCGCCTCTGCCGTCACCAGTGTCGCAAGATCTGCTACAAGACTCTGCTGTGCTGGTGTCAATCCGTTATATGCGCCGCGTGCTGTCCCAACTGCACCCGCATTATCAAGAGTAAAGGCTGATGCTGCAGGCAGTCCGCCTATCAATGCATCTACCGCTGCCGCTGCCTTCAAGTCTGTTATCTTTGCCGCAAGGTCATCCAGCAATGCCTTCTGAACTGCCACCTTTGCTTTGGCTGCTGCACTCAGCAGATCATATGCTGCAAGAGCCGCTGTCACGGCCGACTCATCACCAATTCCTACAGTACCTGTGGTTTCTGCCAGAACAGCTGTATGTGCTGTCCTGAACGTTGCCGCATCTGCTTCCGCTTGCAGGTCAACTATCTTCGCCTCCGCCGCTGTCAGTGCAGCAAGGCCTGCCACAAGGCTCTGCTGTGCTGGTGTCAATCCGTTATATGCGTTACGTACCGCAAGAACCTCATCACTGTCATCAAGTGTAAGAGATGATACAGCAGGCAGTGAACTTATTAGTGCATCTACTGCTGCCGCTGCCTTCAGGTCTGTTATCTTCGTCTTCAGGTCGTCCAGCAATGCCTTCTGAACTGTCACCTTGGCTTTGGCCGTCACACTCAACAGTTCATATGCACCCAGAGCATTTGTCACAGCTTCTTCATCACCTATTTCTACCGTACCGACATTCTCAGCCAGTATTGTCGCATGTGTTGTCCTGAACGTTGCCGCATCAGCTTCCGCTTGCAGGTCAGCTATCTTCGCCTCTGCCGCTGTCAAAGTAGCAAGGCCTGCCACAAGGCTCTGCTGTGCCTGTGTCAATCCATTATATGCGTTACGTGCCGCAAGAACCTCATCACTGTCATCAAGTGTAAGAGATGATTCTGCAGGCAGTACGCTTATTAGTGCATCTACTGCGGCTGCTGCTTCAAGATCAGCTATCTTCGCCTCTGCTGCTACCAGCGTTGCAAGGCCTGTTACAAGACTCTGCTGTGCTGGTGTCAATCCGTTATATGCACTCCTTGCCGCTACAACTGCAGCTTTATAGGCAAGTGTCAGAGATGATTCTGCAGGCAGTCCGCTTATCAATGAATCTACTGCTGCTGCCGCTTCAAGGTCCGCCATCTTCTCAGCAAGTCCATCCAACAATGTCTTTTCGGCTGTTAGCTTGGCCTTGGCTGCCGCACTAAGCAATCCATATGCTGTCTGAGCTGATGTAAGTGCTGTTTTATCACAGATTTGCAACACACCTGTGTTCTTCGCAAGTATTATTGCATGTGTTGTCTTAAATGCTGCTGCATTTGCTTCCGCCTGCAGGTCAGCTATCCTAACCTCTGCCGCTGTCAGCATCGCAAGCTCTGTTACCAGGCTCTGCCGTTCAGGCGTCAATCCGTTATATGCGCCACGTGCCGCAAGAACCTCATCACTGTCATCAAGTGTTAGAGCCGATTCTACAAGCAGATTGCTTATCATAGCATCTACCGCTGCAGCCGCTTCCAGATCCGCTATTCTTAAGGTCAAGCTGTCCAACAATGATTTCTCAGCCGTCAGTTTAGCCTTCGCCGCTTCACTTAACTGTCCATATGCATTCAGTGCAGCCGTAAGAGCTGCTTTATCACTTATAACTACATTGCCGACATTCTCAGCCAGTATTGTCGCATGTGTTGTCCTGAATGCTGCCGCATCAGCTTCCGCCTGCTCTACCAGCGTAATTCCCAGACCTGTGACATTTCCTCCGCTGACATCAAATACCTGCGGTGTCGATGTTACATAACCCGCTTTTGATACCTGATAGCTGTAGCTTCCGTCAATAAGGCTGACAGCAGCTGCCCCATCTGCTCCTGTAACACCCGTTGAGGACTCCGCGCCATCAGCGCTTGTGCCTGTTATACTGACAAGCGCGCCGCTTATCGGTGTTACATTGTCAGATTCCTTAACTGTAAATGCCGCATCGTATAAAGCCTTTAATGTTATTGTCCCAACAGTTATATTGCCATTGACCAAGACACTGCCTGTATAGTTCCTGTATCCGGCCTTGGTTACCGTATACTGGTATGTGCCGTTTGAAAGGCCGATGACTGCCGTTCCTTCGCCATTCAGAACTGCACTCTTGCCGGTAGCCCCAACTATTTCCGCATTCGCTCCTGCGCCATTTGTCACATTGAACGTCAGATCAGGCTGTCCTGCCGTACTGAAGGTCGCATTGAGCGTTGCTGTGTTGGAACTGTCTGTTGCAGTTATTACCAGAGTATGCGCTCCATTATTAAGGCCTCCGACAAGATCACAGTTGTAGCGTCCGAAGCTGTCTATATACATCCCGTCCGACAAATCGACTCCATCTAATTTCAGTGTAACATTTTGCACAGAGCCCATAATATCTTCAGCCGTAAATATGATTCTGGCTAGGTCATTTTCAAGAGTAACTCCGTTTGCCGGGCTGACAAGTGAGATCACAGGTTCCGAATCGTCCGCCGCCTGATTGACCTGCAGCGTGATTTCAGCCACTATGGCATCACTGTATTTGGCATTAAGATCTGCACCCTTGAGATATACCTTATATGCATCCTGCCTTGGATAAAAATCATATGAGCCGCTGAAATTACCGAAGCTATCCGGTATCATTATGTCAACCGGAACATCATCAGCAAACAGCACCGCAAGCTTGCCCGGTTCAATCGTACCACTTACGTTCAGAACGCTGTCCGCGCTGCCAAGTGTCAGGCTGTTGCTTTCCGGCACTGCAGCACCTTCATAGCTTACCGTCGTCGGAGCAGGCACTGCTTCGGCCGGCCTTACCTCAAGAGGTACCGTAAATACTCTGCTGTAGCTACCGTCACCATCGTTCCTGACCCATGGCGTTCCCTTGCCGGAAGCCCCAAGAATACTGTCAAGGTTCGCATTCAGTCCGCTGCCGGCAACAGTTACCCTCAAACCTATACTGTAGCTGCCCTCCGACAGGTTATCCGGTATCGAGAATTCTGTAACAAACAGCTTTCCGCTGCCTGCATCAACCGAGAAATCTGTGCTATCTTCAGCTGTCTTCCCATATATTCGTACGCCCATAGCCGGCAGGGCCAGTGATGATCCATCAGGAGCTTTAAATTCTGTCACCCCGAAGTCAACGCTGTCAAGCCTGCCGTTTCCTGAGCTTTCAAACACCTGAAGCTCAGACCTGACCTTCAGAGTATTCGCAGTGCCTGTCGTTTCAGCAATTATAGTTCCGGGGTCAACAGCATCAAATACTGTTCCCATATCAGGAAGCTGTCCTATCTGAAGGGTATAGAACTCTTCATTTGAAGGATCGCCCTGTACTGTCACCGAGTAACTGCCGGATGGATTTTTGATTATCAGCAGGTCACCTTCATTTACTATACTTCTTGCTTCCGCCACATCAGCTCCGCTGCCGCTGACTGTCATGCCGAGATTGCTGCCGTCAAGAGCCGCAAGGAAGATCCTCATTTCCGACATTCCGTTGCCTGCCGTAAATGTAACGGTTTCAGCTGCCGGATTGCCGCTGCCTCCCAGATATCCGCTTCTTGGAACAGCATATTCGTAGTTCGCGCGCATTGCCTCTATCTGTTCCTTGTTGCCGGACATGAAGTGCTTAACATAAGGTCCATGCAGACCGGCTATCGACATGGAGGACGGTTCAGCAAGTTCAAAGCTGACATACATATCAAAGCCTGCGGGATCCCTGAGCGTGGCTTTCGGCGCTGCGATCTGCGCTGTGAATACGCTGCTTTCTCCTGACGCCACCAGAGCGTTAGCCGTGTCGGCTGTATATATGATGCCTTTGCTGTCCATTATCTGTATCCTTGGAGCTATACTTACTGCTCCTGTATGATCATTCCGTACATTTATCACAGCTGTTCCGAACCCGAATTCCTTGTTGTCATCAACTTTGATGTCTGTTACATCAATAGCAAGAACCGTTACCGGTATCGGAGGGTCGATCTTTCTCCACTCATCCACTGCCTTAAAGACTGAATTAACGGATTTTGCCACTTCAAAGCTCTTTGCAGCCGATATTCCGGTATTGACATACAGTTCGGCAGCAGACCGTACAACAAGCTCAGCGCTGGTCTTGTCCGCCTCGTCAAGGGATTTCGCCCACGGTCCTGTCACTGCATCTGCGAAGGAACCGGCATAATTGCTCAGCAACCCTGCTGCTGCAGCGCCCGTTCCGCTTCCGAAGGCCAGAGCAGCGCCTGCGATGGCGTTTACCATGATAGCAGTCTTGTACATATTCATATCCCATCTGGAGGCAACATCCGTGTAACCCTTCGCCAGCGCTGAATTAAGTGATACCGTTGACTGATATAATTCCTTGAAATCAATCTTATCAGGTACCAGATCGCCGTCATTGCCCTGGTATACCCATATGTCCCTGTATCTGCCGATTCTTGCATCAGGCAGCTTCACTATGTTGTTTTCACTATCCCTGTTTGCATATGTATATTCCAGCTGCTTGTTGATGCTCCTGAGATAATCAAGCAGAACCCTTGCAGGATAATATGAGGTCGTCTCACTTATGTTCTGTTTATACCCCTCAAGAAGCTGCTTTGTTTCCAGAAGGATAAGCTGAGCGTTGACTGAGATCTCATTAAGTTCCATATATCTTACTGCGCCTTCAGCTGCAGCGTTGTATACGGCAATCGGGCTGTAGTTCTCGCCGCTGTTTTTAAGCTGCTCTATCTTTTGGTAGTATGACTCGTCATCGACAACAGGCACATTCATGGCTGAAACTGCAGTTTTTACAAGGAACTTAACTCTGTCGGAGTTCTCGGGATAATTGTTCAGTTCCTGCTTGAAGTCATTGATAAAGTCTTCTGTTTTTCCGCCTACATCAGTTCTGCCGTTAAGTGTTCCCAGAAGGAGCTCTGCAAGAGCATTTGCAGACATGTCTGTTTGTGTCGCCGCCCTTGGAAGATTTCCTATTTTTTTGACCCACATTGGAGCGATAGAGCTGATCTCCTGTATTTGGATATTATTTCCTATAGCTATCAGGTTATCCGCAGTGTCTCCGAGCTTGAAGGTTTCCTTGTCCAGTATGTTGATGCCTGCCTGGAAGCTCTTCCAGCTCACCAGTCCGTTTTTGTCGATAGCATCGAACACGCCGATGATCGCCTCGGAATCAACTCCAAGGACTTTCTGGAGTGTAAGGTCCGTCCCAAGCCGGGCCAGTATGTTGTTCGTCTCGCTTCCATTGAGCAGCTGTCTTGCAGACATTATTCCTATACCAAGATCAGTTACCTTCTGCGCATTTGTAACAGAAGCTGCGGCCAGAGCGCTGCTGTCCTTCAGTATGGCCTGCCCCTGCGCGTTCATTGTTCTTAAGCCTTCGAGGGCTTTCTGGTCCTTTTCTGCCTCAGCCTTTTTATACAATTTGCCATAAAGCTCCAATGCTTCATCCATATCCTGCGCTGACTTCTGCTGGTATGAAACAGCCAGATCACGATGCGCCTTCCTGGTCTCATCCGTTGTGGCATTGGCAGCCGCAACGCCCTCCTGCGCAGACCTTTGAGCATTTTCAAAGGACGATTTCAACTTAGTCTGATAATCCTCCAGTTCGACCGGAGTGCCACTGAGATTTGCCATCGCTCTTCCGACTATATTCTTGTACTGGTCCAATTCACCGAACTTATCTTCCCAATTGACGGAATCGAACCATTTCTTAAGCTTATCGACCTTGAGCATGGAGGCATCCACGGACTTCATCTGTTTTACTACGTTATTGAGATATTCCTTTGCATTCCTGGCCTCCGTGCTTATTATACTGTAGTCGCCGGCTTTCATTTTTGCCAGCTTGTCCTTATATTTTGTAAAGTTCTCCCCAAGCTTGGTAAGTCCCTTTTGCATTTTTTCGTAGGAGCTCTTCCAGCCTGCCATATCACCTATAACAGCAGCTGTCTTTGATACGGCATCAAGTCCGTATGTCGTTGCCTCAGCTACAAGTACATTGAAGAAGTATTTGTCAGTGTCTGTTACCGCCGTCGTCAGATCACTCCCCATCTTCTCCACTGTACCGTCGATATTTCCATGCATTTTTTCAAGCTCTTCTATGATCTGATCGATCACTTCCGCAAACTGCTCACTATTGTAGCTTTGCAGTGACATTGGCGCAATTACTATATTGCCTTCCTGTCTTGTCTTGACCGCAAGGCCCGGCAGGTTGGTCCAATCTTGTATGCCTGGAGCAAATATCGTAAACTCTCCATGTGTCGTTTCACCGGGTACAATATCGCCCAGCAGCAGATCGCCGCCGCTCCAGTTGATCCCTTCCTTGTAGGACATGCTGCTTAATACTTTGGCAGCCCCACCCTCCAGCGGGATATCCGGAGGTGATACCGCAAGCCCATATGCAGTTCCTTCACCTATATTGGTGGCATTTACCCTGAGTATATACTGATCAGGTGTTTCTGTAGGTATAAGCTCATAGCTGAGATATATCTTTGACTCCGGCTGCACGTCGATGCTTCTGACAGAAGTTACTCCGCTGGTCGTTTCAGAGCTGCCGTTCAGATGTCCCGGATCGTCAATGGACGAAGTGCTGGTTTCAAAGTTGTAATCCAGCCATGAGTAGATTTTTGCCACACCCGGATCTAGATCTCCGAAGAGCTCTGAATAGTTATCATACATTTCCTTCAGCTCACTGTAATATGTGTTCAAACCTTCAGGAGGCACTATTGTGAAATCAGCCAGCAGTTCTTCACCCGGCGCCAGTTCATCGATTGTCAGGACTCCGGAATTGCCGTCAAACTCAGCGTCTGCGTCTCCCGAAGTCTTAATGCTTGCAACAGGTCCGGCGAGCGAGGTAATCAGTCTTGCTCCCTTGCCAATCGTTCCGTATGTGTTTGGCATTCCGTCCGACACATTCAGTGTAATCCTGATACTTTGCATATAATCTATCGCTGATGGGTTCTTCAGTTTGAAATTCAGTTTAGTGCTCTGCTTCTCTATAGAAACATTCTGCGCAAATCCAAAATCGCTAAGGGCATCACCCAGCTTTTCAGGCTTATTTGAATTCTTAGTAAATTTCGATATAAAGCCTCTGCTGAAATTCTTGCTGTCCTTGACCGACGTTCCTGCAAAAAGTCCTTTGTATTTGGTATCCATCCTTGTTATTGTACCGGATTCAGATTCCAGATACGCCGAGTTGGGCAGATACCTTACCGTTACAGGCACATCACAGTTTAACGCGGTAGGGACATTTTCTATTAAAGCAGTTCCGGCCACTCTGATAATGAAGGAGAATTCAGTCTCGTCTGTGTAAACAGGAACCTCATTGGATGGCATTATATACTTGCCTTCATCATCCTTTACCGATGTCCTGAATACTCCGCTACTTGTCCCGGGATCATAGGATACCATTGCAAGATATCCTCCGCCGAAATAATCGACTTCGCTGATCCATGCCGTGATGTTCTTTTGCGGCACTACTACTCCATCGTCGAAGCTGACTGTAAAGCTGCCGTTTTCATCTGGCTCGCCGAGTATTGCCCTATAGTAGAAATTATCTGTAGATGCAACCCAGTTGATATCCTTAATATCTCCGGGATTTAGGCTTCCCAGTTCTCTGCTCGCCACACGGCCCGCAGGCGTATTCAGCAGGAAGGTTCCATCCGCAAGTCCGCTGCCCGTGTTGTCTATAGAGACCGTTACTCCGTATATCGGTGTTTCTTCCGAAGGATTGGTAACGGCTATGCCGCCGCGTACCTGCGCTGCCAGATAATAGAACTCCGCTTCATCACCCGGGAAGTTGGAAACTATCGCAGTTTCCTTGTTTGTATAAGCTGCATTCTTCATGTTGTAAAGAGCGCTGGCATAGTTGCCTGCATTAACTGCCGAAGCCTCTGAGTTCAAAATCGTCTCTGCATCAAAGCCCACTGTGAAGGGCATTTCCTTCACTGTGATTATCTGCTCCTTAAGATTCACAGCTGCCTGAACATCGACAGTTGCTGTATAAGGGGTTATTGCATCACCAGTGACGCTTATCTTGTATAGTCCTGCAGGTATATTGTCAAATCTGACCTGTCCCTTCAATTTACCCTGACGGTCGCTCTCGCTGTCATTTATATCTACCCCGGAACCATCGGCAGTTACACCTTCAATTATTCGTAATGAAGCCTGCTGGCCCTCCTCTGCTTCAGGCCCTGTAAGCTCCACCTGGATGCCCTCGAGAGCCGTCTGCCTGCCGTCACGCACTTCGAATACCACTGTGCCCTGGTTTTCCGCGCCTACATTGATAGCTACCGGAATACGGACCTCATCCATATCATCGGCATTCAGTATCAGTTCATCCTCATAATAGCCCTCCTGCACAATGGAGCCCGGAGCTATAAGCATCGATACTATGGCCTTTGCGCCGGCATCCCTGAGCGAAAGCCCATCTGACAAGGGCAGTATCTCTGTCACGCCATTTGTCGTGATGCTGGTCCAAGGGAACTTCTCCCTGGTTTCAGCCCTGAAGCCGGTGATTGGTTTTGTTCCGTCATTTGTTATCCTGACAGTCTGGCTGACTGTATCACCGGGCCTGACTGCCGTTACTATAGTTGATTTTGCCGGGCAGCCGTCTGCTTCCCTGTTTGAAAGCACTGTGACAGACATTATTGCTTCAGCACCGACTACCGTGAGCTTTATCGTCTGTGTCCGGGATCTCTGAGTGAGATTTGCCGTCCAGGCCGTCGTCAGCTCAAGCGTGTATTCACCGGGGACAGCAGCTTTAGCAGCGCTGACTGTCAACTCGACAGGTTTGCTTTCACCTGTCTGAAGGCTGGCCAATGGCTGCATATTACCAAGTCCGGCTGTTATTCCGGATACCGCCAGGTTTCCGGAAGCGCTTACACTGCTGATTTCCATGGTTCCAACATTTCCTACGGTACCCGCGATCACAGCAGTTTTTCCCTGTACCACAGTCAACTCTGCCGGCAGACTAAGATATGCGCCTTCTACAGTAAACACTCTGGACTCGCTTGTCTTTGTTATTCCTTCTATACTTGCCGTTGCTTTGACTGTATAGCTTCCGCCAAAATCTCCGGGCAGATCGAACAGATAATTGAAATCACCGCTTGCATCACATGGTACAAGCATCTTCCATTCCTCTTCGCCTATTATGCGAAGCAGTACCTTGTTATTTACACCGGCGCCTGTAACATTACCTTTGACAACGATGTCTTCTCCGGCTGCAAACTGTGTCTTTGAAACATCTGTGTTATCCACTGTGTTGATGGTTATTTCAAAATCATTCCTGCATTTGAGCTGCTGTTTCGCAGTCCCTGCCAATGTAGCGCCGTCCTTGAGGAGCGCCTTGTAGAATACGGTATAGTCGCCGACAGGCAGGCTCTCAAACTTGTATTTGCCTGTATACCTGCCGGTATTTGCATTGTATGACAAGCTTCCGGAAGCTGCCGCTCCATCAGCAGGTTCTTCAGCCAGTTCGGCTCCGCTATATACGGCATATGTAAGCTGCGCGTCCTCTACAGGTGCAAGATTAATATCCGTGTCGCTCAACACGGCATTAAATACGGCTGTTCCATCAGATATGACAGCATCTATGAGACCGGCAGTCAGGCGGTACCCTCCCGATACTTCCAGTATGGCTGTTGCAGCCGCTGTTCCGCGGTCTGAAAGCCTCATAACCATTTCGCTGTCAGCATAGGCCGTAAGAGTATACGCACCTGTTGGCAGCAGGTCGGCATTCCATGACGGCATCACGATTTCGGCAGATTGCCCCGGATTGAGTATTCCTGTAAATGCTTTTTCGGACTTTTTGAAACCATTTGCAAACAATGTCACTGTAAACGGCACAGTAGGAGCTGTTCCGTTGTTAACCACAGTAACCTTTGTAGTTACCGCCTCACCCAGTGAAATATCCTGCGATTGCGAAGCGTCCTCTGTACTTATTGCAGTAATGCTCAGCCCTGGGAGCAAAGCAGTTATTTCTCCGGAAAACGCCACAGATTTTTCATTATTTGCTATATTGCTTTCAATTACAGTATTTCTTTCATTTACCTTTACTGTAATGTTTTTTCCGCCGGATACGGGCTTCTTCCATACAAAGGATACCGGAACCGTCCCATCCGCTGCAATAGCTGACTTATTGACCATTCCGAGGTATGTCCTGTCAGCATAGAAGGTCAGCTCAATTTCATCATTTTCAACTGCACTGCCCTGATTCAAAAGGTTCACAGTGACTGTGACCGGCTCATTCTGGTTCAGCTGTCCTGATGCCGGAGTTATAGACATTCCATCGAGTGTAAGGTCGGGATATATCATATCGATGCTCTTCTTGAGAGACATCCTGTTGTTTGTTTCTGAAGACTCGATGACATAATTGCCCGGTCCGTCAACAACAGCCGTAAACTCATACTCACCACCGGCTTCCGGTCTGAAGAAGCTGCTTACTGTGATTTGCGAGCCCGCAGCAAGACCACCTTCCACACGTTCAGTGGCAACCATCCGGCCGTTTGCGAAGAAGCTGACCGCAAAGGCTCCTGCTGCAGCTGTTCCTGTGTTTTTGACCTTTATCGACATCGGTACTGCACTCTTGTAAGAAACCTTGCCATCACAGTCGACGGCAAAGGTATCCTTCATACCATCACCAGTATCCTCCTGTACTGCCTCCAGATCAGGGAAGTTAACCTGTCCCGCTCCGGCCTGGATATCGAGCCTGTTATTATCATGGTTCCTTTCATCTATCATCTTGCCAAAGTCATTGGCAATAACGGTAACTATGTGATTGCCGGCAGGAACGGTCCAATCGAACTCCACTGAGCGGATCCCGTCCTTAACAATGTCTGCGCCGGCTGCCGAAGCATCATATACCTGATAGGCTCTGTACTTGTAATCCACATAGAATCCGACATAGAATTTTCCGTTTACATCCACGCTGTTGCCGCTGGTATTAGGTTCATTGTAGATATATCCCCTTACCTTGACACTGTCGCCTTCCTGCAGCTCATTTCTGGCTGTCACGACGCCATCCTTAAGGAACTCTATACCCGAGAACTGGTTGCCATCGTTCCTGGTGACCTTCAGATCAGCACGGTAATCTTCAACAGTAACCATTATTTCAAGCGTGGTTACTGTCAGATTATTATCGGTAACAGTCAGCTTCACCTTTCTTGATCCGCCTGAAAGATATGTATGTGAAGCGGTGATGCCATTTGCAGACGAACCGTCGCCAAACTCCCATAGATAATTGACAATATAGCCGTCCGGATCATATGATCTTGATGCGTCAAAGTATACCTTCTGACCGGCGACAGCATTTGCGATATCTGCTGCAACTACAACAGGAGGTGTATTGATGACCATAAGCGTTTCACGCTTTATTGTTTCATTTTCCTGTCCATCTTCAGACAATACAGCCCTCAGCGTCCATTCTCCGCTCAGGAACTCCACAGCGGCTCCCGATGTATCTGTAACTGTACCCTGTGTTATAAACTGCTGATAGAAGTACCTTGCCTCTCCGGGGAGCAGAGTCGCGGAATTGCTTGTTCCTATAGCGACTCTTCTTCCATCCTTCACAGCTTCGAAGTAAACAGCGGCATTTTCTACAGAATACTTGCCCTTGTTTTCTAGTTGGGCCCTTACGCTTATTGTTTCACCCGGGTTTGGCTGAACACCGATGTCATAATAAGCGATTCCCGGTCTGTCAGGATCACCCGTATCATAACTTCTTCCGTACTCAACTGAGTTTATGACCGCTCCCACTCCATATTCGACAAGATACCATGAGTTATCTACAAAAGCTGTCGCATCGGCAGTTTTAGGAATCTCATCCAATATGTATATATATCCATAGTCTCGCCAGTAATTATTGACTGAGAGCGTAACCGCATTTGCCCCGGATACATCAGTATAACGCTTTACTGCACCAAGCGAGCTTGTCGGGCGTTCATCAGGCAACATTATGACCTGATACCTCACAGTGCTTTCTCCGAATGTGAAGCCCGGCGCAGGTACTCTTAATCTTACAATACTGTTAATGTCAGATAACGGAGCCTCAACAACAGTGTTGTCCGGCACATGTATCGCCGTCCTCTGGTTCGTTCTCAAATTCACCAGGTAGTTGGGGAAGCCTGTATATCCCTGGTTAATGAGTGCCAATGATTCACCGGAAGCAGCGTCCTCAAGCAGACCGTCCTTCCCGATTATTTCAGTGTTTGCGGCGACGATGAGAGAGTCAAGCTCCACCCCTTCATAGGTCTTATGTGTAAGGTTGGCCGTAAACTTCCTGAATTCGCCCTCATAAGGCTTTTCATTCTCGCCGGCCTCATACATCTTCCAACGCACGAGCCAGTAACCGCTTACTGAGTTGGCCATTGGATTCCCTTCGCCATCAAGAACACCGGCAGGAGGGATATCTCCAAGGGAAAGCTTGAAGCCTTCGCCGGAGGATGAACCCCATGAGCCTCCTATTATTTCGAATTCCGTCAGCAGGCCTGATTGATTAGTCGTTATCTCAAGCTTGCCTGAATCTATTGAAAGGTTCCTTGCCCAGCCCTTGCCATCATTGACCGCAGTGACTCCCAGCCTGAAAGGCACTCCGGAGAGTATCTTGTGAGGCACATAGTAGTTCAGTGTCACCTGTGGCTGAGGATATATGGTAATTTCTACACCCTCTGTACTGGTTTCAACAAACTTTCCATTTACATAATAAGTTATCCTCGCAGATGCATAATACTTGCTTCCGTTTTCTGCATCGTTGCCTCCAAGTCCGTTCATAGGTATGATCTGCCACTGTCCCGTAAGCGCGCTTGCAGCTGGCAGCGATGCTGAACCATCCAGACCGGAAATTCCCGATACCCCAAGCGATCTGAGCACATACATGCTTGATGGCACGACTTCACCATTTGCATCTGTCAGTTCAACTTGTACGTTGACATTTTGCAATGAATATGACGGATATCCGTTTGAGATCCTGAGTGTGGCGTCAAATGCCTGTCTTTCTATAGTAGCGGTCTGATTCAAAGTCAGTTTGACTATTTCATATACACTTGATCCATTTCCACCTTCATCCTGCGGCGGCGTCGGCGGAGGCAGCAGATAATCAAGCTCTGTCAGCTGTCCTTCAGGCATCTTGAACTCCTCGACCTTTGCCGGACTTCCATCCGGCGGTTTGACTGTGACGCTTACAGAGGTTGCGCTCGGATTATACAACGGCAATTTTCCGGTAATTATCTTTGCAGGATTTTCCGGCAGGCCGGTATCAGGATCAAAACTCACATAGTTAGCCTTCAGGCTTATAAAGTTCGGTGCGCCCGTATATTTCAGGTTATAAGCGCCCTTCTGCACCTCGAGCTGCAGACGTACGCTGCCGTGGGCCGGTATCTCTCCGATATATCCTCCTCCGATTATGCTTATGCCGGTGTCGGCGGCATTCTCACGGACTATTTGCGCGGTAACATCAGTCAATGCGATCAGACCCGTGTTAATGATCTGCGCTTCTACTACCATCGTTGACTGTACTTCTCTGGGTATATTGATCCATGGAGGTACGAATCCGAATGATGGTGTGGGAATATTTGCGCCGAATTCCAGATTCAGTTTGACCTCGTACTCGTCCTGGATCGTTGTCGGGATTACGGTCCATTCGATTTGCACAGGCAGGCTTTCCATGGTGACCTCGACCGGTGAAAGCGACGTTCCGGGCATTATGCTGCATTCTCCTGTCAGTCTCTTTCGGGCGCTGGCATTTATCGTATATTCATAATCGCCAAGAGGTCTGTCATATAACGTAAGTGTACCATCACTGCCTGTTCTTCCTCCGAAGGCCTGGTAGTAAGTCCTGGACACTCCGTTTTCCATGAATGTATAGGGTTCCTTGCCGATAAGCGTGACCTCGGCATTAATCACACGGCTTCCGGTATCATCCGATACGACAAAGGTTATGCTGCCGGCGCTTGCGCTTGAAAGCTCAGCTGCAACAGTAACAACAGCTGAGTAGTTTCCGTTTGTCACAACCACCTTGTCCTGGTATTGACCCAGGCCGATGGTTTCACCTGGTTCGAATACAACATCAAAGGTTGCGCTTTCCTGAGGCAGCAGATTGATTTTTGACAAATTGACCGCCTTTATCCATGGTATCGTCTCAGGCTGTACAAGATAGAGCCCGTTGAGCTCTCCCAACCCCTTGTTTGTGATCTTGATTGTTCTGGTTATCTCCGTGCCCGGATTTATACCCACCTTGACTCCCTTTGGATCTGTTACGGGTATAGGAGTTGCCGGCCGCAGATTGAGCCTTATATTGCTTGTTGTCTTTGTACCGTCCGCCGCTGTCACATCCACTCTGTAGCCGGCTGTATCAGAAGCGTTCAGAGGCGCGGTGAAGTTTACGACCACAGATGTGGAACCGCCGGGCATGAGTGTTGTTGACATATTCGAGGTATCCAGCGTAGCAACTATATTGTTATCGTCAGTTTTAACAAGTACTGCATTTAGGCCTGTTAAAGATACATTTCCTACAGTTGCGGCATTTTTTATTGTTACCGTCCTGGAGAAGGACGAGTTCTTAACTGCTGTGAGTATCAGGCTGGATGGCTCAGCCACCATGCCCTTTACATTAAAGGAAGCAGTAGCTGCATTGCCCAGCAGTCTCTGGAATGCAAATACGGAAATATCCCACTGCCCTGCCTCACCATAGCGGGGGTAGAAGTCGTAGCTGAAATTACCGTTTTCATCGGTTGTAAGGAAGCGAATATGTTCACCCTGGTACCTTAGGAGAATTTCATTCCCTCTTTCATCCCTTCCCATTCTCGGGTCTTTCAGCAGCGGAAGCAGCATCAGATCAAGCACGACCGTTTCGTCTGCCATTGGCGTTCCGTCGCTGAATCTGAAGTTACCACTGATCCTGACCATCTCACCGATCTGGTAGCTGCTTCTGTCCGTGGAAACACTGGCTATTGTGCTTTGCACAACCCGGACATTTACGGTTTCACTGAGTGCAGTTGTCCCGTCGCCTCCCTCAATAGTCAGAGTGTATGTACCCGTCGCCAGTACGGCTATAGGAATGTTAGCCGTAAATTTTCCGCCGAGGTAATTCATATCTCCCTGTCTCTTTACCTCGGAACCCAACTTGAGCGTATAATGGGCTGTGACGCCGTCATCACTTCCGAGTGCTGTACCTGGAGCGCTTGAGAGGTAGAAATGAGCCTCGACAGGTATCCAGTCGTCACTGGAGGAATACAGGACCGCAAGCATGTCATCATCAGCCATTTTACTGTTTGGTGTCGCTTCCATTACCATTTTGTGTTCAATGGTAATTGGATCCGTGATCCATGTCCTGTTTCTGGGATGCCCCTCAAGAATCGGCTGCTGCTTAATTGCGTTATAGTTATCAGCAACTATTTTGTACTCAAATGATCCTGCCTCACCCGGCGTATAGGTCAGAGGAACAAACGCAGTACTGTAGCCCTTCAGGCCTTGCAGCGTATAGCCTGCCACCTGGCGCCATACAGCATTCTGTTCGTTTGCGCGCCTTGCATACAAGCCTACAGTGAAAGGAGTGAATATGGTTGCATAGCTTTCATTTCCGACTGATGCTATAAAGGTCATTGCATTTCCATAGCCTGCAGATGCAGGCACCTGAACCGAGGTGATATTCAGATCAGGGTATACTATCGTAAAGTCAGGCAGTGTCACGGTTTTCTCAGCTGCCGCCTTAAGCACGGCCAATTCACTGTCAACTGTGACTTTGACTGCATACGGTATCTTCAGGTTATCCGTGCCTGTTACAGGTTCGAGAACAGTCCATCTTCCGGTCACTGTTGCGCTCTCGCCTGCTGCAAGGCTTCCTACTGTAACATTCCTCACCTGTATGCCGCCTACTGATATATTAGTCTTGAATGGATTGCGCACGGCAAAGGAGGATGAATTTGAGATTTTTGCACTGAAGGTCAGCGAGGTGCCCTGTGCAAACATGGTTTCCTGTGGTTCCCATGTGATGGCATCAATGGTTAACGTAGGATACTCCACTTCAAATTCAAAGGTATCGCAGGATAATGTGTTATTCGTCTTGTCAAGTTCAAGGTGTGAAGGGTTGACCACATCCGCAGCGGCCGTTATGCTTCCTGTTCCTGCCGAAGGCCTGACAGGGAAGCTGACTGTTGTGGATGTGCCTTTAGCAAGTGATGATACCTGTTTCTTCCCGGCCTCTGCTCCATTGATGAGGAAAGTTACGAAGAAGGGTTCCGCCGCATCCCTTGTCGAGCTTGCGTTTTCTACGGTTACAGTATACTGGAAATCCTCTTCGCTGTTGAAATCTGTTCGGCCCTCTCCCTTGCCTGTCCAGGAGATGTCTGTGACCTTTATATCAACAAAGTCGATCTGTGCCGATGACAGGCTCTTAGTCAGGCTATTGTTGTTCTTGTCAGTTTCTTTTAGTGAATCAAGTATATCATTTGCTTTTATAGTGACTACATGATTTCCTGCAGAAGCCACCCACGTATACGTAACCTCAGTGGTACCGCCTACAGGTATGACAGTGTTGTCCGGTACTTTGACATATCCGGCATATGAGTTGTCAATATATACACCTGCCAAAAAGCCCAAATTGCTTGGGCCTTTGCCCTTATTGCCTATAACCGCCCTGATGGTGACCACGTCAAACTCGTTGGGGTCTTCGGGAGTCCATGTGATGGATTCCACGAAAAGGTCCGGCCTGTTATCGGTGATAACGATCGTCTGCACAGCTTCATTAACTGCTCCAAGGTTGTCCTTAACAGTAAGTCTGACCGTATAGGTGCCTGGCTCGGTGTAGCCATAGCTGACTGTCTTGCCGGCCAGACTCTTTCCGTTTCCGAACTGCCATTTATACTCACTTATGTATCCGGTTCCGGAATCCACAGAGCCGTCTGCCGTAAAGCTCATGACAACGCCGGTCGGAGCGCTTGCGCCATTTGCAACAGTCTCCGCTCCGTTCTTTATTGTGATAACAGCGGAGGGAGCCTTATTTATAATGAATTCCTGCGTTTGCACCTTAGTTTTACCGGCAAGCTCAGTTGTTCCCGGCAATGTTGCAACTGATGCCTTGATTTGCACTGTTGTTCCGGCCACAATGCTATTATCAGGTGTCCATGTGATGACAGCATCCGCGGAAGTATTGCCTTTAATACCGTTGACTGTAGTTGTTCCGATATCATTCCAGCTTGATCCGCTGTTAGTGGAATACTGGAAGGTTACTGTCCCGTCTGCTGTTGCATAGCCTTCATTGAAGACTCTGGCAGTTAAGGTGTTATCCCTGCCTGTAACAGGATAATCAGGACTTACCAGTATATCCGCCGAGCTCCGGATGGAAAGTCCGCTGTCGGCAGTAGGTGTACCTGCCATCTGGACAGATTTCACAGAGCTTATGTTGCCGGCTATATCAGTTACAGTCACGATGTAGTAGTAGGTTGTTCCATTGACAAGCGCCGTATCGGTAAAGTAATAGTCAGTACCCTCCAGGATGCCTGAGTCATCATTTCTGCTTCCTGCGACCTCGTCCGCTATCTTTGTCGTTTCATCCGGAGTAAAGCTACTTACCGTGCTTCGGTATATGGTAAAGTAGTCCATTGGCTGGTCATTTTCATTTTCCTGATCAGTTATGCTCAACTGCAATGTCAGCTTTCCGCCTGTCTGCGGATTAGCTACAGTTTCTATCACAGGTAACGCCGTATTGTACCTTACCAGCCGGAATACCTTTGTCTGTGTGCTGACCGTATCCTGCCCGCCCTTGTTTTCAACTGTGACCCTGACATCATATGCTCCCGGCGAAAGCTCCGGTTCATCAGCATTCCATATACACGAAGCGCTCCAAAGCAATTCATCAAAGCCCTCATAATCAGGGTTCAGATTGATGCTCTTGCGTTCGATACCATTGCCGGTTATTGTTGCGATCGGATTCCATACATTCTGTCCTGATACGCTATATTCATATTTGACACTGTTAAGACCGATATCATCATCTATAAAGGTATCAAGTGAAAGGCTCCCATTAAAGTAGTAGTTGGAAGGTGTAATAAGCTTGATGACTGGTTTGGATGACTGCTGCCTTGAATTATGCGCAACTGTTGAGCTGATAATGCCAGTACTTTCAACACCGTCACTCTCACGCCCCAGATCATTGACTACGGTAACCTTGTAATCATAACTGTCTGCAGGATCGAGCCCCCTGTCGATATAGACATTGGAAGCTGTGGAGCCCAGGAATGTCCAGGTACTGGCTGATGACAGCTTCCTGTAAATATTGTAGTGGGCAAAATACGAACCGCCAACTGCATTATAGCTTACAACAAGCTGCCATTCGCCCGAATACACTTCAAGCCCTGAAGGAGGCGTCGGAGGATCGTTTGCGACAGTATATTCTCCTGACAGCAAACCTTTGTTGTTAGCAGCATCTATGGCAACAGCCCTTATTTCATAGCTTCCGTCAGGCGAAAGCTGTACACCCTCTGATTCTGCAACAGTGTTCCAGTTATAGGTAAATTCAGCTGCCTGCCCCTGGCTTATTGACTTCTCGGAAATAAGCGTCCAGATTTGGCTGCTTATATCTCTATACTCAAACTTGATTTTTGTCACAGCCACATTATCAGAAGCCTTAGCATAAAGTGCCACATTGCCTCTTAGCGGAGCATCAGCATCAGGAGTCATCGTCATGACCGCCGGTGCAGTTGCATCTCCGCCCGGTACCACACTCTTCTTAACTCCTGCTGCGCTTTCATTGCCAGTATTGTCGACTGAAGTAGTATAATACCAGTTACCGCTGATCAAAGCTTCTTTGTGTACATATGCACCCGCCTTCATTGAAGTCAGAAGGTTATATGTTCCGTTTTCGGTTGCAGAGGTGTAGATATTATAATGAGATAAGTCAGCCGCTGCTCCTCCGCTGCTCACATTAAGAGTGACAGACAGTTCCGAGGGCACCGTTGTTAATACCGGTACCGGAGGTGCAGTATTGTCTATGGAAAATGCGGCTATCTTTGAAGCTATATTGCCGGACCCGTCATGTGCCCTGGCAAGAAGCGATATGCTTGCGTCCGCCACAACCAGGGTATTAAACTGGATCGTACCAAAGCCCGGAGCTCCCGACAGGCTTTCACCTATCTTTGTATACTGCCTGCCTGCAATCGTTACACTGCCGGAAGCATCTTCTCTAAACAGCTCTATTTTGCTTATACCGACATTGTCTGACGCCAATATGCTTATGCCCCTGGTCTTGCTGAGCGTGCTGCCTTCTGCAGGCGAAAAGCTTCCTATCACCGGGATATCTGTGTCTGCAAGAGGTATTACATATCCTTGTGCCGGTGTAGTAATATCTGCACGGTTACTTGTATTGCCGAACCTGTCCAGCACAGCGATCCCGTATTGGTAGCAGGTTGTTGCGCTGAGGTCGTAATCTGTATATGTAAGCAGGCTGGTAGCAGCTACCTGATGCCATTCGCCCCACGTTGTTCCGTCAGGTCCCGACCTTCTGTACATAAGGTAAGAGGCAAATTCATCATCATCAGATGCCGTCCAGCTGACTATAGCACGCAAAGCTCCTGGCGCCGCCGATACGGTTCCATTATATGCTGCAGCACCGGTTCGTTTTACAACTGTCATAGTCTGTTCGGTTTCATTTCCGTTGCGGTCACTGACAACAGAGGTGATGGTGTACGTACCATCAGGCAGTCCAGATGTGTCCCATGTCTGTGACAACGTCACGTTCCTGCCTCTTGCACTGCTTACGGCCGGTGTGCCGATAAACCCTGCTACAGCATTGTTTTCAACCTGCTCATATGAGAACTGTGCGCCGGTAACTCCAATATTATCAGATACTAATGCATAGATTGTCATTATATTTCCATTGCGGGTATTGCTTAGTATAACCGATGGCGCCGTTGTGTCCTGCAACGGCAGGATACCCTCGCCGGCTGTCTGTTGGCCCGGATTCCCATAGCTGTCAAGCGCCTCGACATAATAGTAATAGGTCTTGCCATTATTTACTGTTTGATCAGTATAGGCTGTAGTCTTTACATTGGCAGCCAGCAGTGCTTTATCTTCATCCACTCCTGACTCCTGTGTCTTTATTGCGCTTCTGTAGATTTTATATGAAGCAGCGCCTGATACAGTATAGCCGGAGATTTCAACTGACAGTACATCTTTGTTCTGAACGTTTACTGCCGCAGGAGCTGCTGGCAGGGTTGACGGCGGCAAAGCAGTGAACTGTTCAGTATCAATTGCTCCTGAATTTCTTCCTTTAAGCGTCAGTGTGTGATCTCCCGCTGATGTCCCCACAACATATCGCCATGAGAACGCAACAGCTCCGGCTGCGTCTGTCCAACGGCCGAGTACTGCGGTTCCTGCACAGGTCTGATCATCTATGTACATATCAACAGCTTCATACGGCATAAAGCCCGAAGCCTTAATGGACAGAGTATCTCCGGCATAAATTTTCAAAGGATTTGAACCGTTCGTCAGTTCTGTGATCGCAGGGTTGAAGTTATTGACTGAAACAGTGTCACCCGATGTCCTTGTACTTTCATTGTAAAGATCATCACGCGAGCTGACAGCGTATATGTATTCTCTGCCGGTTTCCACATTATGATCGGTATATTCGGCAGGTTCATCCTTGCGTATTCCGGCCACATAAGTGAACTGTCCGGCAGCTTCCCCGCCCTCAGGCTGAAGCTGTTTATATATTGTGTATCCCCAGAGATCGCCGTCTGTATCCGATACAACCTCCCAGGTTATTATCACTTTTCCTGCTCCGCCGACAGCCGATACGGTAGCCGGTGCAGCGGGAGCCGTCTTGTCGAGCCTGTAGGTCACGGTGATATATGTGGATGAGTTGTTGCTGTAATCAACAGCCTTCACTCTGACATCATAATAACCCGAAAGACCTGTTGTATTCCAGGTGTACCAGACACTTTGCTCCTGACCGGCTGCTACATTCTGGAAATCAGTACCGGATACCAAAGTTTTAAGGAGAGAGTAGTCAACCTCTTCCTTCTCTTTGTATTCGATAACGAATTCTTTTATGCGTGTATTATCCTGGCCTTTTAACCCCAGGTATATGGTCTGGCTGGGTGATGCATAACCCGTCGCAGGGCTAAGGCTGTTCATTACAGGTGCCTGCTCATCTGCGACTGCAGTACCACTTGTAATATCAGAGTATTCGCTTTTATTGCCTGCACTGTCATAAGCTCTTAGCCTGAAATACCTGGTTTCTCCCGATAGCAGGTCAAAGCTGGCTGAAGTTACAGCCCCAACTGTGGATGTTGGATTTACCTGTCCAAGGAGCTCCTCCTGTGTTTCGGCTATAAATATTTCATAGCCGTTAAGGTCAGTGCTTGAGCTGGCTGTCCATGAAACAGCTACTCCTGCCGAGAGACCTGTTGCTGCAAGTCCGGTAGGTGCCAGTGGTGCTGTCGTGTCAAACCAGTAGGTCTTCGGGAAGCTATACGTATTGCCTGCAAAATCTTCAGCAGTAAGTGTCAGGATGTACTCGCCATCCATGGCTCCTCCGGCCGGTACTTCATAATTAAAGGTATGCCCGTAATATTTATCTCCATAATATGAAGACGATGGATTTGGGTCCTGAAGCGACCAGACTGTAAACTCATTTTCATAAAGCTTGTTACCCGAACCATCCAGAACACCTGAATACTTCTTCGCCCTTACTTCAAACGACTTGATTCCCTGATTGTCGTTAGCTGATACATTGAATGAATAGCTGCCTGCTTTAAGCCGTGCTTTACAATTTTGTTCATTAAAGTATGCATACGGCTTTTCGTCATCCGACGCCAGCGAAGCTGTGACTGTGCCTTTCGGACTAACGTTGCCAAGCCTGTCATAGGCAGCAATGCCGTATGTGTATGTTATGCCTCTGTCAATATCCACTCCGAACTGTTGTAAGCATGAAGCAGTGGACTTGCTTAAATCCTTGATCTCTGTCCATGGATCTGCTTCAGCTGATTTACGATAAACCTTGAAGCCATAAATATCCGTATCTGAGGGTGTTGTCCATGACAGTTCAATACATCCGGCCGCTGACTCTGATGAAACCATCGGTGCGGCAGGCCCCGTGCTGTCCATTCTGAAGCCCGCGCCTGCCTCTTCTGATTCAGAGGTGGTGACCTTTACAATATAGTTGCCATCCGCTATTCCTGTCGGTATCAGATAATCATAGGTAAAGTTCCCGTCAGTTAATGGCAACGCTGCCTGGATCACAGTACCGGCAAATTCTATTTTCGCTGTAGCATTGCCTTCAGAGTCCGTTACAAAATTGCTTCCGGTGATGGTTATTGTTTGACCTGCTTTCCCCTCGTTTTCCGATAACCTGACTAAAGCCTGCTGCGGCTCGACCTCGAACTCAGCAGTATCCGAATAGCCTTCGCCTGTTGCTGTGATGCGATGTATGCCTCCGGCAGCAAAAGCCGGTATGTTATAGGTCGCAGAAAGGCTGCCTGTAGCGTCCGTCTTTGTTGTACCGGCAATAGTTATCCTGGCGCCGTCAAAGGCAAATACTATATCAGCACCTGATGGATAACCGGAAAGCTCTATCTCAACAGGTACACCCGGCAAAATAACTGTTTCCTCTCCTGAGGGAGTTACTGTTACCTGAGGAGCAACAACAGCCACAGCAAGAGTCACCGTTGCCGATTTCCCTGATTCTTCTCCGATTGCGCAAAGCGTTATATTGCCTGAAGCCTGATTGTACGGAACAGTTACTGTGACCGATGCCGAACCGTTATCATCGGCAATTATAGACTCACCTGTCTTTATCTCCAGGCTCCCGATATAAATTCTGATTGTGTCGGAGGGATCAAATTTGGTCATGGTCAGGTTTATTTGCTCTCCCGGTCTTGCTGATGCAGGAACAGCAGCAAGCGTCGCCGCCTGTGAGGATGGCACGGGTACTGTCAGAGTTGTCTGAGCATATAGCTGGCTGTCAGTACCTCTTGCAGTTACATGATATTCACCCGGGCCGTACAGCGACGACGGGTTATATGACGCAGCTCCAGCCCCGTCTGTCGTAATATCCGGTATCTGGACTCCGTTGACTCTTAGTTCTATAGCTTCATCTGAAGCAAATCCGCTTATGCTTATTATATGAGTCGAATTGTCAACAGAAACCGTCTGGGCCGTTGCAGACACTGTTAACGGCAGTGTCACGCCATACCCGTCTGATGTGGCAAAGGACAGGCTGTGTGCTCCGACAGTTGAGGAGTACGGCAGCTGATATGTAAACAGAGTAGATGCGCCGGGTTCGCTAAAGGTTCCGGTGCCACCAATATATTTGCCATCCAGATAAACCTTGCAGGTGTCTGCAGTATAGCTGCCCGCAAGAGTAATATTCAATGTACTTCCCGGTTTTGGACTACCCGAGGTGGATACACCAAGAATGCTTGTAACATCATTGACTGTTCCAACCGCAGTCAGTCCGCAAACAGCTCCGGCAGCAGAAAATACCATCGGTGTTCCTGCAGTAACGACATAATCCACCGAGCAGCTGCCTAAACTGTCAGCAGCAGCCGAACCCACCGAAGTCAGATTGACGTAAAAGCTTACTGTCTCGCCCGCTTTAAAGCCTGATGCATTAAGGCTGACAGTGCTTCCAACATTATAGTTTGCAGCAATTGCTGTCAGCGCAGGTGCAAGTCCGGTTGGAGCAGTCACCTGGCGATAAACTGATGCAGTGAGTCCCGATGTATTGCCGGTAACTGTTATAAGAGCAGTGCCTGTTTCGGCGACAGTAATACCGGAAGTGACCGTGCCTCCTGCATTTACCCACTTTGTCTGATGTTGCACACCATTTATGTAAAATGTAACATTCTCGCCCTGATTGAAGCCGGAAGCGCTGAATTCCGAAGCAATCCCGGCAGTTATGGCCGAAGGTCCCGTTATAATAGCTTTAGGCGGCAGGGCATCATATAAAGTGGTGCGTTTAAGGCCGCTTGTTTGTCCCCATGCTTCAAAGAACAGGCTCCCGATATCTCCTGGTCCCAGCAGCCTGCTGACTGCAGCATTTCCCTGTGCATCAGTCTGAGGAGTTGCGAACCATTCATCATTCAAGTACAGCTGGACATATTCTGAGGGCTTGAAGCCAGTGACAGAAACCGTCAAGGTATTGCCGCTGCGCTTGCCTGCGGGAGTCACAGAAACTGCGGCCGTAGATGGAACAATCTCAAGTATGGCAGCAGCATAGTAACCGTCATCCGATTCGGCGCTGATGATCGCTGTGCCCCGGCTGCCATACGGAATCGTGATATCTGTCGATCCGGATAATATTACAGCCTCGCTGTTTTCGCTGTTATCTGCAGTGACATAGCCAACTGAAACTGAATCCAGAAAGATCTCAACCATTTTATATGAATTTGCATTGACCCATCCGAACTGGTCCAGGCTCACTGATAGCAGTTGTCCTGCATTAGCTGAAGCTGCTGCGGATATTACGGGAGTATAGTCATCCACAGTGTACGTCTTTATGACCTTCGCCCCGGATCCATACCCGACAAATTTGAGCCGATGCACACCCACAAGTTCTTTATTGATAGTAAATTCGAAGGCTGCATTTCCTTCGCCATTTGCTGTCTGATTTGTGTAATAACTATCATCAATATATAAACTTATTGATTCATTTGCCATCATGCCGCTGACATTTACATGGAGCTTTGTTCCCGGCTTGGCAGCTTCCGGTGTGATTACCGCCGCCGGTACGAAAGCCATTACCTGGCCGGACGCAATATTCGAGTAAATGCTTATATTACCGGCTTTATCGGTAGCCATGACTTTGTAGGACCAGCTGGGTCCAATATTCGACGGTAGATTGTGATAATAGATATCATCATAACAATAGTAGGCAAGTGCAGAGAAATCATTTTCTCCATCCTGCTTGGCATATATCGAAAAATAATCTATATCAATGTCTTGCGTATCAAAGGTCAGCTTTATCTGTCCGGGCATGCCGGCAGCTGTGAGCATAGGAGCCGCAGGCGCAGTATTATCAAGAGTAAATACTGCTGATTCGATATCAGTATTGACATAATAATCATATGCTGTGACCCTGAGGTCGTACTCACCATCCTGAAGGTCTTGAAGACCTGAAAGGTCGAAGGAAAAATATCCGTAGCCTTCATCTGGCATAGTAGCTGCGGTTTGCCACGATCCCTGTCCCTTCAATGAGACTTCTGCCTTGACCTCCTTTATTCCATTGTCATCGGAGGCATATACATAAAGCGTTGTATTTGATTTAACAGGATTTGTCTGGGGGACCTCAAGTGATGTAATTTCCGGTGCAGTAACATCTGCTGTTGCCGATGTGCCGGCGGTATTTGAAAAACCGCTGCTTTTTCCTGTACCCACTGTATTTGTGGAGGCCATGACCTTGTAGTAATAAGCAGCACCGCTGCTCTCTTGTATCACATCATTAAACGTCACAGGCGCCGACCCGCCATAAGGTGCAGTATAGCCGATCTGTGACATATCGTTTTCCGATGTCCCTCTGTATATCAGATAGTAAAGTATTCCTGGATCAGGATACTGCGACGCATCCCATGACAGTGTTATGTAACCTGTTCCTCCGACAGTGGTAAGATTTTGCGGCGATGTCGGGGCAGCCATTCCTATAGTTATAGATGTTGTAAAAGCATTTGAGTTACCCGCTGCATCATAGGCAGTCGCCCGGAGGGTCGCTGTACCGCTGTATGGTGTCAGATCACTGTCCCAGGTCACATATTTATCGGTAACATAGTCATATATTAATGGATTTCCAGTGGCTGTTCCGAGTTCTATCCAGTTTTGTTCACCTTCCATGAGCAGGTCGTACTTTATTGAGGTCATAGTGTACCATGCATAATACTCTGACGGGTAAATCACCCCAATATCGTAGCTGTCATTGCTATATGTCGTGTGGCTGTCAAAATATGTACTTGTGTTAGAGCCCGTTTTGAATGCAAGCGCGCTAATGTTCAAGCCGTTTGGTATAACTCTGTATCTGAAGGTTTTGATACTGCTAACCGATGATCCCGAAACAGTCAGTGCCTTTATAATCTTATCTTTATAATAATCAGTAGTATTCAGTTCTATTGCCTGCCCGCTCAAAAACTCACTTGTACTTCCGCCTGCAGTCGTGCCCGGATTAGTACCATCAGTCGTATAGAAAATCCTTCCACCCGTCTCTGCCGTCGAAAGCGAAAGAGAGCCGTATGTTATATAGGTCAATGTATCATCATCTTTTACCGGGATGCTGGGCACCGGTGCCTTAATACCTTGTACTATCTTCAGCGTATAGCCCTCATCCGTGGCCGCTTTTGAGCTCACGCTAACCTTATAGGTACCAGCTTGATCGAATACATATTTCATGCTCTCCCTGTTATCGATCGGTCTCAGATTATATGTCAATACTTCTCCCTGGCTGTCAAACAACAGCAAAGGATAGTTGTCATATAACCAGTCATATACAAAGCCATGCTGCGGATTATCCGGAGTTACTTCGAAATAGTAAGTACCGGTTTCATTCTCGCCAATAGTAAATGAGTAATAACCCGGTCGATACTGTTTGGAAATTCCTCTGATCGTTTCCCCCACAGCAATGGTCTGAGGATCGGTTATCTGCAGGAACTCATTATACTCCGGGCTGGTCAGTCCATTAAGAACAGCAATAGCCCGCAACCTCATGTTTTTATTGACAGGTATGGGGTCGGTATACAATGTACCGGTTGCCTCGGTTGCTTCTGTACCGTCTGTTGTGTAATATATTGAAGTGCCTGCCGATGCACTTAAAATTGCATTGAAGGCCTGACCATAAGTTCCAGGATTTCCGGCAATGCCAGGCACATTGGATACGGTCGGAGCTCCCAGCCCAACCGTATAGGAGTTACTACCCCAGTTTCCATAAACTCCGTTGGCATTCTTAATGATGGCATTGACAGCAAGCGGCGAATCAGCCGTATGGGCATTCTCCACCTGTATTACAGAAGCTTCCGTATATACTTGTCTGGTGGAACTGTTATAGGGATTGGAGCCGTCAGTGGTATAATAAACAGTATCTCCATCTGAAGCGCCTGTTATCGATATTCTGGTCCCTGCCGGCTGTGATCCTCCGGAAGGTGAAAATCCGGCTTCCTTTGTGCCATCAAAATTGTACCAGCGTCTTGTCGCTTCACTGTATATCCCATTCTTCCGGGTATATGCCAAAATAGGACCGCTATGATCTAAAGTAAACACAGCAAGATTCGATCCTGCAGAAACAGTATCTGTTGATAGACTGTCCTTATAGTATAACGTGCCGTCTTCCTCGCACTGTATCGTTATCTGCAGAGGTTCAACGGTTCCAGCAAGCATTTCCTCAGGAGTGATGACAGGTGCAGCAGGCGTATTGCTGTATATTTTTATTATGAAGCTGCCGTCTTCATTTCCCCAGTTTATTACGTTTAAATAATACTTTCCGGTAGAAGGCGCCGTAAACACAGCTGACGGTATTTCCTGCGAAATGCCGAAATTCCCACCAAAAAAATTACTGTTGCCCGCTCCGTTTGCATCTGAAAATTTACACATCAGTGCTGCATATTCGCCTCCGCTGATTTTATATGCCACCGCACTATATTTGAGACCTTGGGTTGCTTGGAACTCATAGATTTTTACATCATAATCATCTGAAGTTACAGTCAGCGGTACTCCTCCTTCCGTCCCGTCGACAGTGGAAGGCGTTATTGTACCATTTGTAACAGGCTGAACTGTTACGCTGGCGTTAGTATCGACCAGCCCAGTATTATCAAGTTTAAGAAAGTATGTACCTGAGTAATTAAAATGATACTGAAGTATGCCTGCAGTGTCCGACTGCAATGAGGTAAAGCTCTCTTCGCTGACTGTTCCAAAAGAGGATGATATAGTGGCCCCCTCTCCGGCACTCACTATGGCTTCAATTGTGACAGATTCGGAAACAGTAAAGCTGAAATACTTGCTTGTTCCGGCGGAAAATGCTCCGATATCAAAAGGCGTTGCCAGTGAAAGAACTCCAGGATCGGATATGGTATTCAGCGCCATCAGTTTAATAGTTCCGCCCATCAATGATAAACTCGGAGTTGCAGTGCTCTGTCCGATAACAGATTCGTTCTTCGTCACCAGCAGCGTTACGTTGCCAGCGACACCTGAATTGTGCATTTTTATGTAGTATTTATGAGGATATACGGCATCTTCAGCCACTTCAAATGACATTACCGCTTCGGTTGTTGAGTTGATGCTGCTGAACAAGCCCCCATTGACATCACCTATCGCCAATTGAATGGAAGGTCCATCTTCACTAACTCCGTAAGCAGCAGTATATGAGCCTGCTGACGGTATCTCAACAGAATAGTATTTATCGCTGTTTTCAGTGAAATTTTCAATAACAAGCCCGGTGCCTATCTCAACACTGCCAGCTTCCGATATTGCTTGTTCCTGTTGAACAGTTGTGTCCTGAACCGACACAGTCTGAGCAGGTGAGGTCTGAATCGGCTGCAGGTCTATATTACTCTGCAGTGTCTGCTGCTCGTCCACTCCCGGCAATTGTGTACCCCCATCAGAAGATACCTGTTGTCCGGTTCCGGAGCTTTCCTGCTGTACATCCGTTACGGGCAGCTCCGGAAGCGCCTCCTGAGCATATACCATTAAAGGAGAATATATAGATAGCATCATCGCCAGTACCAATACAACTGATATGATCCTCATCGGATACATCCTGATTCTTTTTCTAATCATGCAGGCAAAGCTGGATTTCATTTTCATAACAAACACCCGTTTCTAAATTATTTTTTACATCAAAACACTTCGTTCAACAAATCGTACAGTAAAAAAATACAGAGTGATCAAAAGTTATTAAAACTGATTACATATGATGGTTTTGCTGGTTTTAAGTTCTTTTCTAATTGTGTTTAATATTTGGTCCAAATTGGCAGTCCCACGGATCATGCATAAGTAGTTTTTATTACGCGACTGGATCTCAATCAGAGGATTATTATTCTCTATTCCGGATATGACAAGAGTATCTATATCATTAATAGTAATTTCCTCAATATGTTCCGATAAAGGATATAATTTGATTTTTATTATCAGACATGAGCATATTGTACTTTACTGTTTTAAATATCCGGTTCTTAGCTTGACCTCAATATACAAATTATTCACCTCATCATAAATTATATATCGATAGATTAGTCTAAAAAATGTGCAACCACTATTTGTCATTGACAAAATGTGTCATGACTCGTGACAATATTCTTGCTTGTTCGATAATAGTCAGATATAATATAAATACCAGCTTATTGTGGAGGTAAAGCGATGACATTTGCTAATAGACTGGATACTTTGATGAGTATAACCAATACGTCAAACAGTGCTCTGTCAATGCAAGTTTCTCTGGATGCGTCACTGATCAGCAGGTTTCGCAGTGGTAAACGAATGCCTTCGAAAAAAGAGAATTATTTGGAGAAAATTGCTGCATATTTTTCACGTCATATCGTTTCAGATTATCAAAAAGCTGCATTTTGCGAGATCGCTGGCATACCAATAAAGTCATTTCCCCAAAGTGAATCGGAATTGTCCGAAATGATCCACAAATGGTTACTAAATGAAAGCAACAACACAAGCATAGCTGTCAACAGCTTTATTGACAGCCTTGCTAGCTTTAGGTTCGCTAATATCCCTCCAATGGCCGAAATCTGTTCTGCCACGGATTTAGTAAAATTTGACGGCAATCATGCCGTACTATATGGTTCCCATGGTAAACAGACACTGGTTCTGTATTTTCTATCACTTGTGGTCGCAAACAAGAGTCCTCAAACTTTGCTTCTTTTCAGTGATGAGGATTTTTCATGGATAGCCGATGACCCGGAATATGCAGCAAAGTGGGCTGCGCTTATGACCCAGGTGATACTGCGCGGAAATAGGATAGTAATTGTCCATACTGTAAACAGGAGCATAAATGAAATGTTTGGAGCCATCAAACAATGGCTCCCTCTATACATGTCAGGTGCTATCGAGCCCTATTATTTTCCAAAAACGCGTGACGGTGTATATAAGCGTACTCTGTTTATTGCACCGGAGACTGCTGCAATTGCCTCGAATGCGATAGGCGTAAACTCCGAAAACAACGCAAATTTCCTGTACACAGATAAGCCTACGATTACATCACTGACAGATGAATATAATAATTATCTGAAAATGTGCCGGCCATTGGTACGCATATTCACAAAAAGCAACAAAAGCAATTACTATAAAACACTTTCTGAATTTGAAAGCGAATCCGCCAACTGTATAATCAAAAGCGATTATCTCACCAGTATTACCATGCCATATGAGTTAGTAAAAAGTATGGCAGAACGTTTTGGAAACAACAGTATTAACACCATACTGGAATATCAGAAAATCAGGGCGGAAGCTTTTGAAAGGAATCTAACCAGCTGCAGCTTTACTGAAATAGTAACAATGCTCGATATTGAAGCTGTAAAAAATGGCAAAATGAAAGCAGGCAATTTTGACATTTACTCAGATGATGAAGTATTCTATACACCTGATGAGTATATATTACACATCCATAACATCATAAGCCTGCTTAAAAATCACGATAACTACAGGATCTGTTTCTCTGCCGGAAAAACTCCTGCGGGATATATGCTTTACTCAAAAGAGAGTGTAGGAGCACTTGTGGCGAAAACATCATCACCTGCAGTTATTTTTGCAATCAATGAAAGCAATCTGACTACAGCGTTCTGGGACTACATCAATACAATGACCGGAGGGTTTGAACATTTCAACAGAACCGAAACGATAGAAAAACTTGAATCCATAGTGAAACAAATAGAACTGTCATGATTAGGCAGTTCTATTTGTTTCAGCATCTATCAAAATTACTTTAATCGGACGAATACTGCCTATCGATACAAAAACCTGTTTATCTCCTCATAGGATGTATCGCAAAGCAGATTCTCATGCTTTATTCCTGTTAAAGTGGCCACTTGACAATTTTTTATCCTGTCTGCCACCTTCATTGAAGCTTCATGAATTATCGTCGTATCGTCCGTTGATGATATTATCAGTACCGGTTCATCAATGGCTTTAGCATATCTGACCGGGTCTACGTTGTAACCCCAAAGTAACCCGTAAAAAAATCGTTTGAAGGATTTCTCATACGCTTTGTACAGTCCCAGCATTTCAACATTTCTTACCCTGTTGTCCCAAAAGTCATCATACGGAGCCAGCAGGACCAGTGAGGCCAAATCTCTTTGTGCTGCAAGATAAGAAGCCGGACCTGTTCCAATGCTGTATCCCATCACTATAACATTTGACTTATCGACAAAATCCCACTGAATTGCAGTATCATATGTATCAAGAGCCAGATCCTTCATGGAACCTTCAGATGCATATCCGTCACTTATTCCATAGCTTGGGTAATCCGTACTCATGAAATTATACCCTGGAAAATACTCTGACAAAATCCCGCCTTCATGGAGTTTTCGTACTGTCGCAGCGGAACATTCGCCTGCTCCATTGAAAAATATGATCAGTGGCGCCTTCTCATCAGACTGCTTGTACAACCAGCCATCAGCTTTTCCATTCATGGTAGGTATCGATAGCTGTTCAAAGCATTCCATTTTTTCAAGATATATTTCACTCTCAGTATCTCTGACATAACCTATTGGCGTGCTCTGCAAATAAAAAATAGCTGAACAGTATATTGCAAATATAACTACTGCAAAGAGAGCCGCCATTTTTATGATTCTTCTCTTCTCTGTTTTACTGATCTTGCGTTCCAACAGGAAAAAGATGAAAAAAATCAAAGGTATTAAATAATACAGCAACATGGATCTCCTTTGAAATTCCAATACACACCCTACAAGCGACGCTACTGATAATACTAATAGAATCACATCAACAGCTTTTATCTTTTTCATATATCTTCCTCCCGATTTTTTGTGACAATTGTCCAGGGCTACCAAATCAGCCCCGACCAGACTATATTCTTTACATTCAGCAGGCTTTCAGGATGCCACAGATGACCGTCTGTATAAGGAACCATCCATACAGCGGAAAGCTTCTCCCTTGGGTCGATCGCTATACACAGATACCCCCATCCTTCATGGAAGAAGAAATCTGGGCTAGTAATTATGGCGTCTCCTCTTCGAAGATCGGGCCCCATTCCATATAGCCTGTTCTTATCATTTGCGCCCCAACAGTAGTTAGGAACGTTAAAAAGATACTGTGTACGCATTTTCTCAATAGCCATCTTGCCTAATACGCGGTTATTTCCAAGACGGCCTCCATTACAAAGCATTCTCGCAAACCGTGACAGATCCATAATTGTAGAGTGGAGCCCTCCCGCTGTTTGCGGCACTTCACTCCAGATACTTCCTTCGGCTTCCGATGCATTGTTGATCATATCACTGATCTCTTTTTCACTATCCTCGAATTGTATCAAATGCCGTCTGCCGAGCTCAGAACCGGGATTGAAGCTGCTGTCTTTCATGCCAAGAGGCTCCAATATGTTTTTTGTTATATACGCATGCGCGTTTATTCCTGTAACATTACTGATCAGCACACCAAGCAGCACATAGCCAAAAGAAGAATAAATCCATTGTTCTCCGGGTTTACAGGAAACTCCGGCCTTGAGTCCCGCTTCGATCCAGTCCTCACCCTTTTTGCACTTGTCTATGTATGCAAATGGGTCGGTTCCTGCATCAGAGCCAAACGTAAGACCCGAGGAGTGTGACAGCACCTGGGCGATAGTTATATTTTTGAAGGGCTCCTTGTCCATCTGCGGGATGTAACGCGACATTTGTTCGTCAGGGCGGATGAGTCCATCCTCAACGAGCTTGAATACTGCTACAACAGTAACAAGCTTGGTGACTGAGGCTATTGTCATTACAGTATCCTGCTTCATCAAGCCTCCCTGCTCTCTTTTATAGCTGCTAAAGCCCAATGCGTTGTTGGCAATGATCTTGTCATTTCTGGTTATACAGTAGTTTGCACCAATAAGTCGTTTATCTTCGATCATTTTCCACAGATGTGAATTCAACACATCTATCCTGCTGCTGTCATATCCGACAAGTTCTGGTGTTTCATCTATGGGTCCTTTTTGTATGATCATTTCATTCATATCAGTCATCTCTTTTCTATAGTTAATCTAATACGTTTTGCCTGCTCCTATTCTTAAATATACCTTATTATGATAATATATTCAATTCATCATTTATGCATTCAGCAACAAAAAAAGCAGATAGTAGGCTTAAACACCTTCTATCTGCTCCTGCCACACAGTCAGTCGATTATTTGTTCAGTCTGTCTCCATAGTGTTCCAGAACAAAATCCAGATCCTTATCGCCTCTTCCAGAACAATTCACCAAAATAGATCCTGTCCCGATCTCCTTAGCAAGCTTCATAGCGTATGCGACGGCGTGTGAGCTTTCTAAAGCGGGAATGATACCCTCAAGCCTTGATAAAATAAAGAAGGCATCAATCGCTTCATCATCACTTGCAGCTACATATGTTACTCTTCCGAGATCCCTCAGATATGCATGTTCAGGTCCAACCGAAGGATAATCAAGGCCGCTTGCTACTGAATACACAGGTTCCGGCTCACCTTTTTCATTCTGCAGCATGATCGACTTAAAGCCATGCATGATTCCCTCTGTGCCATAAGTCAAACTTGCGGCATGCTGTCCTATTTCTGTGCCAATACCAAGGGGTTCTACTCCATAAAGCTTCACAGGATCATTTAAGAACGGTGTCATAATGCCTGCCGCGTTTGAACCTCCGCCGACACAAGCCACAACAGCATCGGGAAGATTTCCCGTCATCTCCTGGAACTGTTCTCTAGCCTCTATACCAACAACTGTCTGGAAATCTCTGACCATAAGCGGGAAGGGATGCGGTCCGACAACAGATCCGATGCAGTACATTGCTTCTTCGTATTCTGTCATATATGCTTCAAATGCAGCATCAACAGCTTCCTTCAGCGTTCTGAGCCCATGTGTTACAGGGATGACCTTTGTGCCTAACAGCTTCATTCTTGCAACATTCGGTGCCTGCTTGGCTATATCGACCTCACCCATATAAATATCACATTCCATTCCAAAGAAAGCCGCTGCTGTAGCCAGCGCAACACCATGCTGACCTGCGCCCGTCTCAGCGATTATTTTCTTCTTGCCCAGATACTTTGCCAAAAGTGCCTCTCCCATACAGTGGTTCAGCTTATGAGCGCCGGTATGGTTCAGATCCTCTCTCTTCAGGTATATCTGGCAATTTCCAAGTGAATTGGACAACCTTTCACAATGGTATGTCGGAGTGGGGCGACCCTGAAATTCTTTTCTGATCCTCCGCAGTTCACTGATAAACTTTGAACTCTTGCATATGGTCTGATACCCAGTGTTTATTCTTTCAAATTCAGAAACCAGCTGAGGCGGTATGTATGCGCCTCCATAGGTACCGAAATAACCTTCCTTGTCAGGGGTTTGCTTTCTATATACTGCAAAGTCAACATTAGGATTCAACATAATAATTCTCCTTTTCACAAAATATTTTTAATTATGTGGTTTCAATAATATCAGGAATAAAGGAATTGATTTTGGCTAGATACACCATCGAAAAATAAGAGCTTCATACTTCATATACTCATCTCATCTCCATTTCTGCTAGTCTCGTCTCATCTCATCAAAATAAAAAACTCCCGCCCCTGATCAAAGGGACAAGAGTTGATCTCCTGTGGTACCACCCAAGTGTGCAACTGCTACAAGAGCAACTGCATCTGCTCGTTCCGCGCACCATACTGCGCGCTTCCTTTATAACGGGCGAAGCTCCCGTCAGATACTACTCACAAGCATAATCGCATGCTTTCATTCTGCCCTCATAAGTCCATTCAATCCAGCCCTGCCTGCCGCAATTTCACCATCTGCAGCTCTCTTTAAGGTGGTCGGTGAATCTACTATTCTTAATCACAAGTTTATCTATTGAATCTAATATAACCTAAATTTGCAGCCTCTGTCAAGTGTTACTTTAATTTTCAACACGGCAAGCAATCACTTGGACAAAATTTAAGGAATAGTCCACTTTTACAGTAATAATTTATGCTTTTGTAGCTTTATGACAATCTACCATGCTATTAATGTGCCCTATACTTGAAATTATGGCCATGACTAAAAGGCCGAAAGGACTTCGGCGCCTTTCCTGACATAAGCAATAAACTGATCCAATCCAGCATGGGAATCAACATAGCACATGCCCTCATATTCCTGTCTGTCATTGACATCGACCCATGTACCTGCAGGCAGATACACCTTACGATCTGTTTGTCCCTTGTTCACAATTGGGGCAAAGAGAATATCACCGCCAAACATATATTGATCTCCAAGGCTATAACAAGCCTCATCCTCAGGAAATTCATAGAACATGGGACGCATCAACGGTGCTCCTGTCTCGCTGGCGATATCCATATACTTATGTACATATGGGCGCAGCCTCTCTCTTAAGTCGATCAATCCTTTTAATATGGGATATACCTTCTCTCCAAAGCTCCATATTTCGTTATCTCCGCCGCTAGGCTGCTTTACTCCCTGATTTTTTACAGGGTGGTTTTCATTTCTTTTTCTATCGCCATGCAACCTTGTTACCGGGCAGAATACACCAAATTGAAACCAACGTACGATGAGCTCCTTGAAATATTCACACTCAGTATCTCCTCCCCAAAAGCCTCCTATATCGCTGTTCCACCAGGGGATCCCGCACATGGCCATGTTCAAGCCAGTCTTAACGCTCATCCTTAGAGCCTCAAAAGTAGACGGGACATCTCCGGACCATACAAGTGCTCCGAATTTCTGGCTCCCGATCCAGGCAGCCCGCGTCAGCGATATGATCTCGCTTTCACCGGCATTCCTCAGCCCTTCATAAAAAAGCTTCGAATAATAGTAAGGGTAAAGCAATGCTACTTCTTCTCCGTTTCCTTTATAGAAGCGCAAATTATCGTATTGGTTAGGGTGAAATTCAGGTTCCGCTTCATCGAGCCAGTAAGACCTTATACCGTTTTTATAGTAGTTCTCATAGACCCTGGACCAAACATATTCTCTGGTTTCGGGATTCATAGCGTCGAAATATGTTTGAAGTCCGTGGAAGTCAAATAGTCCATACTGACCTCTGTCTGTTCTGACAAGCATATTACGCTCATCCATATAAGCATAGTTCTCACTATTTGGATTTATTGTGGGCCATATCGATACGATTACCCTGATACCCATTTCTTCGAGTTCTTCGCACATTTTCTTCGGATCAGGCCAGTACCCGGGATCAAACTTCAAATCCCCCTGCTCCGTCCAGTAAAAAAAGTCTATAATTATGGCCGAGATTGGTATCCCGCGTTTTTTATACTCTCTGGCCACCTCAAGCAGCTCATCCTGGGTCTCGTATCTCAATTTGCATTGCCAGAAGCCTGATGCCCATGCCGGAAACTTAGGCGCATGGCCTGTCATATCAGCATACCTGGCCATTACCTCAACCGGGCTGCCCCCTGCTATCACGACATAGTCCACCTGTTTTGTGGAATTTGCTTCCCATAACGTATGATTTGCTGTCAGCTCACAACGGCCTACTGATGGATTATTCCAGAGGAATCCATAGCCTCGGGAGGAATATACAAATGGTATCGACGATTTTGTATTCTTGTGCAAAAGCTGGCTTGTTGAGCCTTTCAAATCAAAACAGTCATTCTGCTCCTGTCCCAGGCCATAAAAATGCTCCTGGATATTTGGTTCAAATATTACCGTTGTCCGATGATTATCCGCACCTTGCGCCAGATACTCCCGGTATCTGCTGTAGAATGCCATTTCTGAACGTTCCGTGAGAATTTCCTTCCCGTTTTTGTAATAGATGACCTTTCCGCTTTTATATATCTCAGCCGATATTTTCCCATTTTTTATAACAGCCTTTTCTTCATCTGTATGTATGCTGGCCTGCTGCTCCGGCTGGGCAAGGAGATTCCAGTTTTCTTCTGTTATTGCAGCATTCGGAGTGGATCTAAAACGCAGGCTGTCATCCCCCCAAGGTTCGAGTACCGCTAACTCATCCCGTTTTTGAAATATTACACTATTTCCTTTGACACTTATCAAACCCATATCTTCCTCCCGCTTGAACATACCGCCGCCGGCTTTTCTATTATCCTATTTTTGTAGCTGTCTCGTATTAAGATTATATCACAGACATGATAATAGTGAATTCATCGTTTCCAGTTATGTCAGTTGCTATGTGACATTTTTATCAACTTGGCAGTCCCTTTCAGATGATGTTACATGCTATAATGTAATTGATTAATACTCGGAGGTAAGGCATGGGGATACAATATTTAGATGAACAGAAAATTTTTAAGTTAGACGCTAACAGGACGTCATATATCATCGGAATTGTTGATGATGAGCAATTTTTAGGGCATGTATATTGGGGCAAACGCATAGGCGACGGGAATATCCCGGCGGAAAACCTGATGCGATTAAATGAAAGGCCGCTTCTCCCTTCGAATAACAACCGTGAAAGGATCACATTCTATGATACCTTTCCGTCAGAGTATCCTACACATGGTATTGGAGACTATCGTGAGACCTGCCTTGAAATCAACGACGTCAATGGACATTCTATCAGCAAGCTGCAATATGCCTCACACAGTATATTCAGCGGAAAGCGTCCGCTGGATGGGCTTCCTGCCACCTTCGGCAATGATGGTGACTGTACAACGCTTGAAATTGTTTGTATGGATCAAATACTCAATCTTGAGGTCATACTGGCCTATACTGTTTTTGAGCATCTTGATGTGATAACAAGAAGCGTAAGTGTGAAGAACAACGGAAGTGCTCCTGTCAGCCTGACCAAAGTTCTCTCCTGTAGTGTCGATCTAGATGGGAATAATTACGATATTATTTCACTGCATGGTTCATGGGGCAGAGAAAGAAATGTGCAAAGGCTTACCGCAGGTCTTGGCAAGAAAGTGTTCTCTTCGAACCGTGGTGAATCCAGTCATCAGTGCAATCCATTCATCGCTGTCGCACAGTCCGATACAACAGAGGATTTTGGCGAAGTCTACGGATTTAATCTGGTATACTCCGGTAATTTTTATGCATGTGCCGAAGGAACACAGTTTGAATCTGAGCGAGTTGTTATGGGTATCAACCCGGCCGGCTTTAAGTGGCTGCTTGAACCGGGACAGCAATTTGTCGCTCCCGAGGTAGTAATGGTGTATTCGTGTGATGGTGTTAGCGGTATGACGCGCACTTTCCACGGCCTTTACCGCAACCATCTGATAAGGGGGCGCTATAAGGATAAAAAACGGCCCATACTGATAAATAACTGGGAAGCCACCTATTTTAACTTTGATACCGAAAAGCTGCTGTCGATTGCCAGGGAAGCATCCGTCCTTGGCATCGAGATGCTTGTCATGGATGACGGTTGGTTTGGCAAACGTGATAATGATGAATGCTCTCTTGGTGATTGGATTGTTAATGAAGAGAAGCTCAAGGGAGGAATAAAGCACCTCGTTGATGAAGTTAACAAGCTCGGGATGGGCTTTGGGATCTGGTTCGAACCGGAAATGGTCTCCCCCGACTCTGATCTGTACCGCGCTCACCCCGATTGGTGCATACATATTCCCGAACGCACACCAGCCCTTTCCAGGAACCAGTATGTCCTGGACCTTACTAACCCTGAAGCAGTTGAGGCCGTATACGGTATGATGAAAAAAATCCTGTCAGACGCCAATATAACTTATGTCAAATGGGATATGAATCGACCGTTGAGTGACATTGGGAGCAATTGGCTTCCTGCCGAAAGGCAGGGAGAAATATGTCACCGGTATGTATTGGCTGTATATGATATGATGAACCGACTTACGACTGATTTCCCACATATACTTCTGGAGAACTGCTCAAGCGGTGGTGCCAGATTCGATCCGGGAATGCTGTACTACAGCCCTCAGATCTGGTGTTCCGATGTCACTGATGCTATTGGCAGGTTGGCTATACAGCGCGGTACAGCAATGGTTTACCCGCTTTCGACAATGGGCGCCCACGTAAGCGACTGCCCCAACCATGCAGTCAACAGAGTCACACCTTTTGAAACAAGGGGGTATGTCGCATTATCCGGTACCTTTGGATATGAGCTGGACGTGACCCGTATTCCTGAGGAAGACAGAAACATGATCCCTGAACAGATAAGTTTATACCATAAGTATAACCATCTGGTAAGCAGTGGTGATTACTACCGTATAGCCAATTATGGCGAAAATGATCTTGATGATGCATGGGAAGTCGTGTCAAAGGATAAAAGCGAAGTGCTTTTGACTTATATTCAAGTCCTTCAAAGGCCAAATTACCGCAGCCGAAGGATCAGACTGAAGGGGCTTGATGAAAATGCCGTTTACATGGATACACAGACAGGTGAAACTTACAGCGGTGGTGCATTGATGTTTGCTGGCATAAATATCGCCGGTCTTTACGGAGACTTCAAAGGTAAGCTTATCCATCTGACTGCCTGCACCTGAGGGCACACAATCAAAGGGGACGGGGGTTTTTGATTATTTCCAGGAAATAATCAAAAACCCCCGTCCCCTTTGATTTATTGTGCCAGACACCAATTAGCCTTTTACTGCACCAATCATAACACCATTCACAAAATATTTCTGCAGGAACGGATATACAACCAGGATCGGCACGGAAGCAACGATGGTAACTGCCGCACGTATTGAAGCAGGTGTTACAGAGTCAGTTACGACCATATTACCATAGATTGCGTCAGCACTCTTGTTTGTCCCTGCACTCATTGAGGCAGAAATCAATTTCATCATTTCATACTGCAAAGTTGTGAGATTGTCCTTGCTGGAATTGTAAATGAAGGTATCGAACCAGGAATTCCATGCGCCAACTGCACACCACAGTGCTATGGTAGCAAGAACAGGCTTACAGACTGGAAGTATGATCTGGATGAATATCCTGAAATGTCCGGCACCGTCTATCTCTGCTGCCTCAACAAGACTGCTGGGGAGCGTCTGCATATAAGCCCTTACTACTATGATGTTAAAAGCGCTTATCATTGTTGGAACGATGTAAACAGCAAAGCTATTGATCATACCCATATTTTTGATCAAAAAATACGATGGAATCAAACCGGCTGATACATACATAGTTAATAGAAAAAACCTCGTAACGAATTTTCGCCAGATGAATTCAGGACGAGAGAGTACATATGCAACCATTGCAGCTGTGAAAACACCCAAAGCTGTCGCAATACCAGTACGAAGTACAGAGTTAATGGATGCTGTTATCAAAAGTTCATTTTTAAATACCGTTTCATAATTGTACAGTGAAAAGTCTCGTGGCCAAAAAGTTATACCGCCACGCAATGTGTCTATTGAGTTATTAAATGATACTGCAATGGTATTCCAGAAAGGGTATATCATAACAACCATTACAGCTAACATTATCAGGGTATTTATAGTATAAAATATAATCGGTTCCAATCTCGATCTTTTTATTTTAGTCACATTTTGAGTCATTATCTTATCCCCCTAGAATACACTTTCTCCGCCATCAAACCTCCTTGAAAAACGGTTTGTGATGGTTAACAGTGCGATAGATATTACCGATTTAAGAATACCGCTCGCTGTAGCCAGTGAATAGTTGCCAAGTGTTATACCGTATTTCAGAACAAATATGTCTATCGTTTCAGATACATCCATTACCAGACCTCTACCAAAAAGATACTGGATTTCAAAGCCTGCATTCATTAGCCAGCCGATGTTCATGATCAAAAGAACTATGATCGTGGAACGAATTCCAGGAAGTGTGATATGCCATATTTTATGGTAACGGTTACCACCGTCTATTTCGCATGATTCATACAATTGAGGATCGATTGCTGACATTGCTGCAATGTATATAATAGAATTCCAGCCCATTTCCTTCCATACGTTGGATAACGCGACTATCCACCAGAAATATTTTGGCTCTCCAAGCCATAATACCGGTTTATCAATAAGTCCGAGCCCCATTAGCAAATTATTAAGCGTACCGTCATTAGTCGATAATATATTGGAAATCAAAGAGCAGACAATTATCCAGCTCAGAAAATGCGGCAGATATGAAGCCGTCTGCACAATACGTTTAAAGCCCATACTACGTATTTCATTTAATAATAAAGCAAAGCCTATAGAAAATACAAAGCCGAAAATCAGATTCAACACTGACATAGCGAGTGTATTTCTGAAATCCTGCCAAAATATCGGATCCTTAAACAAGAATTTGAATTGATCAAAGCCTACAAAGGTAGATTTGAAATAGCCCTTGTTCGGCCTGAAATTCTGAAATGCCATTATCCACCCTGTAAGTGGCCAGTAGGAAAACATAAATGTTATTATCATACAGGGAATTACCATGAAAAATAATGATTTCTGAGATTTATAACGATTTATCAAGCTATTGCGGTTCTTTAGTTTTATAGCTTCTTTTTGTAATGCCAACTCATTTGCAGCCATATCCATCTCTCCATATTCAATTGATAGATTTATAACGCATCGAATCTAAAGTCTTAAAATATAACTATGAAGAGAGAATGAATCTCTCTTCATAGTCATGGGATAGCAATCCGTTATTATTTGGCTGCATCCATTTTTGCTTTGATCTGCTTGTTTATTTCATCAAGATAAGCCTTAGGATCATTTGATTCTACTTCCTTGACGAATTTATCCCACAGAGCATCATACTCGCTAGCATCGCTGAGGATCATCTGAGGATAGTACTTACGGCAGGTATCAGCTATCTTGTTAGTAGCAACCTTAGCAGCTGTTCCATCTTCGAGAGGGAATGACCATACAGGATAGTATGCCGGACGCTGTGTAGGTACGGAGAGTATCTGTGCCGGGTACTGAATGCCCAGGTCTTTCAGGAACTTCTGGTCAAATTCGCTCTGGGATGCTAGGAATTCATCAGCAGAATCGCCAGGTCCGCAAGGAGCGCCGTCATCATACAGACCCTGCATCTTCGGTGAATACTGCCACAGTGTATCAGCAGTCATATCACGTTTCTTAGCATTGTCTCTGTTTGTTTCTCTGCGTTCAGCTGTCAGAACTTTACTGTTTGTTCCAGCCTTAGTCCAATCTTTGCCTTCAATACCCCACTGCATGTAATCCTGGACCTCACGGTTCAGCAGCCAATCCCAGAAAGCAAACAGACGATCAGGATTTTTACAGTTTACAGAAACGGTAAGTCCGCCTGTACCAGAAATTGTTTTTGTCGGAGGATCGATATAGTTGTCGGCAACACCAGGATTTGAAATTGGTACTGCAACATAAGTACGTTCATACTTACCTGCATTCAAAAGTGCGTTGGAAGCATTTCCGAAGTTCCATGCCTGATCGAACATACCCAGAACAGCACCGGAGGACAATCTTGCCAGGTACTGGTCATAGTTCTGTGTAAAGGTTTCAGCTTCAATAATACCTTTGTGGTATTCTTCATTCAGCTTCTTGTAGTAAGCTTTTGCTGTATCAGTATTCTGATAGAGTGATGCTACCAGTGTAGTAGGATCAACATATGCGTCACCGTCATTACCAGCTCCCATAAGGTGCTGAGCAGGGTTGCGCAGGCAGAAGTCTCTCCAGCCATCGCACAGGATTTCAAAGCCTATTGTCTTTGTTCCGTCAATAGTGGGGTACTTTGCTTTGTAATCTTCTATCATCTTGAAGTATTCATCCAATGTCTTCGGGATCTTGTATCCTGAATCCTGGATAACAGCCTTCTGCATAAAGAAGCCAACGCCGCCTACTGAGAATACCGGGGGCACTGTATTCGGATATGCATTGTAATTTTCTACTGTGTAAGCATGCTGTCCGTCAAAGGCGTTGATCATAGTCTTCATAAAAGGTTCATAGTGAACCTTCATGTTCGGATACTTATTGATGTAATCTTCTACAGGAATAAGTGCGCCTGCATCTACGAATTTCTTTGCTTCAGCGCCGAACATGATGTCAGGATACTCGCCACCTGCAAGCATAACACCAACTTTTTCATTAAGATCGCCTACGAGGAATTCGAAGTCGATTGTAACTCCAGTGAGTTCAGTGATCTTCTTCAGAACCGGGTTGTCCTTTGAAGGAGCCTGGCCTGGGTCACGAATAAAGCAAGTGAAGGTTACCGGAGTTGTGTCAGCCATGGGAGTCAAACCTGTTTCAGCATCCTTTGCCACTGCAGGAGCTGCCGGTTCTGTAGTTTCTTCAGTCGTATCAGCCGGTGCAGGAGTTGTTGTATCCGTTGCCGGTTGTTCCGTCTGAGTACCGCATGCTGCGATTGAGAAAATCATACATGCAGTCAGCAATACAGCCATTACTAGTCTAAGCATTTTCATTTTTGAAACATCCACCTTTCTTTTTTCTTTAATCTTAACACAGCATATGGCTCTGTTCATTTAAAAAAACGTACTGAATATTTCAAAAATTATACTTGTTAATATTTGTTTTACTAATTACTGCTGTATTTTCTTATCTGTCTGTTGACCTCGTCGAGATAAGGCTGAAGATCACTGCTATTGACCTCTTCTATAAATTGATCCCATACAAGATCGAATTTGTCAATGTCTGATAAAACAAGCCGGGGGTAGTATTTTCGGCAGATATCTACTATTTTTGTATTAGCAGCCTTGGCAGCGCTTCCATCTTCGATCTGCATTGCCCATACAGGGTAATAGGAAGGTCGTATGACAGGTTCAGATAAAAGCTGCGCAGGGTATTTTATGCCATAGGCGTCCAGGAATTTTATATCGTATTCCGACAAAGACTCCTTGTATTCATCCTCCGAATCACTCGGTCCACAGGGTGTACCATCCTCATATACTCCCTGGAGCTTCGGCGAGTAGTTCCACAGCGTAAAACCAGTCAGATCGCGTCTTTTATCATCGTTGTTATACAGATCGCGACGCTGCTTTGTCAAAACCCTTCCATTGCTGCCAACCTTTATCCAGTCCTTGTTCTCCTCGCCCCACTGAATATAATCCTGTACCTCCCTTTGGAGAAGCCAGTCATAAAATGCAAGCAGACGGTCCGGATCTTTGCATTTTTTAGTTATACCTATGCCGTTGACACCCGTTATTGTAGCGTTTGGGGCATCCAGATAACTATCCTTCGTACCGGGATTGACAAGAGGAACCGCTACATAAGTACGATTGAATTTGCCGTCAGATTTTAAAATGTTCTCAGCGGGTATTATATTCCACCCCTGATCGAAGAAGCCAAGAACAGCACCAGTCGAGAGCTTGGATATATACTGGTCATAATTTTCGGTAAAGGTTTCCGCTTCGATAATACCCTTATGATATTCTTCATTCAATTTTCTGTAATAGCTTTTAGCTGTATCGGTTATTTGGTAATACGATGCAGTCATCGTCTTTAAATCCACAAATGCATCCCCGTCGTTTCCAGCGCCCATCAGATGCTGGGCTGGATTGCGCAGGCAGAAGTCCCTCCAGCCGTCGCACAGTATTTCAAAGCCGATCGTCTTGATCCCATCAATAGTCGGATGTTTTTCTTTATAAGCTTCTATGATACCGAAGTATTCATCAATGGTCCTGGGAATCGGGTATCCTGCTTCCTCCAGCGCTGCCTTTTGGATGAAAAAGCCAGATGTTGTATTTGAAAATATCGGGGACGGGCGGTTGGACATATAAATCTCCAATATATGTTGATGTCCATTGGTAGCTTTCATTTTTTCATAATGTGGAGAATACAGATCACTCAAATTCTTATACCTTGGAAGCTTATCCTCCAGTGTGATAAAAGCTCCGGCATCAATAAATTTCTGAGCTTCCGCAAAAATCGCATCCGGATAATCCTCTCCGGCTATCAGAACTCCAATCTTCTGATCAAGATCACCTACGAGGAATTCAAAGTCAATGGTGACACCGGTCAATTCGGTAATTCTCTTCAGCACAGGGTTATCCTTTGAAGGTGCAGCACTGACATCCCGGACGAATACTTTGAAGGTCACGGGATCCCCGGCGTTCTTCATGGCGGTCAAGCCATCATCAGAGGACCCGGTAACCGTCGTATCCTCCCCCGGTGGTGTTATCTTGATCTTATCATCACCGGTTCCGCAGTTCGTAATAAGAAGTATAAAAAATATCGATGTTAAAGCCGCAGTTATCCTGCAAAATTGTTTCATTTTACCCCCTCGTTACTGCAGTCCGTTCCTGTATTCCGATGGACTTTTCCCAACCTCCTGAGAAAACTTCACTATAAAGTAGCTGCTCTCGGTAAACCCAACCTGGTTTGCAATTTCGTATATAAGCTTGTCTGTCTGCAAAAGCAGTTTTTTTGCTTCAGCAATACGTATTCTATTGACATATTCCTTAAAACTCACACCTGTCGTCTTTTGAAACACCCTGCCTAGATATGCTGCATTTATATAGAACTTATCCGATACCTGCTTTAAACTGATCTGTTTCATATAGTTCATATTGATATAATCAGTAACCTCTTTACCTATCCCTGTATTTGACAGGCGGCAATATCTTTCTGTGAAATCAAAGCCCTCCTCTGCAAGAGAGCAGAGCATTTCCTTCCATTGGGGGAAGGTAATGAAGTATGGGTTATCCATCCAGTCGGGGCGCGGTAAAAATGGTTCGCCTTTAACCGAGTCTGTTATTTTTGATATTTCATCGACCACAAGGTAATATATCCTGTAAACTATCTCCTGGATATACTGAATTCCGGTATGTTCTTTATAAATCGCATCGCTTAGCCTTTCAACCTCCAGCATGATCGCGTTCTTTTCGAGCGATACTATATGCTGCTTGATCTGTTCCAGATACCTATTCTCCAGATAAAATTCACCGCCCGCCTTGAAGTTGTCGGGACAGTAATCCATAAATTCTGTGCCGGAGAAGAACAATTCAGTCAGCATCTCATAATTATGATTTGAAAGGTCTTCCCTAAAAGTATCCTTAGCATGCTCAAAAACATAGGAATCGAAAAGAAATGCACATTCCAGGCCCTTCTTTTTCAATTCTTCAGATAGTTTGGCCGCAAATAACCTCTTGTCGTAATTATAAGGTTCAAGTGCTTTCGGCGGCAGTAAAAACGAGTGTTGGCTGCCTTTAATACGAAACTGGTAGTTGTCCGGATCACCCAAATACTTTGACAGGCACTCAACTAAGGCGATATGAGTATTGTCATTGCAATCACCGCTTAAGCTCTGAAGCAGGACACATACCATATACGTATAACCCTTAAAAATGCTTCTTTCGATCTTTACACCGCTGTGTAACTTTTGAAACAGCTTCATATATTCACGATGGACGGATTTATCCTTTTCGTCCCGGTAATCATCCAATTCACTGTGTATCTCATCCAATAACGGTATCATTTCTCTCGCATCCACAGGCTTGCCCAAATATGCTTTTACACCGTATTTCATAGCTTCCTTTGCATATTCAAATTCGAAAAAGCCTGAAAGCATTACCACTTGAGTATCAGCATACTCACTTTTTCTCAATAACCTTAAAAACTCCAGCCCGTCCATGACCGGCATGCGCACATCGAGCAGGATCAAATCAGGCTGTACTTCCGGAAGCTTATTCATAGCTTCCATACCGTTCTGGGCTGTACTGATGACTTTAAATCCATGCTCTTCAAAGGGTATCGCCTTTGCGAGATTTTCTCTTATGCTTTTTTCGTCATCTATCAATAAAATTGAGTACATTGAATTCCTCCTTAGAATGTCTGACAGGAACCTTGATTGTAATTTCTGTGCCCTCTCCCGGTACACTGCTGACATCAAATGTGAACTCCCTGCCATAATACAAAACCATGCGCTGATATACATTGAAAATACCAACGCTTTCAGTAAGCTTTTCACCACCGTCAAGCATATTTCTAAGGCTTTCAAGCCTTTCCTCTTCTATTCCGGAACCATTGTCACGCACAATTACTACAAGCTTGTTTTCTTCAATGTATGCATTCACTTCTACATACCTGTTATTTGAAATCGCTTCAACCCCATGCACGCAGGCATTCTCGACCAGCGGCTGAATAATGAATATAGGAAGCAGACAGGTTTTCGCTTCTTCATCGACCTTGACAGAGTACTCAAATTCATCGTCAAACCTGTATTTCTGGATGCTCAAAAATTCATACAGAAACTTTATTTCCTCGATCAGATAAATTATATCATCCTTCCAGCTGATCAGATGTCTGAACATTTGCGCCATATACATTATCATTTCTGCAGTTTCAGTTTCATTCTTTGATATTGCCTTCAGACGGATACACTCAAGTGCATTGAACAAAAAGTGCGGGTTTACCTGGCTTTGGAGTGCCAACAGCTTTGTTTGCGCCGTTTCACGCTCCAATTGAGCTTTTAATATGCGTTCATTATACTCCTTATCGATCAAAGTCTTCAACTTAATACTCATTTGATTCATACTATCTGCTAATATTCCTATTTCATCGTTTTCGATATTTTTTTGGGCTATTTGAACAAAGTTTCCTTGCGCTATCTGTTTTGATAGATTAACTACAAGCTTTGTACGTTTGGTGATATTACCGGCTATCAGTAGTATACAAAGCATTGCAGGAATCATACTGATTAAAACGATGGCTAGTGTTTTCCATCTCATTTTTGTGAATTCGTTAGAAATTATCTTGGAATTGTAATAGCCATACAATGAGAGCGGTACATCTTCAAGCGGCTGTTTAAGCACCACCATTCCAGGCTTTAGTTTGTCTTGCTGGAATATGTCATAGCTGCCGTATTCCTGATAGGAATTTGCTGCAGCAATAATATGGTTGCCAGAATCTACCAGTACGATATTGTCAAACATGCCTCTGTCTTCAAGAATCGATGATATGGAGGAAATGTTTATATCAACCCTGAGAAGCTTATTATAGTTCGAATACTGATTGTAATATTGTAAAGGTTTTATAATACTAAGATATCTGTCGTATGAGGTCTTGGTTACAGGCGGAACCAAGGATAGCCTGAGTTTGAGTCCATTCTCATTTGAGGTGATGTTGTATGTGCTGCAATCTATTACCTTCTCACCGAGAGTTGTGAAATCAACCTTTTCTATTTTACTTATGAGAGAACCGTTGAGGACAGTAGGGTTGTCTGTATACAGACTGATTTTTCTGATATTTGGATTGTAGGCCAGATCCAAATCAAGCAATCCCTTGATTCTATTCTGGTATTCAACCAGATAATTTATATCATCAGAGTAGGAGGTATCAAGAAATTTATATAAATCTTCGTTTGTATTATACTTTAGCGAGAGAGTGACAGCGCCGGATATTACTCCGTTAACTTTGTCCGTAGTATCGTCAAAGGAACTTTTCAGGCTTTGTATAATTTGATACTGTATATTTTTTTCCGCGTCCTTGTAATAAAAAGAGGTTGTTATGGCCAGAGGCAATATAACAGAACCCAGAAATATGAGCACCATTTTTTGCGATATAGATAAATTGTTCAAAAATGCGGATATATATTTTTTGAACACATGTACCCCCACTATGCCTCATCAATGCAAGCCTTAATCATCTAACTTTTTATTAATTATACCATATTAAGCGCTAAACTTGAAAGATTTGAGTATTCTTTCGAGATGTAAATACTGTAACTTTAGTGCTGCATGAGATACAGTACCCCCTGCATTTTGACATCATTACACAATAGTGGAAGCACTGACATCATCACTCCCAGTCCGTCATATTCTCTTTTATAAATTGAATTTCGTTGATATATAACTGCTGGTGTCCTTCTGCTTTCATTTTAATAAATGCTGCATTGCCCTTCCGGCACTCCTCATCAAAAAGCGTCACTAGATCCTGCAACCGCAATACTACATTGTGTAAAACCTCTGGGACACTCATATTGGCATAAGCATCAATAAACGCTTTTAGCAAGAGCCTTCTTTCTTCACAGTCCAATGCCTTATTATAAAGTCGGCAGGTTCTTCCATCAGGAGCATAAACCTCCATGCCCAGCGGTACAAACCGGTAGACAGCATACGCAACATCCCATATCCTTGGAGCAGGGCAGGCCGTATCAAAATCGATCATGCCTGCAGGTTCATCGTCAATAAATGTAACATTATACGGTGCGAAATCATTATGGCAGATAACCTCTTTTTCCGCTCCGCCTTTATATTGCAGATACCAAATGTCTTGCGGAAGTTTTTCAAAATCAAGTGTCGCATCATGGTACTTCCTTAGCATTTTCGCTGCCTGCTGAACAGTCTCGACCCTGCGCTGAAAATCGCTTACATCAGGATAATACTCTAAAGTCTCCCCCTCGACAAAACTCAGCATTTCCTGTCCCTTATCATTTACGCCAAAAAACCGCGGAACAAAACGGATGCCTTTCTCTTCAAGATGTAATAACAGCCTGTGTATCGTTTTACTTTGAGGTTTCATATCTCTATAAACAATGTTGCCCTCTTTGAGTACTTCTGACATGTTACCTTTATTCAATTTCAAGCACTTCCATTCCTGATTATTTCAGTTTACCAAAGTATTCCTGCAGCACATAATAGCTTTTTTTGAGTCTTTCGCTGTATCGGGGCTCATTCCATGTGTTCCATGAATACGGCTCTTTCATACTCAACTGGTCAATTTTCTTATTGGTATCGTTTTCGAGCATGAGTACAGAGACAATAACACCCTCCGTACCGGTAGTTTTAAGGCTGTCTCTCGACAAAACACCGGTATTGGTGTTATCATCGAGCACCATCATATTCGATGGGTCTGTGAAATTCAACTTCGTCCACGGCAGCCTGCAATAAATTTTATTATCCGCGAAGTAAAGCTGACTATAGGAATTATCCGTGAATGATCCATATTTCAGCTTACTTTCATTCTGATATATGGCATCTATCTTCCTTCCATCCTTTGTTACCCTCTCACGTGCCGTCAGCTGAATTATTTCTTCAAACACTCCATCTGTACTTTTGTATGAGGAAAACCTGTTTCCAGCTATATTATACCCTGGATGCGCCAAAATCCTGGAACTTTGCTCACCGTTAATGTCCAGCAGGAATTCAAGTCCGGTCAGAGCCATAATATCGGCATTCTTGGCATATTTGAATTCTCCTCTTTCCCTGTCATATGTGTCAATTCCTATCAGGAGCCTTTCATTACTATAATCGATCGGCTCGGTTAAATCTATCTCCAGATACAAATATGCAACATCATGCTTCAAGCCTATACTTTTTATAGTCTCGTTCCCCTGGCCTGCATACTCGTATTCCTCTGCAAGCTCAGGCTCGACCGCCATCAAGCCATAATTCTGTTCGGGATCCATTGAGTTATGCCAATAGACATGTCTTTCATATGGTATCATGAACGGTTCGGTTATCCACGTTTTCTTTGCCCATTCATCTATCCACTCAAAGACTATGCCTCCTGCATAGCCTTCCTTTTGAATCGCTTTCATCATCCTTACTATCCCGCCACCCTGCTGTTCCTCTGTCAGCCCGCCGTGGTTCAAACCATCAGGGCTCGAATGGGCATTCCCCATTCCTGTCGGGAGTCCAAGCTCTGCAACCAGTGCAGGATATTTGCTATGTCCGGCGATAAATTCCTGAAGATACCCTCCGTACCTTAACCTTCCGGCTTCATCCTGATACTCATCGTAGCCGCTCTCATTATTCATAAAGTCCGGATAATTAGGATAGATGTGATATGCTCCGAAAAAGCCTGCCTTCATTTTCGTTCCTGTATCAAAATGGTTTATATCAATAGAAACCTTGTCATTATATTCCAATGATTTTATTCCTTGAGCATTCCACTCGGAATCATGTTCCTGAGGGTCCAATGTCGGCCAGCTGACAATTGACACAGGATGCTGTGTCCCATACTTATTATCCTCGTATTTCAATACATAATCGCAGTTCATGGCAAGCCATGCCTCTGAAGGACTTGCTTGTGCCCCGCAGGAAAGGTAATCCCCATTGAAGCTGTAACCCTTGTTCATTTCATTAGTTGCAATTACCTCATCCGGCTCCAGCTCCCTGCCGACCAGATACCCCAGTACATACGCCGATACATCTTCTGTGTAAAAGCCGTACGCACGTCCCTTTCTTTCAGGAATATAAGCATTGCCGTGTATGGCATCTATATCACGCTCAATCTCACGCAGATACCCGTCAGCATACTCACTGCCCAGATAGTTGTTACCTTGAGGGCTTTCTTCCGGCCAGATCTCCTGTAAAAGCAACAGTTGATCCCCCGGGTTTTTATGGTTATAGTTATCCAGCGCAGCGTAAAATTTAGGCGGGAGTAATGTATACACCCGTATGCAATTGGCATTCATCTGTTCAATTTTCTCGAACCATCCGAAATAGACCCGTTCATCTTCCGGGAACTCGGTAAACCACTTCCCAGGTAACGCAGCCCCTATATTCACACCTTTGACAAAGAAGTCCTCCCACTTATTTGCGTTCAATACCTGGAAACCATTTTTACTTGTCCTTGCATACATTTTTTCACTCTCACCCTTATGCGCATTGCCGCCTGTCAATTCCAAAGCCAGGACAACCATCGATATGGTGGCAATAACCATGATCACATATGCCGATATGACAATAACATTCTTTTTCATAGCTCATTCACACCTTTGCAGCAGTATTTGATGCGGCAAAACCTTTCCTCTCCGCCTTTTCCCATCCTCCCTGCTTTCGCAGCATGCTCAGATACGCCCCTGTGCGCCACAAGCTCAAAAGCTGGCGCGGTCCGAGGTTCTCAATAATTGAGTAGGCAACAAGTATAAGAACTTCTTTTAGCTTGAAATATTTAACGTCCTTTTCTGCAATAAGCAGCGATGCTATAGAAATAAGTCCTCCCAGCAAGATAGAAGCAATAAAAAGCAATATCGCCATCTCAGTACTCAACGCCCCCACAATCAAGGCCAAAATTGCCATAAGGTATCCCTGGACCTCGATAAGCGGCCCGATCATTTCAAAGAAAAAGAAGTATGGCATTGCAAGCATTCCAATCCGGCCATAGCGAGGATTGAAAATCATTCTTTTATGAAATGAAAGGATTTCTATCAGCCCCCTATGCCATCTGTACCGTTGCTTTCTCAAGCTTTTTACATCTTCCGGGACCTCAGTCCAGCAATTTGCGTTAAAGACATAGCCGATACGGTACTTCTGTTTCAGCTCCCTCATCAGTCTGGTTATACGCACGACAAGCTCCATATCTTCTCCTACTGTGTCCTTTGCATACTTCCCGGTGCTTGTCAGATAACCCCCGGCGCTTATAATACGTTCCTTTCTAAAAAGCCCGAAAGCTCCGGAGATTATTAGCAGACTGTTCAATGATGCCCATCCCAGTCTTCCTGCCATAAATGCCCTGACATATTCAACTGTTTGAATTTTCGCGAGCCAATTCCGGGGAACCTTTATTTCACTTATCTGCCCTCTTTCGACAGTACATCCGTTGATAGGAAATACATTGCCTCCTATTGCAGGAGTCTCGGTCCCTTCATCCAATGTAACAGAAGCAAGCTTCAGCAAAGCATCGCTTTCTATTAGTGAATCTGCATCGATACCACAGAAGTACTCCTTAGCCGATATATTGATCCCTGCATTAAGAGAATCGGCCTTTCCGCCATTCACCTTATCGACAACGATCAGCTTAGGTATGGAGCTATTCTTGTAAATCCCTCGGACAGGCTTTGTGTTCAGGCGATTTTCAAAGATATGGTCTACTCTTGTAAGGTCAAAGTATTTAATCAACACCTCCAGTGTCCTGTCGCGGGAACCGTCATTTACTATGATAAGCTCATAATCAGGGTATTTGAGATTAAGCAGCGAATTTGCGCTTTCGATTATTGTCTTCTCTTCATTAAAAGCGGGAGCAATGATTGAAACAGAAGGTAGCATGTGGCTTTTAAAGAGCATTGAGGTGTTCTTCACCTTCCATCTCATCTGTTGCTTTCTTGCCTGAAACAGTGAAATGACTAGCAGGCCGATATAAATAGCATTTATAGCAAACAAATAAAAAATAAGATAATAATTGTAATCGATGACGAATACCCTTAACTGATCTTTAAAACTAAAACGCAAGACTATCTCGGAATGCCTCAAAAGGTATATGATAGGAAACAGCAAAAGCGAAGCTGCCAAAAGTATATATTGTGTGCTCAGGAGTACTTTATCCTTTTTCACAGCCTTTTTTGCCGTTACTTCGACCCGTCGTTCCAAGCCGCACTTTTTAGTAAGACGTTCATTAAGATAGGATCTGAATTCATCAGCAATTGGAGGAGCTGCGTGGATAACCTCCTTAACAATTGCCAGTAGCTCATTTTCAATATCGATATCACTGTTCTTATTTAAAAAGTCAATAACCTCACTGCTTCTTCCAAGCAAAAGAATTTGCCTTATAATATCATCCCCAGATTTTTTATTTTGGGAATTCAGTCTCATGATAAAGTATTCAATTCTCCCGGAAAGCACTTCTGCCAGCCTTTGTCTGACTTTTGGGGCGTTCTCGCTTTCGAACCATTTAACTACTGTATTTATTTGTTCCGGGCTTCTTTCTATAATGACTGAAATTGCATAGATTGCGCTCCTTGATGTCTCATCAGACTTAAGATAAGAAACAAGCTTATTAATAGTCTCCTTGCCACTGAGTGCCGAAAGGGCTTTTATTGCTATATTTCTTATCACTACATCGCTTGAATCAAGATATTTCTCATCATCCAGAACCTTCGGGTAAACCCGCGCCAATATATCAGCTGCTTTGTATACAAGGTCATTAAAGCTTTGCACACTGTTGACACTTACAGGCAGTAACTTATATCTGCGGCACATATATTCAGATTCGACCACGCCCTTATACCTGCATATCCTGTTGCCTGCAGTATCCATAGTTGTGCCGTATATACAGTTAGCACAGTATTTTGCCTTGGCCGAACCAAATCGAGTCTGAATTTCCTTTCTTTTTTCTTCCCTGTTATCTAAAATATTTATTAGATATTCCTTCAAATCATTATTAAAATATGTTGATGAAAAACTGACGATCAATTCCATTATCTCAATTTTATTGCTTCGGATTATCTGCGGCAAATATGAGTCAAAACTCCTGCCGAAGTCGGAAATAAGTGAGTTTGCCCTGTCACGATACCAACGGTGGGCATTTTGGAGAGACTCCACCAAAACAGGGATCGATTCCTCAGCTGCTATATCAGCCAATGAGTTTGCCATATAAAGCTTTGCCGGATAGCTGCCTTCCTCTATTATTGATTTTTCAAGCGCTTTTCTGGCATTCTCCGTACCTAAAAGCCCCAGGCTGACGGCAGCTCTGATCCTTACCGTTTCAAATTTAGATTTCAGCTTACTGATCTGCCTTCTCTCCAATTTATCTACATCAATGACTTTTTCAATATTCCCTGTCTTGAGCTTGTCCAGCCGGATAGACTGTTTGATTTCAAAATATCCTGAAGCATTGATTTTCTTTTTTGGCTTCTGTACCGTCCCCAAAAGAGCATTCAGAAACAGAGCCTTTTTATTCAAAGACAAGCTGCGTTCTTCATCACTCTCTACTTTATTGATTACCAATATACACACCAGTATTATGTCCAAATAGAGAAGAAATGCTATAGCAATCAAGCCATAAGCAACGTTCATACTCATTTGATAGGATCCCCTTTTAGTTTATTCTTAATAACACCAAGCAGTTCGGAAAGCATATACGGTTTCCTGAAATAGTGTTCTACACCTAATGCCGCCGCGCGCTGAACGGAGTCATCATTTTTCATGTAAGATACTACTATAAAAGGTATACCCTTTGTATTCGATTGTTTAAGCATCCTTTCCCTTACTATAAAGCCATCTTGCTTGGGCAGCATGATCTCGGAAACGACAAGGTCGGGCAGCTCCTTTTCACACAGATCGACTGCCTGCTCACCATCTTTCGCAACTATTATGTTGTATTTAAGATTCTCAAGAAATGTCTTGAGGACATCTATATTGACTTCATCAGTATCAATTATCATTACCTTTGCGGTTTTCTCACGTTTACTCTGCATCGCCGATTCATAACAAACAGTATTCATTCCACTGTTTATCGCAAGTTTTACTCTTGCCATTGTCGTATAAAAAAGCGTCTCTGCTGCATCGCTCAACTCATCTGCCTTATCTCTTATTTCGGCAAATAGTGTCACCCCAATAGACACTGTGATCTTCTCAATAAACTTTTGAGAATTATTTATCAAATTTCTAATGCTCTCAGCGAACTTCACAGCCCTTGCCTTGTCCGCATGTGCAATATAGCAGGCAAAGGAGGCTCCTTGAAGCCTGAAATAGTTCATATTACTTTCTTTAAGAGTGTTCATCAGGTAGACTATGTTTTTCATAGCCTCATTGACTTCATCCTCCCCATAGGAGAATCTGATTTTAGACATGTTATCCACGCTAATAATTATAAGCGCCGGGCTCTGTCCAGAGCTCTCAGCCAACAGATCCCTTATATTATTGGAGATATAGCTTCTGAAAAAGTCATAATTATATAGGCCGGTCACAGGACATCTGATAAGCTTATCCTGCGCCTCCCTGATACTGCTATTAAGTCTTTCATTTATTTCTTTAAGCATGGAGTTCTCATTGCTAAGACCGGCTGCTTCCTTTTGCGCTTTTATCAGCGCAGTCTTAAATACTGCTGGCATCGGGATATCATATTCCCTGGAGAGCTTTTCCACCAGCGGCTCTATCAGCAAAAGCCACTGTATCCCCTTCTTAGCCAGTATATTTTCAAAAAGCTTATCCCATAATACACTGCCGCGATAACTGTAATCGCTTATTTCCATACTCTCCTTATCAAAAGTTAAATCCAGGCCCTCAACCGCCTCAAGGACTTCTTCCTTTTTCATTATCAAGGCATATCTCTTGAGGATGGAGCTGCATACAAATCTGTAACCACCCGACTTTGCTATATCCTTTTTTACAAGCTTCATAAAAGTCCCACACTCTAAATCCCTTAATGCCTTTATATGCTCCCGGATCCTGTCCTTAATTACCGACCCATGCTGAGGAGCTATCATGGAAATGTCCATTGAAAGCAGAACCTCCATCACAGGCCTGAGAATATCGTTTGAAGGCATATAATGCTCATGGAAGGCTTTCATTCTTTCGATATAGTCATCGTCGGCATAAAGGCTCCATTCATGTGAGATAGCTCCAAAAAGGTCGCTGCTGAACAGCACTTTGGTTTTATGGTCATACGTTACGATCGCACCAGAAAAATGCAGATATGGTGTCATTAAAAAACTAAGGACCCTGCCCGATTTTAATGTCAGTTTGAAATCATTTTCATTGACTATATAATATTCTGATTTTATACCATAGTATCTAACTAGTGTCTGAGTCCTCCAATGGGTAATGATCTTGAAATTGAAGCCTTTTTGCTCAAATAATGGAACGCTGGCGCAAAAATCAGGATCTTGATGGTGAAGTACAACATACTTTATTTTTTCAGGAGGAATCAGACTACTTACATTTTCCAGAACACACTCAAAATCAAGAACAGAGCCAGGATCGATCAGAACAGCTTCATCATCGTCAATTATCAAATATGGATTACAGTGAAAGCTTCCATCCATTTCTACTTTGCCGACCCAGTAAATATCCTTTGCTATTTCCTTATAACCATAAGAAGTCATAAGCCCCTCCCATTTTCGGCCAAATATAGCGACGTGCCAATCCGCGCCCCTGATATCACTTTGGTTCAAAGAAAATATCTAAAAGGCAGATCGGTACCCGCCACCAAACGTTTTTTAGCCTGAAGGGCTGAAAATACGTTATATAAAGCATACATTATGCCTACAAAAAATAAAAGAGAGAAATCTTTCCCTCTTTTAAATGTCGATTGAGTTTTTTAAACGCTGGCTTTCCAAAGTCCATGGAGATTGCAATAAGCATAAGCGCTTTCCAGCTTGTCGTCTTCTGTTAAAATAAACTCGGCACTTGGTTTTTCGCCTGGTACAAGCTCCTTGCGCTGACCGCCCTTTTCAGTCTGGATATACACCCAGGCGATGTGATGCTGCTCTGTCATTGGATGTGCTACCGAACCGATCTCAACAGTTACTTTGCTACCTTCCGTCTTAATAACAGGAACATGCTTTTCTGTTGCTGCATCTGTAGTATTTGGAACAAGCTCGGTCATTTTCTCTCCGCAGCACACCAACGGAACCCCTGCATTGTTTATTAATCCTATTATGTTACCGCAGTGCTTGCAAATGTAAAACTTTTGCTCTTCTCGTTTCATAATGATCATCTCCCTATAATCTATTATATAAATATAATGCAATTAATCACTGCAGATATATACCACCCAAAATAACAAACTAACAAGATTAGTAGGTATCATATCGATAATTTCAAAATCAAGACTACATAAAATTGATCCATTGTTCTATAATTGATATTAAGGCACATACTCTTTGTTAGATATTTTGTTGAGTTATAGCCATGATATAGACTTTTAGTTTATCGGAGGTAGTAATGAGCGGAACTCGGTTTTGCACTGTAGGCAGGGAGATACATCCGGGATTCGAATTAGGGCTCTGCTGTGATACTAATATTGATTTTCTTGATAAAGGATGCTTAAAGGACATATACAGGATAGTTTACATCAAAGATGGCCACGGAGTTTTCAAAAATGGTGAAAGCAGCCTGATCGTCACCAGCCCGGCGGTTCTGTGCCTGAACGAACAGGATGATGTAGAGATCCACAGCGCCTCAGGTTTAAGTATGGATGTCATGTATTTTGATCCTACCTGTTATGAACGGTATGTTACATTTGAGAGCCTTGATTTCTGGAAAAATCAGCTGGATTATGATGCCTGGCTTTTCAGGCCTTTTTTTGAAAGGAGCGGTTCCTACTTTGGTGCTTGCTCTGCCAACAGTTACCTGGGCAAACGGGTGTCGCAGCTCATTGCGCTTACAGCTGCAGAACTTGCAAACCAGGGAGAATATTGGCCCTGCAGAAGCCGTTCTTATTTCATAGAGCTGCTGCTTCTGGTAAACTCCATTTATGATGAAGATTGTGCTGATGATAAAATCCGCATCAATAAAGCAACTGATGAAATCAAGGAAGTGTTGGACTGGCTACATGTCCATTACCCTGAAAAGATAACCCTGGAAACAGTCACAAGCCAATTCCATACAAACAAGACCACGTTGAACCAGAAATTTAAATCCGTAACAGACATGTCAGTAATTGAATACCTAAACAGTCTTAGGATGCAGATTGCCTGCTCTTTTCTCAGAAAGACATACCTGCAGGTCAGCGATATCATGGAACGGGTAGGCTACAGGGATGATGCGCATTTTCTGCGCACATTCAAAAAATTCAATCATTGCACTCCGTCCGAATACAGAAGCCAGTATGAGGTCTCTTGAATATTTTCGATTTGCAGGTTTTCTCTTCCTATTAGCAATTCAATTACCTCCCTCCAATCATTAGAATGATAAAAAAGGAGGAATTGGATATGAAAAGAAGTATTTTATGCACCATTCTAATGGTTACTCTTGTATCGCTGGTCACACTGGCCGGATGTTCTTCAGATAAACTATCCGATGATAAGGCAACAGCGCCAGCCAGCAGTAGCTCTGAAGTCCAGCCTGCACCAGAAGCAGCAGAGGTTGCAGCAGAGGTTGCAGATGAAGGATCATCAGATGAAAGCGCACAGCTTCCCGAATCAAACTGGACAGTTGTATTAGACTCTCAGATAAGCCATCCGACAAATATTGCAGGATACCTCAATGAAAATTTTGGAATAACAGTAGGCTTTGCCGGCGAAATCCACTACTCGAACGATGGCGGCCAGACATGGCCCAGAAGCGAGAACAGTTCTATGTGCCGTTTCTGTCTTGATATTGTCGACGAAAATCTGGCTTGGTGCGGCGGTAACGGAAATAGTGTGCGAGTGACCAACGACGGAGGCAAAACCTGGAAAGCAGTCACCGATGCGAATTTGGACGGTGGTCACGCAAATATTGATTTTGTGGATGCAACAAACGGTTGGATCGCTTCACAGAAAAAATGTGCAGTAACCACTGACGGTGGAACAACGTGGACAATGCTGACGCTTCCAGAAGATGTAAAAAGTATAGCTGCGATTTGTCTGAGAACTACCAATGATGCATACCTTATGACACACAATGGGCTGTTCTTTAAGACAGGTGACGGCGGGGCGACATGGAACAAGTATGATCTGAAAATTGAGGATTATGAAGTCTATGATTCGAAAAGCAACCCCGGATTGGCTAAAAACAATGTAGCTGTTGCAGATATCAGCTTTTCAGATGAAAACAATGGATTGATCGTATTCACAGGTATGACTCCCGGCAAAGGCAACAACGCCTGGTGCCTTACAACCACTGACGGCGGAACGACCTGGGTACCGGAAAAGTTTGCACCGGCTGAAGGGTTCTCTCCCACAAAGGTTTTCATCTCGGGCGATTGCAAATATATAACAATGGGTTCATATGGCAATCAACATATTACAATGAAGCACAAAGACTGATAACAATATATTACGAGCGGGTCGCCTGCCGGAATAAAAGCCGGGGCGGCCCGTTTGTGTTATTTCGACATTTATTTTAATTATATTCCCATGACAGTAAACAAACATGATAAAATGTACAATGAATCATGTACAGATTTAGGTACTCAAGTTTGTAAAAATTTACATGCGAAGGTGGTCAATATGGACAAGCCACAGTATCCTCAACAATCACAACAGCCACAACAGCCGCAGTATGCGCAGCAGCAGTATCCTCAACAGCCACAGGCACAGGCACCGTATCAGCAACAGTATGTGCAACCCCAGTACACACAACCCCAGTATGCGCAACCACAGTACGCACAGCAGCAAAATCAGTACCCGTCAAAAGGAAATAAGAAGCAAAAGACCAGAAAGAAATCAGGGATTATATTCTGGTTTCTTTTCATTCCGATTGCGCTCATCATGGTGTTGCTGCTTTACGGTTCCGACGCTTCGCTCAAAACCTGCTTTTTGTCGGCTTTGGTGTCCATCGTAGCAGTTGTGATCCATAAAATCATGCGCAGGGGCTGGATAGCAAACCTATTATTATGTATCGCTACAATAATTGTGCTGTTCAGTATATATGCCTATTCTGATGACAGTGTCAATACTTCGAAGGATACTGACAGCAGTATTGCACCATATGAGTTGAAGGTCGAGAATGCAGTCAGCTATCCTGTAGATCCAAATTCAGAGCCTACTGTCATAAATCATATGGATCTCAAAATAGCATTGCCTGCCGGTATCACTGACGAGAAAATACAGTTAACCATTTCGAATGTATCCAACGCACCCGCAGCAATTGAGCATTTAACTCCCCTATGCCCTCCCATGGACATAGAACTTGGTGACAAACATACCTTCGACGATCCAATCACAGTTTCCATCCCATATGACAGTTCGCTCACAGGGGAGCTTCCGTTAGAGAATGCGTTTACAGCCGTGTATTTCAATGAAGCGGAAGGAATGTGGGAGGATGTTCCATATGAAGTAGACGAGCAGGCCGGTGTTGTAAATCTTATGCTTTACCATCTGAGTACAGTTCAATGCTATTACTCCTACTATGAGGGGGCAAAGATTTTCGACGACGGCAATTCCATGGTCATATATCCGATAGACCAGTCATACAGAGAGCTCTACAGGAAATACTCCGATGTGACGGTCAATTATTCCGGCAATGAAGTGCCCCAACTCGTTATCGACATATCAGAAATGACGAAGGACTGTATTTGCGCGTATCGGGACATGGGCTTTGCTATGAACGGAAAACCCAAGATATATATCACCCCTGATAATACCAGCAGCAAATACAATTCCTCTACCGGTAACGTAAGCATAACTCTTTCTTCCGTATCTTTTACAGACCCGAAAACGATGTTCATGAGGAATGTAGGGCACGAGCTGTTTCACAAGGCACAGGCGGAAACTCTCGGTTGGCGTGTTTACGAGGCCACCCGGGTAAGGCAGATGTCTTTTTGGCTGGAAGCATCAGCTGATTACATGGGTAATGCCGCTGTCTGGAAAGCAATCGGCAAGCAGCAGCCAAACCAGTTTGAGATTATGGAAAAAGAATTCTTCGACACCTCTTTGTATACAACTGCTGATCCCGAGCATCAGTATGATGCCGCAAATTTTGCCAACTTCGCCATGCAGCAAAATCCAAATGTTACACCTATGGATCTGGTTATGATGGCAAACGACTATAGTGCATCCTTTGACATGAAGTTCGACCAATACTTCAGAACTGACAAATACCCTATGCTTCTGTCCTATTATGACGCATTTTTAAATTATGTCCTGTTCGAGGCACCGTCAACCTCAGTAGCAGAGACAAGCAACAAAATGATTCGTGGAAGTGTAAAAGAAACCAGCAAAGTCGTACTGAAGGATAATGGCAGTGGAGTCATGACAACTGAAGGCGGATTCGAGATAAAAATACCTGCTCCTTATAGCGCAGGTTTCCATGTCCTTAGCACAACAGAGGATATTACACTTGAGCTGGCCGCAGACTCTCCTGTATCGGTGTGTGTAATGCCCGAAATCGGGAAAAGAACAGTAAGCAATCGCGTTGAACTTGCTGCCGGTGTTCCGGGCTCAGTGCAGGTGAAAAAGAATGAGTTTGTGCTATTATTTTCGACCTCATCGTCAGAAAAGACTGCAAAGGTTATATACAAAGCAACATCGGCTGATCTACCACAGCCAGAAAAAGAACAGGAGAATGCAAGCGGCGATTTTGTAGGACTGTGGTATGTTACAAATATGACTGTTAACGATATTATAGCATCTGATGCCTATTGGAGCGATGTGGCGGCTGTAACCCAGGGAAAGGGCAAAAGCGAGTCCATTGCAGACGGCAACGAGATGTTTAAAAATATCACACGCTATATTTTGATTGTCGAATCGGAAGATGATCCAGGACAGCTCATATTGAAAATGGGTCCATCCATGACAATTAGCCGTGATACAATGCTGCAGCCGATATTAGTACAAATCGATGGCAACAAGTTGATAGCGGTAGGCTACAATCTTCCGGAGGGTGTACCATCAAGAGAGTTGATGGAATTCGAGATGACACTTGAAAACGGGAAACTCTCCGGTACATGCGAGGCAACAGTAAATGCAGATGCAGGCTCACCAACCACGAAATACGGCAATGTGACCAATATATACAATATTGAAGCGTCTGTGGACAAAGCCTCAAAAGATATACTTGCAGATTACAGGCAGTGGATCAAAGATAATTGATAAGCAGAAATTGATTTTACCTTGAATAGTGAGTTTGCTCAGTGAGTTTTGCTCAACTTTTGAGGTAAGGGCCACAGTCGGCTCGATTGGTTAGTTTTTTGCTCAATTTTTGAGGTAAGGGCCAAAATTGCACTGTATAATACTGGGTTATGAGTTATTATTACGTAAAAGTATCAACTATAACCCAATTTTGAAAAAATGGCCCCTACTTCAAATTTTGAGCATAATTTTAGAGTAAAGTCATTATGTCCCCTAATGAATGCCACACCCCCCCGAGCAGGCTGAAATTTGTCACTTTTGCAATGAAGTCAGAAGCTCAATTCCCATAACAGTCGCCGAATTCTATAGTCTGGCGAACGATTTGACAATATCAATATTAGATAATATCGCTCCTGCCGGTATATATGAATCTGATTCCGACCATTCCCAGCTATTTTTTAGATCACCTGTACCATCTGAAATTCTCGTGTTTGCAAGTCCCAAGTCATCCGAGATATAATCATTCATCAATGCGGTGTAATCATTTCCGTATATTTTTTCAAGCACCATTCCAACAGTTGCAATGCCAAAGTTAGAATACTTAAACTTATAGTCGAAATCCTCAAGGTTTACTTCCCCGAGTCTTTTTATCAGCATTTCCTCAGATATTCCGCAGAAATCATAGACCTTGGTCTCGACAATGTTTAGAATGGACTATTGAGAATCTGTCAGTTACAAACAACAACTACCGCATGACATACCATTTGACCGATATTTATGGCAACAGATATTGGACACAGGCAATAACTGATTGATCTATTCCCATTTAAAAAATTTAACTGCAATAAATGAACAAACTATCGCTATTCCTGCCATTACTGCTATTGGCAGGAATATGTTGTCTATTGGCAAGCCAAGAGCAGCGGATTTCAGGATTTTGATACCCTGCGTCAGGGGCAGAATGTCCACTGCTTTTTGCATTGCTGCAGGCATTACCTCATAGGGAAGCGTCGCGCCTGAAAAAACAAGCATTGGGAAATATAATACACTCGCGATTATCCCTGCAATTTTAGAGTTTTTCGCTATTCCGCCAACCATCATGCCAATACTGAACATGGAAACCATAACTAACAGCCAGCCAAGGATAAATTGCAGAATACTGCCCTGCATTCTAAAGTTGAAAAACAGGACTGCAACCAGCAATAGTGAAATGAGCGATACCAGAGCATACAAAAAGTACATCGTCACCTCTGCCAGCAAGATCGTTACAGGACTTACCGGTGTCACCTTAAACCTTTTCAGTATCTGCTTGCTTCTATAGTCCGATACTACCAGCGGCAGGCCCATTACGCCTCCTGCGCAAATCGCAATAGTTGCCAGGGCACCTAATGATTGCTGTATAAAGGTATACGGTGCTCCGTCAAACGCAGGCTTATCACCGTAAATTACACCAAGGACTACAAGCACGATTATCGGCATGATAACTGCAAAGATCAACATGTCCATACCGCGCAAAGACAGCACCAGCTCTGTTCTAAGCATTGTTTTATAAGCTTTCATTTTCTATTACCTCCTCATCTGTGAACCAAAGATAAGCATCCTCAAATTTTTCGCAGGGACTTTGCTCTATTGCCTGCGTAACTGTTCCACAAAAGACCGGTTTGCCTTTTTTCAAAATGCAGATTTCATCACACAAAGTCTCGACCTCGTCCATTGAATGTGAGGTCAGCAGAATAGTAAGCCCTTCTGCCTTAAGCCTTTCAAGTATCTTCCACACGTCCCGTCTTGCTCTTGCATCAAGGCCTGTGGTCAGCTCGTCCAAAAAAACCACCTTTGGATCAGGAATAAGAGCAAGTACTATAAACAACCTCTGTTTCTGCCCACCTGAAAGCTCTTTTACAAGTGTCTTGTTCTTGTCCGCAATGCCGAATTTAGAAAGCAGGCTATTATAATCCGCGTGGTTCTTATAAAGTGAGGCCGTTATCTCGCATAGCTCACCGACTTTTATATTATCTTGATAATTTGCCTCCTGAAACTGTACACCGACCTGCTCAAAAAGCTCCTTACGATTAGCTGCCGGGCTCATTCCAAGTATTGAGACCGTACCGCTGTCTGCCGTTTTTGTGCCTAGAACGCACTCGATCGTGGTACTCTTGCCTGCGCCATTCGCCCCAAGCAATCCATATACCGTACCGCGCTTTACCGAAAAGCTCAAATCATCCACGGCTTTCAGATTCCCGTAAGACTTCGACAGATGCTCTACCTTGATCACATCTTCCATCATATGTTCCTCCTTTTGATTGATACAAAAAGAATAACACCAAACAAAAGCCTGGTGTTATAGTGGAGGGTTTAATACTTATACTACTTTATTCGTAGGAAAGCACTTCTCTTGTCACCATCCTGTTCACCTTATTAATACATGGCAGCAGGCTATAATATATGCGCCGGCAATTGAAACAGCCAGCCAGATAAACATCCTGGCCAAATTCAACTGGAAGCCTATAGCATTTATGATATTAAGTCATTGGCTTAGGAATAGGGCCTGGCGTTTACTATTTGATATAATGAGCCACATTTGATATTATAAGGCTAATTACAATATATTTCATGGAGTTCAGAGAACCGCAAATGAATTGGATTAGCCGCCTGCAAAAGGTAATAGAATATATAGAGCTGCACTTGACCGATGACGATCTGAGTGTACTTAAACTGAATATGCTCGCAAAGCAGGTATGCTCGTCGGAATATGAATTCCAAAAGATTTTCAGTATCGTAACAGGTATAACTGCAGGCGAATATATCCGCAACCGTAAGCTTGCGTTAGCCGGTGAAGAGATACTGTTAACTGATAAGACTATTCTGGACATTGCATTAAAATATGGTTATGAAACTGCGGAAAGCTTTACAAAAGCATTTACCAGGTTTCACGGGGCTACTCCAAATGCCGTAAGAAGAAACAATGCCGGCTTAAAGCTGTATAACAGACTGAGCATTAACTTACAGGTGCACGGAGGGGCTACCCTTGATTATCAGATCATTAACCACAGTTACACAAAGATTATTGCTAAAACCAAAGTATTTCAAACTCAGTTGCTCGAAGACAGGCAGGACATCATTCCAAAACACCTTGAAAAATGGGCATCTGAAGGCATGTATGATGAATTGTACACGCTGAAGGATGACACAGCCTACTTTTCAGACTCGATTCTGGGAATTCATGATGGAATCGGCTGTAAGCCGGATGGTAGTGAGTTCCGCATGAGCGTTGGTGTTGAGTCTGTCAAGGATGATGTTCCTGATGGATATGAAATAGTAGAAATACCGGCCGGGAAGTGGTTGGTTTTTAAATGTAAGGGTATGCGCCCGACGGCAATTCAAAAACTTTGGAATAAAATCTATATGAACTTTCTGCCTTACTCATCATATCAGGTAAAAGAGCTGGGAATGCTGGAGGTCTGCAGGGAAGGCTTCCGAAATGGAGATGATGTGCTTAGTGAATTGTGGCTCCCGTTAATATGAACCGGACAAAATTAAGCAGGAATTAACAAGACCTCCGACTCAATATACAGTAATATGAATCCATATAAATACTTTAGGGGGATCACCTATGAAACCATTAATAAGGATCTGTATTATTATTCTTTGCTCACTTACAATCATATCAGCACTGAGCGGCTGTAACGGGAGCGCTGATGAAGAATCCAAGCCAAGCTCAGTTGAAATAACCGATACTGAACAATCCAAGCCTGAACTGAATACTACTACTGATACTGAGGGATCCAAGCCTGAACTGGATGGCACGGTCAATGTTAAAGAATCAAGGACATACCCAAACGGCATGACAGCTTCTGAAAAATCAAAAGTAGTTTTAGTAACTTCTAAGCTTTGTGATCAGATCACACTCTTAGATGAAGAGATCGGAAGCATATATGAAATAGACTTATTAAAAAGCTCTTCCTATGATCCCTCCAAGCCTGCATCCTTATACCTGGTACATGGAGCTGGATTTAATGAAATTCAGGTAAAAGCACTTAATGATTATCTGAATTCCAAAGCACCGCAAACACTTCTTGCAATTATTAACAGTGCAGACAAAAAAGAAGCTGCTGCAGAAGCAAATCGTGACTTTGTGGAAAATCCGCAGGCATATCAAGCCTTTTTAACTGATAATATGCTTGGATGGCTGTGTGAAAATTATAAGATAGATACAGACAATATCTGCTTTGCAGGGTATGAAACAGCGGGATATTTCACAGCCTTTTTATTGCATAACAGTAACAGTGTTGCAAATTATCTGCTCGTTAATCCGGAATTGTCCAAAAGAACTGAAAAGCTGGATATTTCAGAGAGAGAAGCAGCCTTCTTCACTGGTGGAAACACCACACTATCCGCTAATGTATGCATCTTCCGTTCAGAGGATGACCGAAAGATCCTTTCATTCAAGAAAACAGAAGATTGGATCAAGGCCTTAAATGAACACAATTATCAGGGTCTTACCATAAACAACACCATCATGGCCGGAGCGGGACATAATACTATTGATTGCGAGGCTCTGCTTCGAGGCATATGCTATTTTGACAAAATGGAATACAGTGATAAGGAAGCATCCTGCGTTGATGCCTCAAAGGCAATGACCACAGCAGAAATGGAAAGTATAACTATTGGCAAGCTTTCAAAAGAACACGAATTTTATAAAGAAGTTATCGGTATCGACCCCGACTGTGCAGAGTACATTAGCGAAATTAAAATGTATGATGAAGAAATCAATGACAGCTTTATAATTCATGTTTCCCTGCCGCCAAATTACGATAAAAGCAAAAGTTATCCTTTGGTTCTCATGACAGATGGTATATGGAGGCTCAGCGATCATCCCGAACTGCACAAGCTTATGATTTCCGATGAAGTTGAGGATGTCATCCTGGTCAGCGTTGGCTATCCGAATGGTTATGATTATTTTCGCATCAGAGAGCGTGATCTGTTAAGACAGCCGGATCTATTTCTGCAGTATTTAACAGAAAATCTGGTACCTTATCTATATGACAATTATAGTGTCGATACAAGCAGAACCACACTTACAGGTCATTCCTACGGTGGCTATTGGGCATTGTATGCATTATACCACAGTGACACGATCGGCAAGGATACCTTTGCCAACTATTACATAGGCAGCCCCTCATTCCAGGCAACAACAAGCAATGCAATCATGACTGAATTTGAAGATTGGTTCTATGAAAGAAAGCAAGCTCTGCCATATTCTGTTTATGTAACCGTTGGCGGCGATGAAGAACCACATTTTATCAGCCTTATAGAGGGCAGACTTAATGATATAAAGAAGCACACCTATGAAGGTCTTACCATGAAATACGAGCTTCTAGATGGCTATAATCATAATACGGTCTTTAAGCCTTCAATAAAAAATGCACTGAAATTGTTTTACGGATCCAAATAATCTTGTAGGCGGCAGCTCTTTTATGTGTCAGCTTACCGGACTGAACCTAAAGTTGATTTTTGCAACAAAGTCATTGCCGGATCTGCCGCAGACGAAGCTGCCTCCCATGTATACTAGCAAAGCTCCGTATACGGAGGTAAGCAGGCCAATATCCCTGTCAATTTCGGCAGATCTTTCATTCGAGTCTTTTTGCAGGTCCGCGTTTATATTAGCGTATGAAATCTGAACAGTACACTCCAATCCTTCAATGCCGTTAGCGGGAGATGTTTTCCTGAGCAGAAGGCGAATATTGCAGAAATCACTTTTCTCGACCATTAGTTCAAATAAGCAGTTGAACAGTTCCATAGTCAGGTTGAGCTTGCCTTTCAGCTTCAGATTTTCGTCCAATTCGGACTTTGTCGTCACATTAGCCACACCCGGCAAGCTTTTTATTCTGTTTACAACATTTGTTGAAAATGACGATATCTGGAATATCTTCCACTCCTCAGAACACGCAATGGAGAAAGTGTCAAATATGCTGCGGACCTTCCCGATCTGACGTCTCATGGCGGTACAGTCTGTTCCTGAATCCGATAGCTTCATGATATAGTCAAAAGAATTGACCCCAATCTGTTTTACGCCCTCTGCGCTACTTTTCGCAACATCAATGGTTTGCTCGATATTTTTCAAAATATTCTGATAAGTAGTATTCTTGCTGGACAACACGGCTTCCAGTTCTGCCCTTTCCCGTTGCAGCCGGTGGTAATCCAGTGCCTGATGTATAATTATCCGGAATTCGTCCTCCAGGCTCCAGGGTTTTGTGATAAATTTGAAGATATCCGCCTGGTTGATCGTCGCAAGCACCTGCTGGATCTGGGTATAGCCAGACAGAACCACCCGTACCGTATACGGATATTTAAATCTTACCTCTTTAAGTAATGTCAGGCCATCCATACCAGGCATCCTCATGTCTGTGACAATGACGCTGATTTTTTCCTTTTCCAGGATGTTCAAAGCCTCGCGTGCCGATCTGGCAAAAAAGCACTTGAATTCCTCGTCAATCATGCCTCTCTTTATGGAACTCAATATATTCTCTTCATCATCAACAAACAACACCGAGTCTTTTTCATACATAATATGTACTCCTCCTCAATTTCACAAAGCTGTTCATTGCCCTCTATATGCTGAATTTTTTCAAAATCCTGTTCATATCTTCCTCGTTGGTCCTGAGTATTTCATATGCGGCCGCATCCTGGTCCCACATGAAATTCTTCTGCTTCAACAGTTTCCACGCATACCTGACAGCTATGTGTACTGCGCTGACCAATTCCTTATTGATAATGCTCGGGTTGGAAGGAGTATGATGGTAAAGAGCGGTCTCGACAATTGGATAGGGAAGATCCCACCATTTCAGCAGGTATCCTCCTGCTTCCTGGTGGGTTATCCCAAATTTTACAATCTCCATATCCAGAAGGTTTACATTCTTGTCAAAGCTATCATTGATCATGGATATATAATCCTTTGGGTTATACTTCAGGAAAAGCACAACTCCCACATTATGCAGCAAACCTGCTGACTGATAGGAATCAGGTAAGCTTTTCATCAGACAGTGTTCATATATATAGAACAGTATCCGGTTTGTAAGATAGGCATGCTTCCAAATATCCGCCATATTTCTTGCCATAACTCCGGATCCCTGGAATATATCCAGTACGGAGGTAGAAAGCAGAAGATTCCTCATATTCAGCAGACCAATGTAGGCTACAGCAAACTTTACTGACCCCGTCTTCAGATTATAAAAAGCAGAATTAGCTACATGAAGCACCTTTGAGGCTATTGCCTGATCATGCTCTATTTCTTCTACAATTTTGCTGATCTCGGCATCGTGATCAATAAGCTTCATAATCCTTTGAAAACTTGCAGGGATGGTGGGCAGCTCCGCCAGATTGTTTACAAAAAGTGATAAATTATTCTTTGCTAGAAGCTCCTCTGTTTTAAATAGCTGATCAAATATATGGATCAGTTCCTCATTTTCCCATGGCTTGTATATGTACAGCTTTGCTATATTATGCTGTACGGCCTTAACGATCTCATCCCTGTCAGCATACCCGCTAAGGATAACACGAATCACCTTCGGATATTTTTCCTTCACCTGTTTCAGGAGCTGATAGCCATCCATATTGGGCATGCGCATATCCGACAGGATCAGGTCGACCTTTTCCTTTTCCATTATTGCTAATGCTTCCATTCCACTGGTTACAGAAAAGACTTCATATTCTGAAAAAAGAAATCCTCGCGTAAGAGATTTTAATATAGCTTCCTCATCATCGACAAAAAGCAGCTTTTTATTCATTTATCAATTCCTCTGCTCTATCTTCTGAAAGTGGAAGCTTGAAAACCATTGCGGTGCCCACTTCCCTGTCTTCAAGCATCAATATTCCATTGTGCTTCTTCGTTATAATATCAAACGAAATACTTAGGCCAAGGCCGGTTCCTTTTCCAACATCCTTCGTAGTAAAAAACGGATCAAATATTTTATCCTGAATTTCTTTTGGAATACCAGGACCGTCATCTGTAATTCTGCAGCAGACATATTCCTTCTCCTTGAAAGTTTCAACCAGGATACTTCCCCTGGTTTCGCGGGTCTGTTCCTTGATTGCCTGGATAGAGTTCATAAGCAGGTTGACAATTACCTGGCCTATCTGCCCTTTGTTACAGATCGCATCCAGATTTTCCCCTAGTGATTTTTCCATATCAATATGGTACTTTGCTTCGTTGTGCACTATGAGCATTGCATCATTAACGATCTCATTAAGGTTGCTCCACTCTTGCTTGTCCTCCAAACCACTTCTGGCAAAGCTTTTTAGACTCAACACGATTTTCGCGACACGGTTGATACCCTCCCTGGAATCCTTCACGATATTTATAAGGTCATCCAGAATGAAATCGAGTTTTAGCCTCCTCTCAAGGCTCCTTACTTCATTGGCCATTTCCTTTAGCGCTTTAATCTCCTGATCCTGTTGGATCTCATCTGAAAGTTGTCTGTAACGTCTGAGCATTTCCAGTATTCTATCAACGAAGCTTTGCATTGTTTCAAGATTGCTGCTTACGTAACCAATAGGATTATTGATTTCATGAGCAATACCTGCAGCCATAATTCCAAGTGATGCCATCTTCTCCTTTTGGATCATTTGGGTCTGTGCCTTTCTCAGTTCATTGTTCAGTTTTTTCAGTTCATTGTTCTGAATCCTTACCTGATTGAACATTTCCTTGAGCATATGCGTATTGCTGTTTGTTTTTACGGCAGCTTTTATTCTTGCATTGAATTCAACCGGTTCGATCGGTTTGTGGATATAATCGTCAGCACCAAGGTCAAAACACTGCCGGAAGCTCTCATTGTCTGAAATGGATGTCAGCATAATGACCTGCACTGTGTCATATTCCTTCATGCTGCGGATCTGCCTGAGGATATCAATTCCCGAGAGTTGGGGCATTACGATATCAAGCAGGACAATATCGATCATACTGTCTTTGAGTATGTCCATTACTTCCAGTGGATCGTTGCAAAGAATGATCTCCATTTCAGGAAACATAATTTGAAGATGCTGCTGTGCAAACATAAGATTTAATTTTGCGTCGTCAACTACAAGAAGCCTCATAATTTACTCCCCCCTTGATCCACTATGAATATACATTACCCAATATACAAAAATGTAAACTGAACAATGCAGAAGATCATATTTGTTTTATTACAACCTGGCCTTTTCACTTTGCGTATTTATGACCGGCAGCAATTGGATCAAATCTTCATTAACTATTTCCTCGATTCCTGTACCTGTATTTTCATTATAATACATTTTGCTGATTGTAAAACTATAATCGCCCTTAGTATTAATGTCGTCGAAAGAGCGATAGGCAAACAAAGCTGTGTAAATGTCATTATGCTGAAAGACTTCTGATAAGGCTCAGGCGCAAAGAGGCAACCAAGTAACTCTTTAAACCCGGTTGTGGTAAGCTACTGCAGCCGGGTTTGATTTAACAATAGCATAATATTTCTCGCCAAAACATTATAATATCGATCTAAACATAAATCAGCCAATTTGTCCTGCAGGGCTGTATCAAGAAGCTCAAATGGCGTATGATCCAGTATCTTCTGCGTTTCCTCAGCTGAAAAGCTCCCCACTTTCTTCCTGTTCCATAATCCACGATTTTCAGGGCAGCGTTCCTGACACCTGATACAGCCTACCAGGCTGTTATGCCAATCATTATGCAGCCACTGAGGCATTTCCTCATTTCTTTCATTATAGAATGTCAGACATTTATCAGCGTCTATTTTCTTACTGTTGCTGCTGATAGCGCCGGTTGGGCATTGCTTTATGCACAAACCGCATTTGCTGCATCTGTCCATACTCAAGCTCGCAGCCAATTCGATTTTTTCAGTACAGATTATGTCAGATCCAAAAACAGTAAGGCGATGGCATGAACCCATTCCTTCAATATATAGCAAATTATTCTTACCATACTTTCCAAAGCCGCTTATTGCTGCGAGTATTTTCTTGGGGAGAACGACCGGAAATGATTTAAGTTGATATTGTTCAAAAACATTGCTAACTACATTCTTTATCATCGACAGCTGCTGATCCCTATGAATATAGACGGGCGGGATGTCAGCCTCGATCTTTACAGAGTCCCATTCAAATTCAACATAGCATGGAGGAGATGGTAATGCAATCAAAATCAGTGATTTGATTTCCGCAGGTAAAGAAAAGATAAAATAATCCTTCAGCATTTTATTATACATCTCAGTCTTTTCCAACTGCTCCAGGCATTTGACCCATTCATTCTGAACTTGTGACAGAATTTCTACAGGCACGATTTTGATTCTTCCACCCATGTTGCTTATATGTTTATTAAGCAAATCCTTAACCTCTTGCATATGCTAACTTCCCCCTCACAGCTATTTTAATATAATGGCTAGGTGCCAGGCACTAAAGATAGACAGTTGTTACTTTTATAACTGTCTATCTTTAGTGCCTGGCACCATCAATTACTATCAATTAATCCAGCTCAACTGCGCCGGTATAGAGCTGATGGTATCTTCCGGTCATTGCGAGGAGTTCTTCATGGGTACCCTGTTCAACAATTTCACCATGTTCCAGTACAATGATCTGATTTGAATTTCGAACAGTGGACAGTCTATGTGCTATTACAAAGGTTGTTCTATTTTTCATTATCCGATCCATACCTCGTTCTATGTGCTTTTCTGTTCTTGTGTCGACGGAGCTGGTAGCCTCATCAAGTACCAGAATAGGTGCCTTTGAAATAGCGGCCCGGGCGATGTTCAGGAGCTGACGCTCGCCCTGGCTTAGATTCGCGCCGTCGCCTTCCAATACAGTGTCATATCCATCGGACAATCTCTCGATAAAGGAATGGGCACTCGCGATCTTAGCGGCAGCTATCACTTCATCATCGGTTGCATCGGGACGTCCATACCTGATATTCTCCCTGACTGTTTCTGAGAACAAATGGGTATCCTGAAGTACCATTGCAATATTGCCCCTCAATGAATCCTTCCTGATCTTCTTAATATCGATACCATCAATCAATATCTGTCCTTCCTCGATCTCATAGAACCTATTTATCAGGTTTGTTATGGTTGTCTTCCCTGCGCCCGTTGATCCAACAAAAGCGACTTTCTGACCAGGTTCTGCTGTTACATTTAAATTTTTAAGTATGGTCTTGCCGGGATCATAACCGAAGGTCACATTCTCCAACAGCACTTCCCCTTTTATAGGATGTGCGCCCTCTGCCAGGTTTTCTTCGGAGCAGATTGCAATTGCATCCGCCGGGTCTGCTGCCTCTGGCGCCTCATCCATCACTTCAAATACTCTTTCTGCCCCCGCCAATGCTGAAAATATCGTATTCATCTGCATCGACAATTCACTGACTGGCCTTGAAAATTGTCTTGAATAGTTAGTAAATATGGTGAGGCCACCGATATCAAAATTTGAGGTAAGACACAGGACACCGCCAACCGTAGCAGATATTGCATAACTCACCTGACTGAGATTACCCATAACAGGCCCCATTATGCCGCCGAAAAACTGCGCCTTGATTTGCTTTTTCCGCAAATCGTTGCTCAGGAATTCAAATTCCTCCATCGCTGTTTCTTCATGACAGAATACCTTTATTACCTTCTGTCCGGTAACAGTTTCCTCAATATATCCATTGACCGCCCCAAGTGCCTGTTGCTGACCTTTATAATATTTTTTGCTTTGCTTGCCAAGCGCGCCGGCAGCAAAGATCAATACAGGTACTGTGATAATGGTAACGACTGCCAGGATCCAATTTGTTATAAACATCAGTACTATCGTGCCAATCAGCGTAACAGCACCTGAAAAAACCTGTGGCAGCGTATTATTTAACATCTCACCGACCGAATCAAGATCATTTGTAAAGCGGCTCATAATATCACCGTGGGTATGTGTATCATGATATTTTACCGGAAGCTTCTGGATCTTGCTGAATAACTCCCCTCTGATCCTGACCAGCGCATTCTGGGACACTCCTACCATGATTCGCTGGTGCAGGTATGCAGTTATGACACCTGCAAAATTGATGCAGGCCATGACAAGGATACCCAGTCCAAGGTTGCCCAGTTTTTCTGCTGCAGAGCGGTCTGGAGACACCAAATTGTTGATGACAGGACGTAAAATATAGCTGCCGCCCAAGCTGGCCAGTGTGCTACCCAGTACACAGGCAAAAACGAACAATATTTTAATCTTATCACGTCCCAGATAAGAAAAAAGCCTGTTGATTACCGTTTTTGTGTTTTTAGGCTTACCTCCGCCCATTGCGCCATGTGGCCCGCCGAAACCGCCTTGCCGCCTGCCTCCCGGTCCGCCGGGTCTCATTCCGCCGGGGCCGCCGGCATTGTTTGTATTGCTACCATATCTGCGTAATAATTCTTCTTTTCTCTCTTCTCTAATATGACTCATTATGCTGTCACCTTCTTATCCATCTGTGAGTAGTAAATCTCCGCATATGCTTCACAGCTTTGCATCAATTCCTGGTGGGAACCAACTCCGGTAATCTGTCCATCATCGATGACAACGATCTTGTCAGCATCAATTACAGAGGATATCCTTTGTGCTATTATAATTTTCGTCGTACCCTTCAGCTCATTATTGAAGCTTTCCCTGATCCTGGCTTCCGTTGCGGTATCAACAGCGCTCGTACTGTCATCGAGAATCAGTATCTTTGGCTTCTTTAGCAGCGTTCTGGCTATACATAGCCTTTGCTTCTGCCCGCCGGAGACATTTACGCCGCCCTGGCCAAGCTCGGTCTCATACCCTTCCTTAAAAGAGGTGATAAATCCATGTGCCTGCGCATTCTCCGCAAATTGATATAACGTATTATCATCTGTATCTTCGTCGCCCCATTTGAGATTTTCTTTGATTGTGCCGGAAAACAGAATATTTTTCTGCAGCACGATACCGACTCCGTCTCGAAGGTTCTTCAGAGAGTAGTCCTTCACATTTACATTATCAACCAGTACTTCTCCCTGATCTGCATCATATAATCTGGGGATAAGCTGAACCAGGCTAGATTTTCCGCAGCCAGTCGAACCAATGATACCTACCGTCTCACCCGGGTGCACTACAAGATTAATATCCTCAAGGACCCACTTCTCATTGCTTTTATAATATTTGAAGAAAACGTCCCTAAACTCGATTTTTCCGTCTTGAACAGCAACTTCCTTTTTGGAAGCGTCATCATCCGTCAGGTCGATATCGGTACAAAGGACTTCGTTGATACGCTTTGCAGACGCAAGCGCTCTGGAACTATTGAGAATGATCATGGAAACAAACATCAGTGATATGAGGATTTGGACAACATAGTTCACAAATGCAGTCAAAACTCCGGTGGTCATGCTGCCTGCAATGATCTGATTCCCTCCAAACCACACCACTGCCAGGGTCGTGATATTCATCGCCAGAATCATACCAGGCATGGCCAGGATAACAACCTTTATTGCATTTATTGTACTATCTTTAAGGTTATTATTGGCCTCTTCGAATTTATCTTCTTCATATCCCTCTCTGACAAAGGATTTTACGACTCTGATATTAGTTAAGTTCTCCTGGGTGGCAGTATTGAGTGCGTCCAGCTTTTTCTGCATGATCGTGAACCGGGGAAAGGCAGTCTTCATAATAAAGTAGATCGCAATCGATAACAAAGGTATTACACACAGTATAACCAATGCCAGCTTTGCATTTAGCACAAAAGCCATAATAAGCGCACCGATAAGCATGCCCGGCGCTCTCAGGGCCAGCCTCAACAGCATCTGGATCATGTTCTGTACCTGTGTGATATCATTCGTTAATCGTGTAATCAAAGAACCTGTATTATATCTATCTATATTGTTAAAGGAGAACTTCTGGATCTGATTGAACATGTCTTTCCTCAAATCATTCGCAAACCCCGTGGATGCCTTGACGGCAAAATAAGCTCCCCCGACGCCGCCTGCCATCATGCACAATGCTGTGACCACCATAGTCACACCCATCGTTATTATATAAGAAATTCCCCTACCGCCGCTTACTCCATAATCGATCACGTTGCTCAGCAACAGAGGCATCACAACTTCGCCAATAACCTCCACGATCATAAGGATCGGTCCTATGATAAATGCAGGCAGATAAGGTTTGATATATTTCCAATACCGTTTCATAACACTATGTCCTTTCATTTTTGTGATTTTATTTCATCTTCCATCCTGACCAGATTGGTATCCAGCTTTTGCAGCAAAGCAGACAGTGTATGTTTCTCTTCTTCAGAGAAACCCTCAAAAATCTTTCGATCTCTTGATTCAAAAATCTGTTTACTTTGTTCTACGACCTTGTTCCCTTTATCAGTAATGGTAATTTGATTTAGCCGATTATCGCCTTTATCCATTTCCTTTTTGATGTATCCTCCCCTTTCCAGTTTTTTCAGTGATACCGCTATCGTAGCTGCAGATACATCCATCGACATGGCAATATCCTTCTGCGAAGCATTCGGGTTATGGGAGATTCTCATCAGCAGGTGATGCTGGGCCTGATAGACACCTGTTTTATCCAGGCAGCTCTGCATGATTTTCCTGTGTCTCATTGAAAGCCCAATGATTTGATGAATGATCGTCCTGTTACTGATTTGATTTTCATAATTGTTTTCGTTACTTCCCAATTCCTCATCACCCTGTAATAAAGTTGTATATTAACTTGTTAATTGTTAATATCATAATTATTAGTTAGTTAACTATTGAATAGTATAACACTCAGTTCCAACTAATGTCAATCTAATGATAAAATATTCAGGATTGATTTGACGCAGTAAAGAAGAAACCTGCAAATTAAAGAACCCCGGGGTTCAAAGCCCGGGGCTTTACTGCCGGAAGCCGGCACACTCCACTATGATTTCAAGTCTTCTTTTTGCTTCACGGTACTCTTGATCTTCATCCATCCAGGCAGCATCAGCATAAAGCCGCCTTTTTTGCCGGCGCTTGCTAATATGCTCTGAAGTACTATGAATACGAACAGAAATGCCGAGGTGATAATTCTTGGCCAGGATGCTTCAACGATACCAAGCAGTGGAACTACACGCTCTATGAGGGCATTTATCAATACTCCGAAAAGAGTTCCTATAGGAAGCCCTATACCACCTGTCAGCATCGCGCCGCCTATTACGCTCGAAGAAATAGCATCGATTTCATAGCCATACCCATTTCCTGGGTTTCCGGATGGAGCAAAAAGTGTATAGAGAAAGCCGCCGACACCGGCAAGCAGGCCACAAAGTACATGTGCCATAAACTTGGTCCTTCTGACGTTGATACCCATCAACAGCGCACTTTGGGTATTGCCTCCGATAGCATACAGAGAACGCCCGAACTTTGTCTTTTTAAGAACTACGATCAGGATTATTAAAACAACAATAGCCACAATAGCAGCCGGAGTAAGGTATGCAACGTCACGTGTACCGTTATTGCGCTCATTGTATAAAAGCGGGATATATACCTTGGCGCTCGACCAGCTCATGAACAACTCGTTCGTTATCGGCACAGATTTAGTGTTGATAACACTTATCATACCACGAGCAAAAAACATACCCGCCAGTGTTACGATAAAAGGCTGGATTTCCAAATATGAAACCAGAAAACCCTGTACAATACCAAACGCCAAGCCTATTCCCATCGACACCGGGATCGTCCATACCGCACTTACCCCGCCGTCCATAAGCATCGCTGCAATAACCATACTTATCAATCCCGTCACACCGCCAACAGAGATATCTATGCTGCCGGTGATCATAACAACAGTTAGTCCCAACGCTAGCATCAACAAGTAAGCTTTGTTGTTAAACAAGTTGAAAAACACAGAATATTTCGCGAAGTTGCTATCTGCAAACATGAATAGTGAGACGATATATAGAATTACGAAAAGAGATACCGTAATTAACAACAATACACCTGTATTGCCTATTCCCTTCCGTTTAGTCAAAAGATCAGAACCTGGCACAATGCCTTTACTGTTTTTCATTATACTAACCTCCAACGGATACATTCTTGCTGAATAATTTACGGGTCAATTTCGTGACTTTTTCCTTGAACACATCACTGTTGGCAACAATGATAAATATAATGATAACCGCTTTAAATACATTCAACTGATCCGCACGTACATTCATAGCATATAATGTCGTAGTAATAGCCTGGATGGTATATGCCCCTATAACAGAGCCAGCTATGCTGAATTTACCGCCACTGAGCAAGTTTCCACCTAAAGCTACCGCCAATATGGCATCCATTTCTATGCTCAAACCCAATTCTCCGGAATTCACACTTCCCAGACTGCTGGAACCGACAAGCCCGGCCGCTCCGGCTAATACTCCGCAGAATATAAATACCAAATACTTTATTGCAGTAGAATTCAGCCCCACAAGCCTGGAGGATGAACCATTTATTCCCACACTCTGGACATAAAGGCCCAAGCTTGTAAGCTTTGTAAACAAAACCACCAGTATGACTATGACTATGGATACAATAATTGTTGTTCTGACAGGCACACCGGGTATTTGAACCCCTAACCATTTATAAGCCGGATTCATATTATAAATAGTTTGTCCATGGGTTATTTGCTTTGCTATGGAGCGCCCGGCTGTAAACAGTATCAGCGTGGCTATCATTGGCTGGATTTTCAAGCCTGCCACCAGAAAGCCGTTGAAAGCACCACAAAGTGCCCCACCAATAAGCCCTACCAAAAGTGCCAGAAGGTACGGGCTGTGAAAAACTTCCGTTCTGTATTCCGCACCATTGAGCAAAAGACCGGAGAAGCTGGCTGCAATTGCCATAATTGCACCGACACTGATATCCACACCGCCGGTTGCAGCTACAACTAAAGTCATACCCATTGTTACAATTATAAGTAAGCTTGCCTCATCAAGAATATCCGGTATATAACCGGTAATCAAACCATTGGTGATTGAAATATGGAAAAATGACGGTGTCGTAATAATATTCTGGACCACCACAATCAACAAAATCACCAAGGAGAAAGTTAACCGACTGCTCAGAAGTTTCTTGGCAAGTGGCTTGATATTATTCATTGTCATTCTCCCTCCCTGCTATTGTCCTCATGATAGTGCTTTGATCCAGTTCACCCTGGGCCAGTTCCCCGACTTTGTGCCGATCTCGCATGACCACCATTCTTGAACATGTCCTAAGCATTTCATCCATCTCTGAGGAAATAAAAGCTACGCTTTTACCTTCGCCAGCAAGCTTCAGTATCAGTTTTTGTATTTCCGTTTTTGTACCGACATCGATTCCACGGGTTGGTTCATCCAATATCATAAACTCAGGATTAGTAAGAAGCCAACGCGCCAGGATAACCTTTTGCTGATTACCGCCTGAAAGACTCTTGATAGGAGTGTCGATACTGGCAGTTTTGATGTTGAGCAGTTTTACATACTCATTGGCATATCTCTCAATATCCTTTCGGCTCAAGCGCTTTAATAATCCATGTTTTGCCTGAAGGGCAATAATGATATTCTCCTTTACGGAAAGATCCGCAAAAATCCCATCAGCTTTTCTGTCTTCCGGTAAGTAAGCCATCCCTTGTTTCATAGCATCTAAAGGATTTTTAATTTTTATGTTTTTCCCTTTTATGAGCAGCTGTCCCTGAACAGCTTTATCAGCACCATATACCGCCCTCACCAGTTCACTGCGGCCGGAGCCGAGCAGACCGCTGAAGCCTACAACCTCGCCTTTGTACATTTTCAGGCTAAAGGGGGCAACTCTGGAGCTGCCACTTGACAAATCTCTGGTCTCAATAATGGGAACCTCCCCTTTAAACCTCGACTCATCCTTGTTCACACTAAGGCTTGAAAGGTTCTCGATTTCCTTTCCCATCATCTTTGTTACAAGTTCGAGACGCGGCAGTTTATCCACCTCATATTCCCCGACCAGTTCTCCATTTCTGAGCACTGTTATACGGTCACAGATCTCATAGACCTGTTCAAGAAAATGTGTGATAAAGATTATTCCTACGCCTTTATTCTTGAGCTGTCTCATAAGCATAAAAAGCTTATTTACCTCATCGGCATCAAGGGATGAAGTGGGTTCATCAAGAATCAAAAACTTACATTCTGTATTAACTGCACGTGCGATCGCAATCATCTGCTGGATCGCAATCGAGCAGCTGTCAAGCTGCGCCGTCGGATCAGCCGAAATATTAAGCTCCTGCAATAATTCTCCTGCCTGACGGTTCATTTTACGCCAGTCGATCAAACCTGCTGTACGCGGTTCACGCCCCAGAAAGAGATTCTCAGCAACAGTAAGATTCCAACACAGATTCACTTCCTGATAAACGGTACTTATACCATGTTTTTGCGCATCATGCGTCGAACGTATCACGACAGGATTGCCTTCCAGCCGGACACTTCCCTCATCCATGGAATATACCCCGGTAAGCACCTTTACAAGCGTTGACTTTCCGGCACCGTTCTCTCCCATCAGGGCATGTATCTCACCGCGGCGCAGTTTGAAGTCAACATTGCTGAGCGCACGAACGCCGGGGAAGGATTTACCGACTCCGCTCATTATCAGAGATGTGTTGTTTTGTTCCTGCTTCATATTATCCATAAAGTAATGCCCACCTTAAACTTAGTTACAAATTTCGGTTCGGAGAGACTATATATCCCCCCGAACCGAATTTCGGATTACGATTCAATTTGAGAATTCAGTTTGCATGTTCCCACGTCTATTAGTACGGACGAGCATCGATGACTGCCTGAGTGATCGTGTCATAGTAGAAAGCTGTTTCATCAACAGACTCTTTCTTGTTAGGAGTTCCGCCGCTCTGGATCTTCTTGATAAGAGCTGCAACACCAGGTCCAAGAAGAGGGTTACACTCTACGTTACAGTTGATTTTGCCTTCGAGAGTCATCTGGAGATATGCCCTGTTAGCATCGAATGAAATGATAGCTATGCCATCTTTTCCGCCGACCTTCTTGCCAGCCTCTGTGAGAGCCTGGATTGCACCATCAGCCATATTGTCGTTTTCAGCATATACGCAATTGATGTCATCGCCGTACTGCTTGATCCATGAAGTCATGATTTCTTTTGCCTTATCAGTGCTCCATTCACCTGTCTGCTGAGCAAGCATCTTCCAGTTGCTGTTTTTACCAATGGCATCTTCAAGAGCCTTGGTACGGCCTTCCTGAGCGGAAGCACCCAGCTGTCCCTGAAGATTGACTATATTGACCTGCTGATCCTTTGTAAATCTTGTTGCGATCCAATCAGTTGCCTTCACGCCTTCATTATAGAAGCCGCCGCCAAGCCAGCAGGTGTAAAGATCTTCACTAGCATTGATAGTACGGTCCATCAGTATAACGGGTATGCCGGCTTTCTTGGCATTTGCAAGAACAGTATCCCAACCATCTGCGTTAACAGCTGCGATAATTATGTAGTCAACTTCCTGGTCAATGAATCCCTGAACGTCTGATACCTGTTTTGCAGCATCGTTGTTGGAGTCAGCAAGGATCAGTTTGAAGCCGTTTGCTTCACTGAGGGCTTCCTGTACGGACTTGGTGTTTGCTTTACGCCAGTCGGATTCATCAGCTTTACACTGTGCAAAGCCAACGGTGATCAATTTGCCGGATCCCTTATCGGATGATGCGGGTGCCTGTGTTCCACATGCACAAAGTCCCAGTACCATTGTCAGGACAAGAAGAATAGTAATGAATTTTTTCATACTTCGCTTTCCTCCCAAAATACTATTTTTATTATGAAGATATTTCCTCTTCAGCTTTTTTATATCACATTTAAAAAATAAAAAAAATATCATTGTAAGAACCGCGTAAGAATTTTAACCAACTGGATAAAAATGTTGACAATTATTCGAATCGACCGTAATTTTTTAACTATAGACAGTAAAAAAACGACCACCTGAAAAGGCGGCCAACTTAGGGATTTACGAAGCAAGCAAATTTTGGGACTGCACCGAAAGGAAGTTATGCTTGGGGATTTTCAATATGTTCATTTTGCTGATTACTAACTGATGCCATTTCCAAACGGTTGGGACCGCGTCTGTCAAGCAAGATGCGGTTGCAGGTTGGCACCAATGCCTGGCCTTACACGCTGCAACCCATCATTCCTTTGTATAGCCTCATTTCATATTGCTTTCCTCGCAAAAATCGGTTTACTCAACGAATAAACTGCAATAGCTAAAAGTATGCAAGCCGATATTTGCACAAGCGCATTCGAGTTGAAAATAATCAGGTTGAAGAGTTCAAGCAGCCACACCCGCAATGGAGTGATGGGAATAAATATCCCAAGGATCGCGGCAATTATCGCATCTGTTACCCAACCATACCATTTATCCTGCAGAGCTGTGAAAGTATGGACTACAGCGGCCAAAAGAAAGAGAAACGCAAATTGTTGGAAAAAAGCTATAACAGCACCATTTCCGAGCCAACCAAATACTTCGATTAAACTGACAGAAACATAATGATTATCCATAAGCGCGGGATTCTGTATGAACGTTTCATAGCCTGTAAAATATCCTGTGCTTATCAGTAAACGCTCATATGTATAGTATAAAAATGTAGTGGCTATAGTCACCGCAGCGGCCAGAGTGGCATAACACGCTAAGCTGCCCCAGAAAAACCCGTCGCGCTTTCCACCAAGGTTGACGATTCTGCGGAAGCTTTTAGTTGGAATATATATTGCTGCCATTATTATTAACAGCCATAAGTAATCTACGCAACTGATCTGAAGTTGTTCCCCTGCACTTTTACTGGATACCGCGATTATTGTATAAACAATGCTTTGAACGAACAGGATAGAAAAGATTAATCCTGTAACAAAATATGGAGTCCTTATATTCTTTAGGTTTAGTTTCGCTATTGCCCAAATATTCTTATTCATGGTTTTTCCCTCCAACAATATTAATGAAAAAGTCTTGTAAGCCCAAGCGGTCAAGTGTTACGCCCTGTGGAGGGGTAATCCTGTCGCCGTAGATGTAAGCCGCCGTCATACTGCCAACCGTGGTTTTGCCAATACAGTTGAGTCCGTTGATAAGTGGTAAAACTATGTTTGCCGGGCCTGACAATGTATATGCCTTCTCGTCGATATCTTCAATTCCAGTCTCCAAGAGTATACGCCCCCTATTAATGATAATGAGCCGTTCCGTCACTTTTGCTATTTCATCAATCAGATGTGTGGATACGATTATGACGCGCGGATGGTCGTGGTAGCTTTCCAATAGCAGTGTGTTGAATTGGTCACGCATGATTGCGTCAAAACCCAGCGTCGGTTCATCAAGCAAAATGACTTTTGAATTGTTGGCTAGCGTTATAATCGCCGTCAGCATGGTTTTCATTCCAAATGACAACTGCTTGTATTTCTTTCTTGTGTCAAGCTCGAACCGTCCTGTCATTTCATTCGCGAAATCACGATCAAAGCCTTCTTGTAATTCGGCGGCAGCATTGATCAACTCGGATGCCCGCATATTGAATTGAACAGAGCCGTTTTCAATGAAGTTAACATTATCCGGCATTTTATCAGGCGAAACACGCCAACCATCAACTGTAATCGTCCCATCTGTGGCAGCGATATGTCCTGCTATCAACTTCATTAGTGTAGTTTTTCCCGCCCCGTTTCTCCCAAGAAGGCAGTAGATACCGCTTTCGGGAATATTCAGTGAAACACGGTCAATGGCTGTTGTAGCACCGTATTTTTTTGTTACGTTCTTGAATTCAATCATTTTCTATTCTCTCCTTTATGAGTGTTATGAGTTCATCGGTAGGGATATTCAACGTATTGGCTTCGGCTAGAAATTCATCGAGAGCGTTTTCAAGAAAGGCTTTCTTTCTTCGTTCAAAAATTATTTTCCTCGCGCCCTCTGCTACGCACATACCGATCCCCGGCCGTTTGTAAAGTATTCCGTCCTCGGTTAAACGGCTGATTGCCTTGACCGCCGTACTCGGGTTAACGTTGTATACGCGGGAAATTTGCGTAGTAGAGATGATAAGATCATCAACATCGTATATCCCGTTTATGATATCGTTTTCAATAATCGCCTGAATCTGAATAAAAACAGGCAGGCTGGTATCCACTTAATCACCCTCTTATGAAGCATATTGGTTAATGGCTTTAACCATTAACCAATAACATATTGTCATATTCCTTTACTAATGTCAATAGGAAACTTTTAAAAAACAAAAAACTGAACCTCGCCCGTACTGCCACCCAATACTCACAGCAAATTCCTATGTACAGCATACAAATGAAAAAAGCATCGGCCCCGGTACAAGAAAAATCGGCATAGCCGGTAACACGTACCAAACTATACCGATGTATTTCCGGCATAAAAGCCCCCTAAGACTAACCCTCTAAAGGGCGGCCGCTGGTAAAAAGCTTGATTTTATCAGTATTTCCTGCTATCGATCATCTCCTGTGTGATGGTGAAGCAGTCGAACTGGCTCTCCGCGATATATATTTCCCGTTCGATCGGTTTCCCCTTTTGCAGCCGTTTGATTATTCCATCGACGTAGGGGCCCTGCAACGGGTTACATTCCACATCCAGAGCGATCCTCCCCTCCTGGCAGTACTTAAGTCCGAGCTTGGTAGCATCAAATGAAATAACGATCACGCCGTTGTCAGGATTACATTTTAATCCTGCTTCCTCTATTGCATCTATCGCACCAAGCGCCTCGCCATCGTTCTCACAGTAAACTACATCGATATCTTTTGTCTGCTTTAAAATATCGCCCATGACTTCATATGCCTTAGCCCTTGTAAAATCACCACACTCCTGCGCGACAATTTCTCAGTTGGAATTCCGTTCAACTCCCTGTTCCAACGCAGCTGTCCTGCCAATTTGCGCAGCAGAGCCGATAGTTCCCTGAATATCTACGACCCTGATCGGTTCTGAATTTCTCCCCTGTTTTTCAAGCAACTCCTCCAGCCACTGCACAGCTTTATCGCCTTCCTCACGAAAATCCGAGCCAATATATGCTGTAACAAGGTCCTTGTCTTCCTCTACAATATCACGGTCAACCATAATGACCGGTATATCGGCCTCCATTGCCTCCTGAAGGACAGTCCTCCAGCCTGTTTCAACCTTTGGGGAGAACAGTATGTAATCTACATCCTGCTGGATAAAAGTTCTGATCATCCGGATCTGGTTTTCCTGTTCCTGCCGGGCATCGTCAAATATCAGGTCGTAGCCGTTCTCCTCACTCAACGCAGCCTTAATACTCTCTGTGTTGGCTACCCTCCACTCCGATTCTGCTCCTACCTGTGAAAAGCCGACTACGATAGGCTTATTATTGTCTGCATCAGCTTCGGGCTGGGCTTCTTTTGCACATCCGCAAAGCAGGACCGCAACACAGGCAACTATTGCAAGAACTCTCAATTTCATACTTTACATCTCCCACCACGAAAATTATACTGGTTTTTTGTCCAGTACCGGTTGGCTTTATGAATTACACCAGTGTTGAAAACTCAAAAGTCTGTACTAGTTTTTTGTTTAGTGCCCGGTTGGCTTTATGAATGAAACATGTGTTTAAAGCTCATAGAGCCTGTTAATCCGAGCAATGCGAGAAAAATCATCGTCCTGTTCGAGCAGCCACGACCCACAGGCGAGGCACGTTTGATTTTTAACATCAAGGCTCGAATTTACAGGCTCTTAAGTTTTAAACACCGTTACATATCATAAAGCCAACCGGCACTGTAGAATAAACTTTACCCACTGGCCTCCTCAGCTGTCTGCATGGGAATCGTCACAATTATCTTTGTGCCGATATTCGTCGTACTTTCTACTGTCAAACCGTATTCACTGCCGAACAGTATCTGTATCCTCTGGTGCACAGTTCTCAGTCCGAACCCTTCACGCCCTCCATCTGCCATGGATGCCCTTACCTCGTCCAAACGTTCCTCAGTCATACCAGGCCCGTCATCTGTCACTTCAAGGATCAACCGGTCTTCATAAGCTTTGCCGGTTACGCATATAAAGCCTTTGCGGCGCCTATTTTTTATTCCATGATACAGCGCATTTTCTACAAGCGGCTGCAGCGTGAGCTTCGGCAGGATGAAGTATTTCAGCTGATCCGGGATGTCGATTTTATATTCCATCAGATCACGATAACGCATGCGCTGGATTTCAAGATAGCTTTGTATGTGCTGCTCTTCCTCGCCAAGCGTTATGACATTCTTGCCGCGGCTCAGGGAAACACGGAAGTAGTTGGACAGACTGCTGACCATCGTAACCGCTTGAGGAATTTCTCCCGACTCCATCTGCCATATTATAGTATCAAGGGTGTTGTAAAGAAAATGCGGATTGATCTGAGCCTGAAGCAATGCCAGTTCAGTCCGCCGGCGCTGCTTTTCCTGCGCAGTGTTCTTATCGATCTGCCGCTTCAAGTGCCCGACCATGCTCTCAATTCCATCAGAAAGAAGCTGCACTTCCTCCACATCTGCCTGAATCGGTTCACAAACAAGCAGGTTCCCCTTACCGATGGCTTCAAGGCGCTCACAAATCTTATCGATCGGATCAACGATCCTTCCGCTCAGTTTTTTCGACTCTTTTAACAGAAAATACAGTAGTACCAGCGATAAGACAACAACTACGCCAATCAGAACAATCATGTTTCTGATCATTGTCATTTGCAGAGCATCCAGATGAACCGCTTCATAATACAAGTAGGTGTACATGTATTCCTGGATCAGATCTGTCAGGATGTATATGTTGTTTTCCAACTGGTCCTCGCGTGAATTGTACTCATTCGTTTCTGCTATCTGATTTATCTTTTCCTCAAGATTATGACACAGGTTCAGAACGCTGCTGATAGCGCGCAGGCTGTCCTTTTCCTTCGTGGTTTCAGTCAGCTTCCGGGCTATAATCTCTGCAGACTGTACCTCCTTGATAGGCAGGCCTTCCGAGTACTGGCTGTTTATCACATAGTAGTACATTTTAAGGTCGACATCTTCCTTGAAATTCTGGTTAAAATCCGAAGCCGTTGTGACGTTGTTCAGTATGGAATTATACTGCAACGCATACCCAATTCCGATGGACGCAATTATAATGATTACAATCATCAGCGGCAGCGCGACAATCAGGATCATCTTCCAGAGTTCGCTCTGCATAGTGATTTTTTCATTTTTCCCTTTTCGCCGGAAGTTTAATTTCACAGCTTTTCTCCTCTGCGATATTCACTAGGTGTACTGCCAGTTACTTTCTTGAACACAAAGCTGAAATAGTGCGGGTCCTTATACCCAACTGTTAAAGCTACCTCTCCGGAACGCTTGTCTGTTTGACGGAGCATGCGCTTCGCCTCGTCTACCCGCTTGCCGGTGAGGTATTCTATAAACGTAAGCCCGACTTCCTGGCTAAATATCGCAGAAAAATAGTTAGGGCTGACATTCACTTTTTTAGCCACCCTTTCAAGAGACATAGACTCCTCCTGATAATTCTCATCAATGTACTCGATTGCTTTGTTGAGCAGATCCCGCTGCTGCTTTTTGCTTTCATTGTCACGCAAGACGATTGCCTGCCTCATGACCTGGCTAACATATTGTCTGGCTTCCTCCGGCGTCGACATACTGTCATTCGGCCGCAGTTCCAGCGACCAAAAGGTATCTGCACGGCAGCCGATCGAGTCCAGATACTCGACCGCCGCAAAGTAAACCATCATTGTAAGATACCTGCAAAACATTTCCTGGGAAACGGTTTCCCTTTCATCGCTTAGCAACAGTTGATCTATAAAGCGATCGATTTCCTCTCTCGCCCCGCTGCTTAAAAATGTACGTATACTTTTCTGATCTATTCCCTTCTTATCTATGTTTGCTCTAGAGCTGTTTCTTTTTTGAAAATCTCTGCCGTCCGCTTCAGACAGGATATGCGCCTCCGGGCAAAGATAACGATAGGATAAAATACGGCTTGCCTCTTCAAAGCAGGCCGGAATAGTCCCAAGCCGCGAAACCGGAGAGCCGCATGCAATATACCAGCTTACATCGCGTCCGGCCATGGCACAGCTTCTCTGAATGTTCTTGATACAATCGTCTGTTCGCAAGGTGATATCATCTTTGTCGCCCTTAACCAAAACAGCATATGTAGTAACGTTCCATATATATAGAATCAACTCGGTATTTTCAGTAATGTACTTTCTAATCTTTTCCTGTATCACTGCAACCGCATCTGTATAGGCTTCCGGAGCACTTCCGTCGTATCCGGCGCTGCTAAGTGAAAAAAGTACGATATTGTAGTAGGGGGCATTCATATCAATGTCCAGCGCCTTCGCAGTTTCAGATATTTCCAGTACACTCATGCCACCGGTAACTATTTGCTCAAAAAACCTCCTGCGTGCAAACGTCTCATATTCGTGAACCTCCCGCTGGAATCTTAAGAGGTATTCCTGCTGCTGCTTTTCGGCTTCCATTTTCTTATACAGCGCAGTCAGGATCTCAACCATTTTTCCCTTTACGACCGGCTTTAGCAGGTATTGCTCCACACCCATGCGAATGGCCTGCTGCGCATATGAAAAATCATCATGTCCGCTTATGATGATTATTTTTATCGCCGGCATTTCCTTACGAACCAGTTCGATCAGTGCCAATCCATCCATGAAAGGCATTTTGATATCAGTAATCAGAAGATCGGGTTGTATCTGGCGGATCAATGGCAGAGCAAGTTCTCCATCCGGCGCGTCACCGGCATAATAGAAGCCATACTGCTCCCAAAGAATGTTTTTGCGTATACCTTCGCGTACCACGATCTCATCCTCGACAAGAAAGACCTTGAACATACTGTCTCCTTTTTCAATAGACGTGTCGTACGTTTCTATTGCATATATTACACCTACACATTATATACCACATTATGTTGGCCTTCAAATTGTTTTTGACAGGTTTCTATCTGACGTCAGAGAACTTCTATCGTTTAGTTGATTTAGACAGCAATGTATAAAACTGACTAGTCGTTTGTTTTTCTTTAGCGAACATAGCCTTTAACTACTGGTCATGTGTAAGTTTAGTTCAGAATCATCTGACCGTTTACATGGAAAATCGAGTTTAGTGCAGATTCATCTAGCCGGTTGCATAGAAAATCGAGTTTAGTGCAGATTCATCTAGCCGGTTGCATAGAAAATCGAGTTTAGTACAGATTCATCTAGC
>CAZBEQ010000005.1:0-108119 GCA_964490975.1 uncultured Oscillospiraceae bacterium | reverse complement strand
TTGACAACTGAATGGTGAATTATTCCATTTACACTAAAGAATATTCACTCCCATTAACAAGAGAGTTAAGCGACCCCTTTTCATTTTGACCATGAATTCTATCCTCAAATGATTGCTTCCAAACAGGATTGATATCTTCTAAAAGCTTCAGAATTATACCGGTTTTCGGATTGGAGGAGCTATCAATAATGTTTTTTTCAAAATAATTGTGTGCCTCCGTCGTCGCTCCTATAGATATTTTTTGAACTATCATACTCTTATAAATAACTTCAATTACCCCACAAGCCTTTATTACTGAATAAGATATCAAAAAAGAATTTAGGGAATCAAATGGATTGCTGCTTATATGGCTTTCCACTAATTGTATTTCTCGATAACAATCATCTAACATTCCTGTATATATATTATCCATGTTTATGCTTACTCCGGAATCACATCAAAGAGTAATTGTAAAGATAATTCAATTCTGTTTCTAATTCTATCAACATTAGTAGTTCTAACACTTATGTACTCTTTGAAATCTGTATTATTAAGGAGTTCTTTGTGCGCTAACGAGAAATCTCTTGTACGGCTAAATTCTATATCGCGCTCTACAATATACGCAACAGCTTGTCCTATTGCATCAAATATTGCAGGATGGAATGCGGGGGCAAACTCTTGAATTGGTTTTTTTTCAGTTACTTTTGTCAAATTACGAAAAGCATTTTGCCCTAGTAAAACCTTTATTAAGTCCATTGATTTAATAAAAATACTCTTATATTTTTCTAGCAGAGCATCATCAGCCTTGTTCATTTTATTCATATAATCGTTGAGATATTTTTTCAAGGCTATCTGTTTAATTGTTACTGTGTTATCCTTATAAAAATCGTATATGGCGAAAAAACGAAGAACTAGCTCAACATCCGACATACGCGAATCTTCAACTACACTACCATAAAGGTTTCTCCAACTTGGATACTTATTTAGATCCATTATAAATTTATTAAACTTTCCGTGATAAACACAGTTTCTTATTTCTTGCGATTTTAGGATACGTCCACTCGCATTAATTCTCTCGAAAATTTGATACATCCCAGTATCATCCTGTGGCTGCTTTTGTTCAAAGATTATTGCATGAATAGTTGAACTCTTTATACGTTTCTGTTCATCGGCGTTAAGCTCAGAAAAAGCTTTAGCGCGCCATCTAGCATTTATAACTTCTGAGTTCGACAATCGAAACACTTTATTATCACCGGAAAAAATTCCTCGAACATAATCATATACAGTCAAAATTCGCTGATAGCCGTCAATAATTAACCGTTGCTCACCAACTTTTGCCAAGAAAATACTTGGAACAGGCAGCCCTAAAAGAATTGAGTCAATAAATCTACTGGCCTCGTCCTTTGTCCATACATACTTCCGCTGCAATTCAGGTTTAACAAGATCATCCTCTTGATACATTGTGATGAGCTCCCGAAAGGACATATCCGCGCCCCAAGAGTTTATATTAAATAACGCATCATCAGAATATGGTGCATCATCGTCAATATGTTCTAAAATTTTTACATCTGCCATTTCAACTCACCCATATCTATCAAATATTTGTGATATCGTCAATCCGAAAGGGACATCGTTCGAGTTTATTATATAGCATCTTATTATCTGCTGCAATAGCGGCTGCTGATTTAAAAACGTATTAGGCATATTCATTTTTATAAATCGGGCAACATGGTGAGTTCCCTCAAGTAGAATGCACTCATAGATTAAGCCTTCATCATCAGGTACTTTCTCTACGTAATAAGTTGTCATAATTTCTGATATGGATTTGTATGTAACTGTATATTTCATCATTCTCACCCCATTGTATTATGCTAAATATTATTCCGGATATATGTGCTTACATACCTACTTTTTAGAGTGGATGATGTAATTGATATATTTTACGTAAAGGCACACCAAAATTTAGTTATATCCATATAACTAAATCAGGAATGGGTTGGGAGTTATCATTTATATGGACGAGAAGGGAGAAAAGAATATAATGGTTAAGGTAGTAGCTTTAACCGTCTTAAACAAAATGAACCACTTGTTAAGTAAGTATAAGAAAAAAGGCTTATACTGTTGAACAGAAAAAGACTCCTATTTCAGGATAAATACAGGTCTAGTCAATCATAAATAAACAACATAGGAGACGTTTAATGAAAGACACAAGTAGTTTAGCCTATACAACTTGGAATAGCAAGTTTGAAATAAGTATAGATATCGGGATTCTTGGTGTATAAAGAATTAGTCGACCCGTTCACGGGTGAGTCAGTAAAATAGAGCAATAAACAAGTCGCTTTAGCGGCGACTTGGAAATCCATGCGGTTGGCGGACTATTCGAATGGCTTTCAGCTCTGCTGGTAATATGCCCTTATATGACATGAATAGACCGCCGGCTTAGCTGGCGGTTAGGTTATCCAATGGCGGCCCAATAGCCAGATTGCACTGTTATGAGATAGCCTTAATGTTTTGCAGATGTATATTCAGGCCTTATTTTGACTGGTTTATTTCTGAATAAGGTCAGCAGCCTGCGGACGCTGTTTTCAGATGCTAGCTGCTGAAAGTCGAAGCCTTCCAGCTTGCAGTATACATCGAGTCCGTTGCCTTTTTCAGCCTGTGGGAATGTGATAAGGTCTTTGTCATAAAATCCGTCTCCCAGCATCACCAACACCTCCTATTTGATCTTTTTTCCTGCATTGCTTGTGTGATCCCTGACTGCAGGTTCTTCAGGAATAACTGAGTAGTTGTTCTTTGCAGAGGATAGTATTACTGTAGTTCTTGTTTTTTGTACGCCCTGTACGCTTTTTATATGGTTTAACAGCTCCTGGAGCGTTGATGTATTCTCGGTTGCAACCTTTAGAGCATAATCAAAATCACCGGCAAGATAGTGGCATTCCAGGATATCGTTCTGATTTTTCACAAATTCTGCAAAGGCTTCAACAAACCGTGGGCGTTCAAGTGATACAAATACTATTGCCATTAATGTTTTTTGAAAGTATTCCGGGTTTACGATAGCCGTGTACTGTTTGATTACACCGGAGGTCTCGAGCTTCTTGAGCCTTTCGCTGACTGTCGGTACGGAAAGGCTGACGGTGTTAGCTATATCCGAGGCTGTGACCCGTGCGTTTTCCTGCAGCAGCTTAATGATCCTGACATCCAGCTCATCCATTTACGTTGCTCCTTCTCATTTGCTCTGCTCTTATCTTATATATTCATTATATATCCTTATCTAAAATTATTAAACATATTGTCAATATTGCGAACAAATTTAAGTAAAATATGCTGCATGATTTAATTATTTTAATAAATGCAGCTAGATGCCAGATATAGGTTAATAATTTTTATGTTGTTCCAGTTGTGCCTCTGATGAAGGAAACATAACCTCCACAAATGACGCTGTCATCCCCGGGATGCAACGCAGGAACGCCAGCGCCATTTATTCCGGTTATGTTTCCAAGCAATTGCTGTAGTACTCCCATTGAAGTATGATCAGATTTTTACAGGAAGTCCTGTCTCACGGGTATTGCAGCTGCTCCCACACTACTGACTGCTTGCCGTTGTGCTCCGGAGCAGGAAACATAACCTCCACAAACGGCACTGTCGTTCCCAGGATGCAGCATAGGAACAATAGCGCCGGAACGCGGTAATCGCATAAAGCAAAATAATTCCAAATAGCATTAGTGCTGGAAACAAAATGGCCAAAATTACAAGTATAGGGCCACAATAACTGTATAGTAGATTGTCATAATGCTAAAAAAGCATTACTTATGTGCATTTATTAGTATAAAAGTGGACTATTCCTAAAATTTTGGCCAAATTTTCATGCGTACGCTGTTGCACTGGAACGATAATGCAGGAACGACAGCGCCATTTATTCCGGTTATGTTTCCAAGCAATTGCTGCAGTACTCCCATTGAAGTATGATCAAATTTTTTACAGGAGGTCATGTCTCACCGGTATTGCAGCCTCTCCCACGCTACTGACTGCTTGTCGTTTGCCTCTGGAGCAGGAAGCATAACCTCTACAAATGACGCTGCCGTCCCCGGGATGCAGCATAGGAACGCCAGCGCCATTTGTGAATTGGTCCGATATTGTGCTAATATGGTATGGTATAAAAATATTTGGACGGGAGAGCTGCCGTATATGAAAATTGACCGTCAGCTGGGAATAATAACGGTTCTGCTGCAATGCGGAAGAATGACAGCTCCTGAGCTTGCAAAAAGATTCGAGGTCTCCAAAAGGACCATAATGAGAGATATAGATGATATCTGTATGGAAGGTATACCCGTTGTCTCGATACAGGGCGGAGGAGGAGGCATATCAATAGCCGAGGGCTACAAGCTTGACAGGAACGTTTTGACAGTGGACGAACTGGACAGTATCAGAGCCGGGCTGGGTGGTTTAGGCAGTGTTTTCGAATCACAAGGTATCGAGCGGCTGATTGATAAACTGTCCCCTGACAAACAAGGTATGGCACCGGTGAGCGATAAAATACATATAGACCTGTCATCCCATTATAAATCAAGCCTGTCAGAAAAAATCAGCCTAATCAGAAGTGCGATATCCGGCTGTAAAGTCATCAGTTTTGATTACTACTCTGCCAGGGGTGTTGAAAGACGCACCATAGAACCATGTTTTATTTCTTTCAAATGGGCTGCGTGGTATGTTTTCGGATACTGCCGCTGCAGGGACGATTTCAGGCTTTTCAAGCTGAACCGCATGTGGAGGTTTGATGAATCAGAGGAAGGGTTTGAACCAAGAGAGGTCCCCTCTGAAAGCTTGAAACCCGAAGATTATTTCAATGGTGGAAATATGGTCACATTGATTTTTGATAAATCAGTTGAGTATATATTGGCGGAGGAATATGGGCCGGAAAGCTATACCGAAACTGAAGATGGCAGGCTGATGCTTAAAATGAGCTATGTGAGCAGGGACTTTATTATCCGGTGGATACTGGGCTTCGGTGAGCATGCCGTGGTATTGGAGCCTGCGGACCTGGCAGGCGAGATTAAAGCTATAGCTGAAAAAATGATAAGAAATTACAGAAACGCTACTGAACACGACACATAGATGTCATGTTAGGTTTGTTATAGTCGTTATAGTTAATTAAGATACGTAAAGAGATCATTAATTGTGTTCGATAGTGACGTAATATCTTGTGACAGAGAAAGGACGTGCAAAACAGATATGAGTGATGTTTTCGAAAAAGCACTTGATTTTATTATGACAAATGCAAGGCTTCTTGAGCGAAGACTTTGCGAGGTCCGTTTTGGTGGCTTGTCTCCCGACTATGTTGGCCGTGTGGTGAAGGCATATCAGAATCCGGACGGCGGACTTGGACATGCGCTCGAACCGGATGAACGCTGCCCGGATAGCCAGCCGCTGTTTACATCCTTCGGGCTCGGGGCGATGGAAGAGGCAGGATGCCATGATATGGCTTTTGCAGCGTCATTATGTGATTATCTTCAGTCTGCGGCGGATGATAATGGCCTACTTCCGTTTTTCACAAAAAATGTTTTTAACTATCCTGTTGCCGGGCACTGGATCAATTGCACAATAACTATAGGCTTCAATCCTACAGCCGAAATATGCGGGCTGCTCCATTACCAGGGCGTTGAGCATGAGTGGCTTTCACTGGCGACTAAGACCTGCTGTGACATGTTTATTAACAACCCTCCTGCTGAGGCGCATGAACTTTTATGTGCGGTGAGATTGGCATAATACCTTCCGGACAGGAAGACAGCAGGACAGATACTTGATTCAATCGTGGCTGTTTTGCCTGCTGCGAGGTTTTTTATATCTGATGCCCCGGTAGAAACTTATGGACTAACGCCACTACATTTCGCGCCAAATCCAGATTCATTATGCAGAGCGCTGTTTACAGAAGAACAGATCAATGGCCACCTTAATGAGCTCTTAAAGAAGCAGCAGCCTGATGGAGGCTGGCCTATAAGCTGGGATGCTCCCGGACCTGCTTCAGTGCTGGAGTGGCGCGGCAGGGTAACTTTGGAAGCAATCTGCAGACTGCGGGCGTACAATGTGATTTGAACCGCATTCAAGGGCACAGCCTTGTTGCCCAATGAGGTAATAATTTTTTACTGGGGTGATGAATCATTGCTGCTTAAATATGAGGACTTTGTAAATAGAGTTGAAGAACTTGGTTTTATGGCGTTTTCAGGCATAGTAAATGGACTGCCGTCATTGGTTGGTGAAACACCAATGGATATATGGCATACAGGAGACACTGAAACTGACCCATGGTGCTGGAAGGACAGGGTTGCTGAGGAAAAGCGCTTAGCCTTTGGATGCATACTCGGAGGCAATAAGGGTTTTATTGCACCGCGTCTGTATCCAGTTTTTCTGGCAGCCTGCAGGACATTAGAGACTATGGAGGAGAGAAGGTATAATGGTCTGGTGAGTCAGACCGCATGGGAGCTCTGGAAGCTGTTTGAAGAGAAAAGAGTGCTTGATACCGGGGAAATACGACGTTATATGGGTGTAACGAGAAAAAAAGGCAGCAGCAAGGTTGACAGTGCGATGGCGGAGCTGCAGCAGCTTTTTTATATCACTGTGGCAGGAAGCAGACAGAAGACTGATAAGTATGGTCAGCCGTACGGCTGGCATGTAAATGTATATGAAAGAGTTGAGGACTGGATGCCTGGCGCATGGAACAATGGTTGCCTCAGAATGGACAGGGAGGAAGCAATTCAGGAGATATTGGATACAGCTGTTCAAAATGGGCAAAGTATAGACAGCGCTAGGTCTGCAAAGGTACTTGGGTTTAAACGTTAACACGTTAACATCAAGACCGGTTTTATAAATAAATATTACTGTTGACTACCTGGCATAACGAAGGTTAAAATAGAATCAAACAAAGGAAAGGGCAAGGTATTAAGGAATGAGAATTGGCTGATTCGGCAAAGTCACAAGATAATAGACTACTGAGCATTGATTGCTTAGGTTTTGTGCTGGATCGGCTTTTATAAACTTGCCTTTTGATGTTTTTGACTATATGATGCTGCTTTCTGCCTATACGTGGATTGCTTGTGTTTGTGGCGGGTTGTTAGAGAGTATCATATGCTAAGGGGCTTTAGAGGTCTTTCCTGCACAAACTGTGTGAAAGGGGAGACCTTTTATGTTGCTTTTAGAAGCTGTAAACATTAAAAAATTCTATGGAGACAGGCAGATCCTCGGATTTGATGAGCTAAAAATATACTCCGGCGATCGCATAGGGATAACGGGCTTAAATGGGGCAGGCAAGACTACGCTGCTGGATATACTTTCGGGAGATACCAGGCCTGACGAAGGCATTGTTAAACGTTACTGCCGGGTCGGATACATAAGACAATTCGATCAAAAAGCTCCAGGCAGTAATGATATGGTTCAAGATGAAGTAACAGGGGCGGCTGTCAGGCTGCTGAAGGAATTTGAAATAGACGGAAAGCTTGAGAGGACGACGCTAAGCGGTGGCGAGAGAACAAGGCTCAGGATTGCGGGGGCTTTGGACAAAGAAAATTTGTTGCTTTTTGCAGATGAGCCGACTTCAAATCTTGACTGCAAGGGTATTGAGGTCTTAAAACAAAAGCTCAAGGCAGTGGAAACCTTTGTAATGATAAGCCATGACAGGAGCCTGATGGATTCGCTCTGCAACATTATCATTGAAGTAAAGGATGGGAGCATACGCAGCTTTAATGGAAATTTTACATTTTACAAAAAGCAGTGTGAGATGGAGAATGAGCGCGCGCTTCTTGAATATGAGAAATACATTGAAGAAAAGACAGCCCTTGAGGAGGCTATAACAAATAGAAAAAGACGTGCCGGTAAGGTCAAAAAAGCGCCGAGCAGAATGGGAAATTCAGAAGCAAGGCTTCACACGCGCCAGGCCAATGAGAGACAGGAGAAGCTGCATAATGCTGCAAACAGCCTGATCACCAGGCTTGAAAAGCTTGAAAAGAAAGAAAAACCGAGGGAGCAGCCCGGGATAAGGCTGGATTTTTCTTTGACTGAGCCGCCGGAAAACAAGGTAGTTATAAGTGCTGAACACCTGAGCTTTAGTTATGGCAGTGTGCAGGTCTTCAAAGATATCTTTTTCAATGCTGCAAATGGGATGAAGACTGCACTATGGGGAGAGAACGGTTCAGGGAAGACAACATTGTTAAATTTGATTTATGCAGCTTATTTAAAAAGTCATACTCAATTGGATACTGAACTGTGGGGAGCTGATGTGGCTGGATCGGATACGACTGAATCTGATGTGGCTGGATCGGATACGACTGAATCGGATCTGAAACGAAAGGATGCGGATCTGAAGCAGTTTGTTACTGATGCAAAGGATTTAGTAAAGTGCATCAGTATCGTGCCAAAGGCTCGGCTGGCATACTTCAGGCAGACCTTTGAGGATCTTGATCCGGAAAAAAGTGTATTAGAAAATGTAATGAGAGACAGCGTGCAAAACGAGACTGCCGCCAGGACAATATTGGCCAGGCTGCTGCTGCAGGGTGATGCGGTTTTCAAAAAGGTTGGAGTGCTCAGCGGCGGAGAAAGGATCAAGGCGGCCTTTGCGAAGCTTTTTGTTTCAAAGGCTAATGTACTGCTACTCGATGAGCCAACCAATTATCTTGATATGCAATCCATTGAAGCTCTGGAAGGAGTACTGAGGGATTATGAGGGAACGGTACTGTTCGTGTCGCATGACAGGGCATTTGTGAACACTGTGGCCGACAGACTCCTGCTTACGGGAAACCTTTCTGTGAGAAGCTTTGACGGCAGTTTGGAAGAGTATGAAGAACAAGTGAAGAGCTTAAAGCGGGATATAGCTCAAAAATCAAATGAACTCGAGCGAACCATGCTTCAGATGAGAATTACTGAGATAATAGGCAGACTTTCGTCTTCGGGCAGTAATAGTGAGGCGCTGGAGGAGGAATATCAGCGGCTTATCAGGCGGCTGAAGGAATTGCGGTAGGGAGTTAAAGGAGGAGTACTTTCCATAGTATAGTGGTAGATAGACGACAGTATGGCGGCAGATAAACGACAATATGGTAACAGATAGACGACAGTATAGTGGTAGAGACGACGGTAAGGCAGCATATAGGCGATAGTATGACGGCAAATGGACAACTTGAATGAAGTTTAGGTATCGCTGATAACTAATGTATTTCACAGCAGTAACTCGAATTTACAAACTTATAAGATGAGCCTGCACTGAGTAAAATTGCAAGTGCTGTGTGGGTAAATGGCTAATAAGTAATCACGGGGTAGACATAATGCTGTGATTGCTTATGTTATGTCTACCTTTGGTGGAAATTACTTAATAAAAGCTCAGATAAGGCACACATAATCTGAATTTTTACACGAAGGTTTAGGCTATTGTGGGATTCTTGCTTGCTTTGCCTCAACGCTTGAATTTATTAATTTTTCAAGGCTCAGCCCATGAGTTAGTAATGTGTTAGGAATATTATGGCAAGACTATATTATGGTGGCTGCTGTGGTAAGAGAATTCTTCTACTAAGCGTAATTTGCAAAGCAAATTATCGCGTACCGAAGAATTTTCTTTGAACAGAAAGTGTTATAGCTTGAACTTTAGCACCCAATATACTAAAATAAACGTGATATGTGCAAAAACAGACGGCATTTGTATTAATTGATAAAATGCTATAGTGAGGCATTAGCGATACGGTAGTAATTGATAAAATGTTATAGTGAGATGTTAGCGATACAGTACTAACTGATAAATTGCTATAGTGAGACATTAGCGATACGGTAGTAAGGAAAAATACTTCAGAGTCATATTAGTGGGACTGAAGTGAAGTACATTGCATCAGAACCCGTATAAGCGGACTAATGCACATACGAAAGCGAACAGAGGTGTACATAAATTGAGGATAGTCGAGAAAGAATTCATACCTGTCTTTTTAGGCAATGATATAAATACATACAGCATGTCCAGAGCATTTTACGAAGCTTATGGGGTTAAATCCATTGTCATGGGCAAGGTCAACACCGGCCCGAGCTGCAACAGCAGGATCATAGACTTCAAGGCCATCCCCGGTCTCGACATGCAGGACACATTTATAAGGACGATAGAGAAACTGGCTGAGAGCTACCCAAACAAAAAAATTATTCTGATGGGCTGCGGAGACAATTATGTCGAGCAAATCATAAAGAACAAATCCAGGCTTCAGGATAACATAGTAGCGCCATATGTGGATGAAGAGCTGATGGATAGCCTTCTTACAAAAATCAGGTTCTATGAGATGTGTGACCGTTATGGGATCGATTATCCCGGAACCTTCATATACGACAGATCAATGGGTGATAGCTTTAAGCTTCCCTTTGGCTTCCCTGTTATCGTTAAACCATCCAATGGCATAAGATACTGGCAGCACGAATTCGCGACTCAAAAAAAGGTATATAAGCTCAAAAACGAAGAAGAGTTGAAAAAGGTAATTGAACAGGTATATGGGGCGGGCTACGATGACCAGCTGATCATACAGGATTTCATACCGGGAGAGGATTCAAATCTCAGAGTAATGATATGCTATTCGGGCAGCGACAGGAAGGTCAAAATGATGTCGCTGGCACATGTTGTGCTTGAAGAGCATACGCCCCACGGTCTGGGCAATACGGCAGTCCTGATGAATGAGTACAATCCGGAGCTTTCAGAAACGCTGAGAAATTTTCTTGACAACATTGGATATACAGGATTTTCGACTTTTGACATAAAATATGACCAAAGAGATGGCAGGTTTAAAATTCTTGAGGTCAACCTCAGGCAGGGACGGAGTAACTATTATGTAACTGCTGCAGGGAACAATTTAGCAAGATATGTTGTCGAAGATCGCATATATAATAAAAACCAGCAGCTTGAGATAGCAAACGCTCGTAACCTCTGGACGGTCATACCGCTGGGGGTGGCTTTCAAATATGCAAAGGACAACGCTGTTGTCTCTCAGATGAGGGAGCTGGTCAAGGAGAAAAGAATAACGAATCCTTTATTTATGAAGGGAGATAACCGCATAAAAAGGATGATGTTCTTGTACAAGCTCCATCTCAGCCACTATCTGAAATTCAAGAAATACCTGTGATGACTGGTATAGTTGCAAAGATGATGGCTTGTATAGTGGTAACGACAATGGCCGGTGCGACAGTGACGATAATCCGCGCAGCGGCAAAGGCACTGATGATGTAAGATATGAGGTGAAATAATTGGATACTAATACTAAAAATATGGCTGATAAATCAGCCTTGAGCAATTCCGATAATTTATTAAAATACGAACAATTTCTGCAGTCACATCCAAAGGGCCATTTCATGCAGTCACCGGAGTGGGCAAAGATAAAGTCCTTCTGGAAAAATGAGATCGTGACCGTAGAGGATGAAAACGGACAGATCAAGGGCTCTATGAGCCTTTTGATAAGAAGGATACCGGTGCTGCCATTTACTATGATGTATTCTCCAAGGGGACCTGTTTGTGATCCTCATGATGAGGCGACACTGTGCGAGCTGCTCGAAAGGTGCAAAAAGCTAGCCAAAAAGCACAGAAGTTATGTCCTGAAAATGGATCCGGATATTGAGATTGAGGATACACAGTTCGAAGAAATTGTTAAAAAATTGGGGTTCAAGGTCAGCCGCGGTTTGAAAAACTACGAGGGTATACAGCCCAGGTTCGTTTTCAGGCTGGATCTGAGAGGTAAGACTGAGGAAGACCTTATGGCAGACTTCCACCACAAGGTCCGCTACAATATCCGGCTGGCTGAAAAGAAGGGTGTCGAAGTAAAAGCCGGTACAAGAGAAAATGTTGCCGATTTTTACAAAATGATCGTTGAAACCGGAGTAAGAGATAACTTTGTTGTCAGGAGCAGGGAGTACTATGAGAAGGTTTATGACTGTCTGGCACCCGACCATGTGAGAGTATTTATGGCCTATTATGAGGGAAAGCCTATTGCAGGTACGATCACCATCCTTTACGGCAACAAGTGCTGGTATCTTTATGGCGCAAGCATAAATGAGCACCGTAACCTGATGCCGAACTACCTGTTGCAGTGGAATATGATAAAATGGGCGCTGGAATCAGGCAGTGAGATATATGATTTCAGAGGAGTGCCCGGCAATATCGACGAGACCAATCCAATGTATGGACTTTATAAATTTAAGGTCGGCTTTAAAGGCAAGTTTACCGAGTTCGTAGGTATGCTGGACTATGTATTCAACCCGTTCATTAACTTCCTCGCCGAGAAAGGTGTTACAGCCTTCCGCGAGCTGAGAAGAAAAATCTATAAGAGAAAGTAAGAAAACTGTGGAGAAACAATCTAGTACCAAGGGTTTTGCCATATTAAGCGCTGCGAGCATCATTACCAAGCTCCTGGGTCTTCTTTATGTGCCTTTTGTTATGCTTATTTACGGGAACTACGGCAATGGCATATATTACCAGGGCTATAGGTTCTACCAGCTGGTCTTTGTGATAACGAACACCGGTATACCTATTGCTTTGTCTAAAATTATATCGGAGCAGCTGGCTTCATCGAAATACAGGCTTTCCTATAAGACGCTGAAGGTAGCGAGTACTCTGATGTTGACGGCAGGAGCATTTACCACTGTTATGACGGCAGTACTGGCACGTCCGATATCAAATATGATGAATTCTCCGGAGTCGTACCTTACTATTCTTGCATTATCACCTGCGATGATCTTTACCGCAGCAGGCTGCATATACAGGGGCTATTTCCAGGGCCGTTCGAATATGGTGCCCACAAGTATATCGCAAGTCATTGAGCAGGCTGTTAATGCGGTTCTCACTGTGTTGTTTGCCTGGCTCATGTATCGTTACGGAGTAAATATCGCCGCTGCCAAAGGCATCACTGGTGAACACGAGATTTTTGTGGAAGCCGTCAAGTATGCGGCTGCAGGTGCTACAGTCGGAACGACGGTCGGTGCGCTTGCCAGTACGATATACCTCTACTTTACGTTTAACAAAAAGAAGCCGGCAATATTAGAAGAAATAAAGCAGTCAAATGCAGACGGCTCGGAAAAAACATCATCATCAGAATTATTGAAAAAAATAATTTTCTACGCCGTGCCGATATCTTTGGGCTCCGTACTCGTCTATACTACTCAGCTGATCGATGTTATAATCACGAAATCACGGCTTATCGTTGCCGGCTTCAGTAATTTTGAAGCCACAAGCATGTACGGGATACTGACGACACAATATAATAACATTCTCTTTATTCCGGTAGCATTTGCCACAGCGCTGGGAACCGCGATACTTCCATCAATATCAGCCGCGGATGCGCTTGATGACAGGGCACTGCTTTTAAGAAGGATATCAAAGAGCTTCAAGACGATACTAATGATAGCTGTGCCGGCTGCAGTCGGTATAACTGTTATGGCAAAGCCGATTGTATACATGATTTTCCCCAAATCTCCTGATGGCTGGGATCTTCTAATGATGGGTTCATGGACACTGGTGCTCATTTCGCTGGTATCGGTGCAGACGTCCGTGCTGCAGGGAATAGGAAAGACATATGTGCCTACAGTGCATATGATTATTGGCCTTGTTTTGAAGCTGATTGTCAATTACGCACTGATCGCGGTAAGACCTATTAATATCAAAGGTGCAATTATCGGTAATGCCATATGCTATATTTTTGCCGTTGTTATGAATTACAGATCGATCAAAAAATATACCGGCGTCAGGTTGAATGTGAAGAAGCTTTTCAACAGGCCACTGAGCGTGTCGATCATAATGGGGCTGATAGTGTTCCTTGTATACCATGGTTTGACTTTTATGACAGAATGGCTCATAAAGTCACAATATATTCTGAATGTACTATGCGGTGGCCTGGCTATCGCAGTCGGTTGCCTCGTTTATTATCTTCTTATGATCGTAGCCGGAGGGATAACCGCAAATGATATAGTAAGTATTCCGATGGGCAGAAGAATCCTATCTTATACGTGTAGGATACCTTTTATGAAAAAACGTCTCAAGCTGTGATATGTTATCTTATTCCTGCAATGACCAAAGAAACAGCATAGGTATGATTACCATACGTGTACAACGGTTGAATCCTCGCAGTATTCTCTGGCGGCTTTGATTAATGATTACCATACGTATGCAGCGGATCACTACCTGCTGCGATAAAGTCCCTGATCATATTTCTTCTTATGGTTTTTTGAGATTTTCTTCAATATAGCTCTCATTATCACAAATGCGCACAATGACAGCAACACTCCCAGGATAACGCAGGAATAGGGAGGATCCTGTTCAGCCTCGGCATCCTGGCCGGCTTCAGTTTCTTCTGCGGCCTTCATAGCTGGCCGGGCAGCCACTAAATTGGCTCTGCCAAGCACGGCTTCGCCGCTTCTATATTCTACATATCCAAGGACATCGCCTTTGTTGACCGGCGCTTTTATGTCATTGTCAATACTGACAACCGACTCAACACTTCCGCTGCCTGTTCCGTTCGGAAGTGCGGCGCTGAAGTCAGCTTCGGTAACCAGCTCAAGTATATTGTCTGTTCCTGAGGCGCCATCAACAACTACAGTTTTCATTACATTACCTGCACTTGATATTTTCTGCAGGGAATAGTTCTGAAAGCCATACTCAAGCAGCGTTGAAACATAATTGTATACCTTGTTCGAATGCATCACATGCATTACGACGCATATAAGCTCCATGCCATCCTCTCCGGTGGCCGATATTACCAGGTTATTGCCGGCAGCAGAGGTATAGCCTGTTTTCAAGCCCGTTACAGTATACTCGTGCTCCACTTCGTTGATTTCATAGGTATAGGTATTGTCATACCAGAGGAATTTATTCGTGTTCCTTAATACCAAAGGGTCCCAACCATTAGCATGCTTGTTTGTAGAGACAGGCATGCCGTGATAGTACTCAGTGGCTGCTATTTTCCTGAATTCAGGGATTGTCATGGCGTAACGAGCCATTATTGCCATGTCGCGGGCGGTCGTAATGTGAGGCTCATCCTCTTTTTCGGTATCCTTACCCGATGGATTGACGTAAAATGTATTGACCGCTCCGATCTCAACAGCTTTTTTATTCATCATGTCAACGTATTCACTGCGAGAGGGTGCAAGGTTTTCAGCTATTATGTTGGCGGTTTCATTTGCGGATTTTATCAGCATGACATTTAGCATGTTTTCCAGCGTAAGGCCGGTTTCATCTGCCATGATACCAATATTCATGCCGCCTCTCCCGATGTCATTGACTGCTGCCTGAGAAACAGTCATTTCCTGCTTCAGATCACCATTATCGAGCGCTATGATCGCAGTCAGTATTTTTGTAAGACTAGCGGGCTTTATTTTATCATCTGCACTTTGTTCGGCTATGACAAGTCCTGTTCTTGAATCAATCAGAACATAACTAACATCTTCCGGGATGTCAAATGATTGTGCACAAATAGGTACAGTCGTAATGAACAGAAGTGTTAATACTATAAAGATCGAAGAAATATATCTCAGTTTTTTCATATGTACTCCAGTAAATTAGGCTTTTGTCCGAAAATATTTTAACATGTATTATTCCCCGCATCAAGTCCGCAATTATGCTGCCAGCGGCGAACAACCACGGTCACAGCCCCGATCCGGACCCTTATGCAGCGGCCCGGACTTATGTAAAATAGCAGGACAAGACGTGCGTATGCGGTATAAATGTAGTACAATATAAATACATAAATAAGCCGGAAAAAGGTAAATTACTAGTGCGGAATTACTTTGATGCCTGGAGGTATTATTTTACAAATGAAATACCGGTTATTTGTCAGGGTGCTATCCCTTGTGCTGATTGCAACAGTCGCAATAACAATATATATACAGAGTGGTAATCTGATCGAAAGAGAAGATGAACCTGAGATGATCCCGAGCTATGTCAAGGATGACGAGAATTTTACAACGGTTACATTAAGCGCGCTTGGGGATGTGGCACTTGGACAGGACAACAGGTTTAAATATGAAGATTCATTCGACTATGTATATGAGAAAAATGGCGGAGACAAGAGCTACTTTTTAGCAAATGTTGCCGATATATTGGAGCAGGATGATCTGACTATTGCAAATCTTGAAACGGTATTGAGCCAGGAGAGTGAGAAAGCGGAGAAGTATGATTATGGCAATAACTACTGGTTCACAGGCAAGCCTGAGTACGCGGCGATACTTAAAGCAGGAAGCATTGATATGGTGAATCTGGCAAACAATCATATCTATGATTACGGACAGAAGGGATACGTTGCCACCAGAAAGGCTCTTGATAAAGAAGGTATAAAGCATTATGGCTATTCAGAGACGCTTTATACCGACATTAACGGAATTACTGTGGGAATGGCAGGGTTCAATCAGCTTGGCGAGTTTGAACAAGGCAGGAATATGGATGCACTCAGGCTTGAGGTCAAAAATATGACAGAACAGCTAAGGGATGAAAGCGATCTGGTCATAGTGAGTTTTCATTGGGGCAATGAATACAAGTACGAAGTTGATCCGGCCCAGACAGAGCTTGCACATCTTGCAATCGACTCCGGCGCCGACCTTGTGATTGGGAGCCATCCGCACGTGCTGCAGCCTCTTGAACAATACAAGAACAGATATATCGCATACAGCCTTGGCAACTTCTGCTTCGGAGGCAACAAGAAGCCTTCGGATTTTGACACGGCAATATTCCGCCAGACCTTTGAATTCGATTTGGACAAGTCGCTCCGAAAAATAAATATGCCTGAAATAATCCCTTGTTCTATTTCGTCTGTCAGCAGCGTAAATGATTATAGACCTTTAAAAGCAAACGGCAGCCAGGTAGACAGAGTTTTCGCCAAACTAAAATATACGCATGAATTAAGTGATGATGAACTGGTAGCTTATGCCGGTAAAAAGGATATGGTCAGACTGGATTTGGCGGTAAAGGATGTTGTTATTGATTTAAAGTATGCCACATCCGACAACATAACAGGAAAGCCTGTATATGACTCAAAGACTGCTTACCTCAGGAAAGGGACTGCAGACAAGCTGAAAGAGGCAAACAGTATAGTAATGGAACAGGGCTATAGGATAAAGGTTTGGGATGCATACAGATCTCAGAAGAGTCATGAGATATTGTTTGAAACGACAAAAAACAGCTATTACTTCATGGATACTAAAATAGGCTCCAATCATACAAGGGGCGCAGCTGTCGATGTAACTCTGGTGGATGGAGAGGGCAATGAGGTGGATATGCCGAGCAAATTTGATGAAATGTCAAAGAAAGCTCACAGGACCTATGAACTGGCAACGCCGGAGCAGAAGAAAAATGCGCTTTTGCTGGAGAATGCCATGAAGAAAGCCGGATTTATACCACTTCAAAACGAATGGTGGCATTTTGACGATTCAGAATATAAAGGCTATGATTTTGTTGCATCATTAGAAAACGAGAATAAATGACGGGGAGCTGTGAGGGCGAGATGGAAGGATTAATGCTGGAGGTATACATAGAGAAGCTTCAGAGTGAAAGGCTGCTGCTTCAACACGATTGTACGCTGGACGTGGTTAAGAAGCCTGTGGACCATATTTCATATGACTCGAACAAAACTATAAAGAATACGTTGTTTGTATGCAAGGGGGCCAATTTCAAGGAAGCCTATCTTGATGCGGCTGTTCAGAAGGGCGCATTTACATACATCAGTGAAACCGACTATCATGCTGCGATACCATGTATCAGGGTAAGCGATGTAAAAAAAGCGCTGGCTTTAGCAGCGTCGACATATTTCGCCAATCCTGCTGACGATATGGTGCTAGTAGGTATAACAGGGACAAAGGGAAAATCCACTACCGCTTACTACATAAAATACATACTTGATGATTATCTTAGGGAACAGAGCAGGCCGGAAGCCGGGATAATCTCGTCGATCGACACCTATGACGGAGTGATCAGGGAGGAGTCGCATCTCACGACTCCAGAATCGCTTGAGCTGCAGATGCATTTTAGAAATGCGGCTGACAGCGGAATAAAGTACATGGTCATGGAGGCGTCGAGCCAGGCGTTGAAGTATGGAAGACTGCATGGAGTCCATTTTGATGCAGGTATCTTTCTCAATATCTCCGAAGACCATATCAGTCCTATAGAGCACAGCGACATGGAGGACTATATCACCTCAAAGCTGACAATGTTCAGCCATTGCGGCACTGCTTGCGTCAATATTGATTCGGATCAGCTGCCCAGGATAATGGAGGCCGCAAAAGCTGCCGGCAGGATACTGACCTTTGGCACAGGTGAGGGGGCTGATATATATGGCTATGATATCAGGAAAGATGGCTTCGATACTCTTTTTCGAGTCAGATGTGACCGCTTTGACAAGGAGTTCAGACTGACAATGCCTGGTCTTTTCAATGTTGAGAATGCGCTTGCTGCCATTGCTGTGGCGTATACGTTGAAGATACCGGAACAGTACATTTTATCGGGACTCCGTAAAGCAAGATCGAGCGGCAGGATGGAGTATTTTGCCAATAAGGACCGGGACAGGATAGTTATAGTAGACTATGCACATAACAAGCTCAGCTTTACGAAGCTTTACGAAGCTGTGAAGACTGAATTTCCCGGGATGAAGGTAGTAACGTTATTCGGCTGCCCGGGTGGTAAGGCATATTTACGTAGAAAGGATCTCGGGCTGCTTGCCGGGATACATTCGGATAAGGTCTATCTGACTGCAGAGGATCCCGGACCTGAGGATACCCGGTTGATAAGTGAGGATATAGCGCAGTATGTGAGGCAAAACAATGCAAATTGCATATTGATCGACGACAGGGAGCAGGCAGTGAAGGAAGCTATTCTTTCTTCCGAGCCCGGAACAGTTATATTGATTACCGGGAAGGGGAATGAGACCAGGCAGAAATACGGAAAAGAATATTTGCCTGTGTTGTCGGATGTGGAACTGACAAGAAAGTATCTTGAAGAGCTTGAGATTATGGGATAAGTAATCCAACTGATTAATTGCGCCAGTCAAACATGTAAACCCATTAAAAAAAGGTGCCGGTGTCCAAATGAAGATAGGGTATGGCCGATTGACATTCAGACTGCTTCGTGAACAGCTTCAGACCGGATCGCTTGCTCCAATGAGGGAGCAGGTCACTCGCCATCCATGGCTCGGGACGCAGCGCCGGCAGCATCCGTGCTGCCGGTTGTAGTTCTTGTTGTCTCATTCGAGCGGCGCAATCCGGTAGTATCTGTATCACTTGCAGTCCATGAATGTTCTAATCGGTCATCTCCTACCTTCTTGCGTCCAAAGATTATATTCAAAGCTACTCCGACTTCAGGAGAAAAACCTTTTCTCTTATTATGCTGTTTAGTTTTTCAGCTTTTGGGCACAGTTACTTGACATAATCTAAAACTGGGGGGTATTATAGCCCAAAAATCTTTATTTATCTCAAGTTCACATTAAATATCTGCCCAAAAGTTGAAAATCTAAACATGCAGCTAGTGCGTCAGGCCGTTGTAAGGCTAGTGCGTAGGTTGGTGCGTAGGCTAGTGCGTCAGGCCGTTGTAAGGCTAGTGCGTAGGTTGGTGCGTAGGCTAGTGCGTCAAAACGCCCATATATTCCATAAATTTTATTGATGTTCACACCGTTCTATTGACTCAATGAAAAATTTTATCGGATTATGCTGAATAATTGACATATATAGTTGCGGATTTAATTGCAATATAGAATTTATACTATGTGTAATGGAACAGTGTACAGGTCAGGTCAGCTCTGAAGGATATATCTGAAGATATGCAGTTCTCGGGAATCGATGTATGCAGGCTGGACGGAAGCGGGCACGATGCTGAAGGAAATAAGCTGGACGCTTCATTCTGTCCATACTTTCAGAGGGCTTTGCTGGGGGATACGACAATCGCCTTTACGCAATTCCGTGAAGGCAGTGGAACATCGGATGCCGTTTTAACAATTCCATTGTGGACAAATGGCAAAATCACCGGTGCGCTACGCATATCTCTCGATCAGGAGCTCATACGATCATTGCTGTCAATAAACACATTTTTGGAGAATGAAGATGTGTACCTCGTCAGGCGTAATGCTGCAGGAACTCGGCTGCGATATGATACAGGGCTTTGCGTTTTCGGAGCCAATGCCCTTCAGGGAATATGAGAATTATGCCTTCGGCCCCAGAGCGGATGAAGTCAAAATATGGTGAACGGCCGAATTACTTTTTGCATAATATGAATAGAAGAATGTTATGTAAAGGGTGGTTTTTATGGCCAATATTTATGTATATAACAATCAGACGGGCGCTATGGAGCTTTATACTTTAGCGGAGTCTGATGCGATGCCCTATAACATAGGCAGGACGCTGACAGTTAACGAGTTCAGGGGCAGTTCGCGTGCGGGAACACTTTGGACGACCAGACGTGCGATGGAAGCTTTCAATATAACCAGAAGAACATGGGGCCGTCCCATTTATGTGGGATTTGCCTTCAAACGAATTTGGGAGGGTGGACACGCCGCAATGTCACAGCACTATGCAGGTGTGGCCTTTGATGTCGGGCAAAACCTGGACAGCGCGACGAGGGACCAGCTAAGAAATACAGCGATAGCGACAGGCGTTTGGACTTATGTGGAGCCGGCGTACCTGACTCCTACCTGGGTGCATTTTGATGCCCGCGCAACTCCGGCAGCCTGCCCTGCGGGAGGCTATCCGCTTGTGCGTCAGGGGAGTGTGAATAACTATGTGCTGACACTTCAGGATGCACTTAATGCACTGGGGTATACCGGCTCCGGACTGGATGGCCGTTTCGGTAACGGTACAAGGAATGCAGTGATACGTTTTCAACGGGCACAAGGCCTTTCGGCGGATGGGATCGTTGGCTGCCAGACATGGGAAAGACTTACGCAGCTTGCCGTATCGATAGGACAGACATCAACAGTTGTTTCTCCATGATGCGGTTTACTGATAAATCGATTATGTGAGAAAATTCGAATAAACTTGTCTGAAAATATAGTATACTAATATTTAGAAAAAATTATTTACAGAGGGTTAAATATGATAAATAAGGTACCGTTATCAGAGCTGGATACTAGAATTGGGCATTTCAGGGCAGCTATGGATGAGAAAACGCCGGACTGGGAAATGGCGCTTGTAATAAGTAAGATAAATCATTATTATTTTACAGGCACGATGCAGGAAGGACTTTTGTTCATACCACGCAATGGTGACGCGGTTTATTTTGTACGGCGCAGCTACGAACGCGCGCTTGATGAGTCAATGTTTCCGGCGATCAGGCAGATGGAATCCTATAGAGACGCGGCAGCAGCCTTGGGGAAGCTGCCCGGGACCATATACATTGAAGCTGAGTTTGTGCCGCTGGCAATGTATGAAAGATTGAAGAAGTATTTCGGATTTGATTCCTTCAAGCCGATGGATGCAGTCATATCAAGAGTCAGATCGGTCAAAAGCAGGTATGAACTTGATCTTATGATCAAGGCTGGAGATATACACAGGGAAGTGCTTGAGAAACATGTCCCGCTGCTTCTCAGGGAAGGCATGACCGAGGCTGAACTGACCGCTGACATTTTCAGAGCCCTTGTAGAGGAAGGACATCAAGGGATAGCGCGGTTCAGCATGTTCGATACAGAAATACTGCTAGGCCACATTGCTTTTGGCGAAAGCTCACTTTATCCTACTTATTTCAACGGCCCGGGCGGAAATTATGGTCTGGGACCTGCTATGCAGCTAATGGGCAGCCGCGAGCGAAGGCTGGCTTCCGGGGACCTTGCGTTTATCGATACAGGCTGCGGATATGATGGATATCAGTCGGATAAGACGATGACATATGTCTTTGACGGAGTACTGCCGGCACACGCCGTTGAGCTCCATAATAGATGCCTTGATATACAGAACAGGATCGCCGGTATGCTAAGACCGGGAGAGATACCTTCTGATATATTCAATACCATTATGCGCGATGTAGACGAGGCTTACCTGCCGAATTTCATGGGGTATAAAAACCGGAGGGCCAAGTTCCTGGGACATGGTATCGGACTCCAGGTGGATGAATTGCCGGTGCTTGCCAAAGGCTTTGATGAGCCGCTTCAGGAGGGGATGGCTATTGCTGTGGAGCCGAAGGCAGGAGTAGAGGGCGTTGGTATGGTTGGAATTGAGAATACATTTCTTGTGACACCCGAAGGAGGCAAATGTATAACCGGTACTCATCCGGGTTTGCTGAAGGTTTCTGTATAATTACGAATAATATCTGCGATTCATTCAAGACTATATAACGAGATTTGCGGCGAGCATGTCTCATGCAAAAGTATTGTATAAAGGAGAATGAAGATGCAGGAAAAGAGAAAGGACTACAATCTGGACGTACCGGTGGAAAAACATGATACTGCAGCCTGGGCGAATATCGAAAAGAAAAAATCACATTCAAAAGTGACGATACCTTCAGAGTTTCAGGTAACTAATGCTAAGATACATGTGGACGAAAATGAAAAATAGAAATTAAAAAACGGGGCTGTGATTCTCAATCATGGCCCCGTTTACAATCACTGCTCAGAGAGGCGGCGGTATGCTTCGAATCGCTCTCGGGCATGGCTCTCAGACTCTTCGAAGAGCTTTTCAGCCAGGTCGGGGAATACATTCAGCAGCTGGGTGTAGCGTACTTCACCGGTGAGGAAATCCCTGTATGACTGTTCCGGTTTCTTGGATTCGAGCTGGAACGGATTCTTGCCCTGATCACGCAGCTCGGGATTGAAACGGTAAAGGTGCCAGTAGCCGGAATCGACCGCTTTGCGCTCCTCGGCCATGCTTGTGCCCATACCTGACTTGATGCCGTGGGAGATGCATGGCGCATATGCTATGACAAGCGAAGGGCCTTTGTAACTCTCAGCTTCCGTCAGTGCCTTGATTGTCTGGTTCATGTTAGCTCCCATAGCGATCTGTGCTACGTATACATATCCGTAGCTCATTGCCATCATACCGAGATCCTTTTTTCTCATTTTCTTACCGGCAGAGGCAAACTTGGCTACCGCTCCCATAGGTGTTGCTTTGGAGGACTGACCGCCCGTATTGGAATATATCTCGGTATCCATTACAAACAGATTGATGTCTGCACCTGTTGACAGCACGTGGTCAACGCCGCCGTAGCCTATATCATATGCCCAACCGTCTCCTCCTATTATCCAGAAGGATTTTTTGATCAGAAAATCTTTTTTGCTCAGTATTTCCTCAAGCAACTGATTACCGTTCAGATCCAATCCTGATAGTACCTTTATTACCTCTGCCGAGGTTGATTTTGAGGCTTCACCGTCATACATCGAATCCAGCCAGTGGTTAAAGGCCTGTGCTGCTGCATCCGGCAATTCGTGCTCCATACTCTTGCGCATCAGGTCTGCAATATGCTCCCTGATCTGGTTTGCACCAAGATACATGCCGTATCCGTATTCCGCATTGTCTTCAAAGAGGGAATTAGCCCATGCAGGTCCTTTGCTATTTGAATTTGTGGTATATGCTATGGAGGGAGAGCTTGCACTCCATATAGATGAACAGCCTGTTGCGTTTGCAACCATCATTCGATCCCCGAACAGCTGGGTTATCAGCCTGACATACGGAGTCTCACCGCAGCCGGGGCACGCTCCATTGTACTCGAGCAGCGGCTGGATAAATTGACTGCCCTTGAGTGTTTTTTTATCCATGACATTTTCTTTTGGCTTAAGAGAAAGTGAAAATTCCCAATTCCCATCCTGTGCCTCCGTCTCTGGTTCAGCCGGAACCATAACAAGTGCCTTCTCTGATGTTGGGCACACATCGGCGCAATTTCCGCAGCCTGTGCAGTCCAACGTGCTTACCTGTACCCGGAAACGCAGGTTTTCTAGACCCTTGCCCACTGCTTTGAGCGTTGTGTAGTTTTCAGGTGTTTTCATGGCTTCCTGTTCATCCAGCAGGAACAGTCGTATGGTTGCGTGCGGGCAAACATATGAACATCTTCCGCACTGAATACAGTTTTCGGGGTGCCATTGCGGCAGCATTACTGCAATGCCGCGTTTTTCATAAGCGGTCGTTCCCAGAGGGTGTGTTCCGTCCTCGATTCCGTTGAATGTGCTTACAGGCAGTTCGTCGCCTTCTTGGCGTGCCATAGGCCTTTGTATCCGGCTGATGAAATCAGGCACCTTTTCGGGCTCCTTACTTTCATCGGGCGCATCGGCCCAGGACTTGGGCACATTGAACTTGTGCAGGGCTTCGATTGAACGGTCCACTGCCAGGTTATTCATCTCGACTATTTTCTTTCCCTTTTTGCCGTAGGATTTTTCAATAGAGGCCTTCAGATAACTTATTGCATCCTCTACGGGTATAATGGCGGCAAGCTTGAAAAATACGGTCTGCATTATCATATTTATCCTGTTTCCAAGGCCGATCCCGCCTGCGATTTTTACTGCATCGATAATGTAAAAGCTTACATTATTCTGCGAAATATATCTCTTTAGTTTTGCTGGAAGGTTGTTTTCGAGCTCGTCTTCATTCCAGGGACAATTCAGTACAAATACACCATTCTTTTTCAATCCCTTCAGGATGTCATAATTGTAAAGGAATGATTTGTTATGGCATGCCACATAATCTGCATTATAGACAAGGTACGGGCTCCTTATCGGATTAGGGCCGAATCTCAGGTGTGACACCGTAGTGCCCCCTGATTTTTTACTGTCGTATGAAAAATATGCCTGTGCGTATAGCTCGGTGTTGTCACCTATAATTTTGATTGCCGATTTGTTGGCGCCTACTGTGCCATCTGATCCCAGACCCCAGAATTTGCAGCTTATTGTGCCCGTGGGCGTCGTTTCGATTATTTCGCCTTCCGGGAGCGATGTGTTTGTGATATCATCAACTATGCCGATGGTGAAACGGTCTTTTGGACTGTTACTCATCAGGTTATCAAAAACAGCAGATATCTGGGACGGCCGGGTGTCCTTTGAACCAAGGCCATACCTTCCTCCAACTATCAAGGGCTTCCTGTCTGTACTGTAGAACGCCTTGCAGATATCGAGATAGAGCGGCTCGCCCGAAGCTCCGGGCTCCTTGGTGCGGTCTAGTACGGCAATTTTTTTTGCTGTAACCGGTATGGCATCCAGCAGATGCTTTTCTGAAAATGGCCTGTAGAGCCTTATTCTGATACTACCGGTTTTTCTGCCCTTTGAGTTTAGATAATCCACTGTTTCATTTATTGTGTCGCATACCGAACCCATTGCGATTACCACATATTCGGCATCAGGCGCACCGTAATAATCAAACAGATGGTAGCTCCTACCGGTTACTCTTTCAATGTCCTTCATATAGGCTTCTACAATGGACGGAACCTGGTCGTAGAATTTATTGGATGCCTCTCTACCCTGAAAGTATATGTCAGGATTCTGGGCAGTTCCTCTTACTACCGGATGTTCCGGATTCAATGCTCTGTTTCTGAAATCTCTTACCGCTTTCATATCTATGAGCTCTGCCAGGTCTGAGTAATCTATCGTATTTATTTTCTGGTATTCATGTGAGGTCCTGAAACCATCAAAAAAGTGAATGAAAGGTATCCTTGACTTTATTGCCGACAGATGTGCTATGCACCCGAGATCCAGGACCTCCTGGACATTGGCTGAAGCGAGCAGCGCACAACCTGCCTGCCTGCAGGCCATAACGTCCTGATGGTCACCGAATATTGAGAGGGCGTGGGCTGCAAGCGCGCGAGCCGATACGTGCAGTACACCCGGAAGTAATTCGCCTGCCATCTTGTACAGATTCGGTATCATTAGCAGCAAACCTTGAGATGCTGTATAGGTGGTTGTGAGCGCTCCGGCTTGGAGAGAGCCGTGCATCGCGCCTGCAGCGCCTGCTTCGGACTGCATTTCTACAACATTTACTATCTGACCGAATATATTTTCCTTGCCATGTGAAGCCCACTCGTCGGCAAGCTCAGCCATGGGCGATGACGGTGTTATTGGAAAAATTGCGGCGACCTCCGTGAATGCGTATGATGCATAAGCCGCAGCCTGATTACCGTCCATTGTTGACATTTTCATCAAGAAGCACTCCTTTATTAATTAATTATGCATTATTGTTGTATTATTTCAAAAATGTGATTTAATAATGTATTAGATTGGAGCTGGCGTTTTATGTCACATTTAAATGTATTGAATTGAAAAAGAATTGACGAAATAATATAATGAAGGAAAGGCACAGTGTTTAATGACGAATAATAGTGGTAATATTAACATATGGAATAGCAAAAGTGGGGTTCGAGATGGATATAAAAAATAAAAGGATCCTCATAGCAGATGACAATAAGGATATACATGATGACATCAAATATATTCTTGAGGCTTCTTCAGAATATATAGATGACTACAAGGAGACTCAGCTTCTTAAAGAGGAACTTTTTGGTGAAAACAGTTCTGCTTCTGTTGATAAGACCGTTATTGATATAAAGTATATTATAGACGATGCTTATCAGGGAGACGAGGCAGTTGAAATGGTAAGGAAGGCCAAGGATTCCGGCGAACCTTATTCATTGATATTTATGGATGTCAGGATGCCACCTAGTACGGATGGTATTGAAGCTATCGAGAGCATATGGCAAATGGATCCTGATGTCGGTGTCGTGATATGTACTGCATACTCTGATTACTCCTGGGATCAGATTATTACAAAGCTTGGACAGAACGATAATCTTCTTTTTATCAGAAAGCCTTTTGACAATGTCTCTCTAAAACAAATGGCGCTTGCAATGACGACGAAGTGGAGCCTGAAGATGCAGGTGAATGAGCATATAGAAAACCTTGAGCAGGAGGTCGATAAAAGGACAAATGAGCTTACGCTTATTGTACGCAAGCTCAGGGACGAAATAGCGCTCAGAGAAGAGAAAGAAAAGCTGCTGGCTCACAGCGCGCATTATGATTCACTGACCGAATTGCTCAACAGACGCTCCTTCTATACGGCAGTAAAATTCCTTATTAGGAAGAGCAATTTGAATCAGAGTTCATTTTCACTATTCTATCTGGACCTTGATGACTTTAAGAGTGTAAATGACATTTTTGGGCATGATATTGGAGACCAGCTTCTGATGAAGGTATCCGAAAGGATAAGCTGTGTGCTTGATAAGTATGCCTGCGATGTTTCTGATTATATAAGCGATGACGGCAGCGTGAAAGCGATATTCAGGCTCGGGGGCGATGAATTCACAGCGGTGATAAGTGAGTCTGAAAAGAAGGTCGTGGGAGAGATCGCGCAGCTGCTGATAGACGCCATCAAGGAACCCTACTATATATCGAACCATGAGTTGGATATTTCATGCTGTATCGGAATAAGCATATACAGCGGAAACAATATTCCTATCAATACTCTGTTGAAATATTCTGATATAGCACTGTATGAAGCAAAAAAAGTTCATAGCACCTACAGATTCCATGAACTATCTGAATCCAACTCCTATATAAACGAAATCAAAATCGAAAGGGAGTTGAAAAAGGCCATCAGCAGGAAACAGATCGATGTATACCTGCAAAGCCTTGTCAATACTAAGGATGAGGTTATCGGAATGCAGGCGCTGGTACGTTGGATCCATCCAGAATATGGAGAACTCGAGCCGGACAGGTTTCTTTATATTGCTCAGAAGTCCGACCAGATTATTGTCCTGGGTAATTATGTTTTGAGAAAATCGCTTGAATATCTGAAAAAGATCCATGAATCAGGCCATAATAACCTTTTTATAATGGTAAGCTGCACCTCGAAGGAATTTTATCATCCCGATTTTGTTGAAAACATAAAGTCTGCGATAAGGGAGACAGGAGTAGATCCGTCATATCTGAAGCTTAATCTTGAGGATAAGTTCTCGTTCCAGACTACACCGGGAGCTCTGACTATTATAAGGGAACTTAATGAATCAGGTGTCCAGTTTGCCCTTAATGGATTTGACAGCGATTACCCTGCCTTTGTGTTCCTGCAGCAGGTTCCAAGGGATACAATGATAAAGCTTAATAAGGCTTACGTTAAGCATATCACTACAGATATGAAAAACCAGAAGTTCCTTATGGCTCTTATGGATATTATTGAAACATGGGATCTGGACGTTATCATAAGCGGTATTGAAAATGAGGAACAGAAGCACATCCTTGACTCAAGGGATTGTATCCTGCAGGGATATCATTTCAATGCGCCCAAACCTATCGATCAGTATCTGAAAGATCTTGAAACGGGAGTATAGTATGGATCACAGCTTTGAACCGGCCCCGGGGAAAAAGAGATACACCATAGGCTTTCTTGATGATAATATTGACGATGATTATCATAACCTGATAATGGCGGGCATATCGGAAGCGGCCCGTAAACTTGACATTGACGTAATCAGATTCAGCTACTATTCTTCACATATTGCCTACAAGTTTTCACATCAGGTGGATATGGTCCTGGACCACATACAGCAATATGATCTTGATGGATTGCTTTTTCTCGGGTGGACACAGGCCGGACCAATGTATAATCACGAAGATTTCATAGGGCGTTTCGGCTCACTGCCTCTGCTGAGCTTGGGAACAATCTATAAGGATATCCCTTGTGTCTATTTCTCTGGTGACGATTTTATTGCTAAAATGACACGTCATTTTATTGAAGTTCACAAGCTTACCAAAATAGCCTATATAGAGCATTACAGAGAGGATAACAGAAGGGATGCCTATGAACGGGTCATGCATGAACACGGCATATATGATCCGCTGCTCTATGTCGGTAATGATTTGCTTCCCCGGGGTTATGAACACCATAAGGAGAGAAGCAGGAAGGCTGTTGAGATCCTGCTGGACGAAAGAAAGCTTGATGTTCAGGCTATCATTTCGTTGAATTACATAGATACCGGATTTGTAATAAATGAATTGGCGGCCAGGAACATTAGAGTACCTTCCGATATAGCAGTTGCAAGCTATGAGGAGGGCGATTTTGCAGAGTATTCTTATCCTGGATATACTACGGTATATTTTCCTTGGAAGGAGCTGGGGTATGTTGGCTGCAAGAACCTGATAAAGCTGCTTGATGAAGGCAGCATACCTATGGAGACCGAGCTTTCTGATTACGGTAAAATAATATACAGGGAGTCCTGTGGCTGTCTTCCATATCATGTCAGGCCAGCTGACACGGAACATGTCAGCCCTGTAGTCCACGGGCTGGAAGGAATGACTGTCGCAGAGATCGATCACATTGTTAGTGCGTTGGATTCTTTATATAAGGACAGCGGTCTGTCTTTTGAAAGAATGACTGATACGCTTATACTTGCATTCAAAAAAAAGGACAATACTATTTTTCTTAAGGAAGCTGAAGAACAGCTCAGGAATGTCAAGCCGCATTCCAGGATAAACGAACTAGCCTCTGACATCAGAAATCTTTTTCATCCGTACATTTTATCCGATATTGATACTATGCTATGGTCCGGCAACCTTTTTATGCAGCTACAGGTGATCGTCAGTGAGAAGGCAGCATGTATGCACGGAGTTGAGGTATTGATGTCAAGGCTTTCAGATCAAGCCCTGCAAAAATTGAATCAGCGGATCTTCCTGAATTTTTCGTTGCAGCATTTAATCACCGCTCTTGAAGATGGAATAAAAATGCTGGATATTGACAGCTGCTATATTTTCATTTCAAATTCTATCATGACTGGCATGGATGTGGAGGAAAACCTTTTTGACAACAGTGTTCTCTTGTTCAAATACAGGAACGGAAAAAAGGAAGAAACGACTTACAAGGCCGGCAGCTTGAAGCAACAGCTTGCATCTGTTCAATCCGGTGAAATCAGTCAGGTTTATCTGGCCTTTCTTCTTCATGTAACTGATGAGATAATGGGGTTTGTGCTGTTCGGACAGGGGACCGGACCACTGGATGAGTTGTTTTATCAAACCTTGTCGACCAATATAAGTACAGCCTTGCACGGGATCGTTCTACTGAACAGGCTCGACCTTGCTTACAGAAAACTTGTCGAGCATGCCCAAAAAGAAGGCATGGCTGATATCGCGGCAAATATTCTGCATAACATAGGAAATACACTCAACAGCATGAATGTCTCTCTGCACCTGATGGAGGAATATGCGTCGTCCCAGCTGTTCGATGACATTGTGCTGGCTGGGGAGCTTCTCAAAGAAAACATGGATCATTTGGAAGAATTCATCGTGTCAGATGTGAGAGGCAAAAAGCTTATGATGTTTTACCTGAAGCTTGGCATCGCTGCCGAAAGACTAAAGCTGCAGCTTGTTCAGAATATGAACAGGCTTAAATCTAAAATAGTGACAATAAATGATGCAGTCGCTGCGCAGCAAAACTATGCGGGGATCGATCTAAAGCTTGAATCACTGTTGCTTGAACCTGTAATTGAGGATGCGCTGAAATTGAATCAGGACACCTTCGAAAAACAGCATATAACGGTCGAGAGGGAGTATGAGCCGGGCTTTAAGGCCCTTGTGCACCGTGCCAAGCTATTCTTCATTGTTTTCAATATCATATCAAATGCCAGAGAAGCCATGAGTGATTTTCCTGTCAACGATAGAAGGATCACTATCAGAACATACACAGATAGCTCAGGTAAGTATCTGAAGATAAGTGATAATGGCAGAGGCATATCGGCAGGCTGTCTTGAGAGGATTTTCGAGTATGGATTTTCTTCAAAGGAAGGCAGGTCAGGATATGGATTGTACAGCTGTAGCAGGTATATAGCTGATATGGGAGGAACGATCCAAGCGCAAAGTGAAGGAGAAAAGAAGGGGGCGGCCTTTATTCTCAGGTTTTCATAGGGAATGGGGAATTGTATTATGGAACAGAGACTTAGGATAGGCTTTGTGGATGAAGATTCCTATGATGAATATCATAATTTGCTGACTAAGGGAATACGTGATTATGCATGCCAACACCATATCGATATAATTCGTTTCAGCCATTTCCACTGTCGGGATACCACATCGAATCCATATCAGGAGAGTATCTATATCGAATTCATCAGGCAGTTCAAGTTGGATGGACTCATGTTTTTAGGCTGGGACTGTACAGCGTTTAACTATGAGTTTTTCAGCAGTATGATGGGGATACCGATGGTAAGCGTAGGTGTCTTATTTGACAGTATCCCCAGTATATACTTCAACGGACAGCTTTATGAGGCGGAAATAATCAAACATTTGATCGATGTCCATGGCATGAGGAGAATTGCATATATCGCACCGAGCAGGCCTGATGATAGAACTGATTTGTTTTATAGGATTATGGACAGCTATGGCATATATGATCCGCAATTGCTTATCAGCCATGATGAATTGTCAGGCCTGGACCGCGATGAAAGAGGCAGACGAGCTGTGGAGATACTTCTGGACGAGAGAAAAATAAAACCGGAAGCAATAATATCCCTTTATAATGATGAGACCTTTGAAATAGTAAACACTTTGAAAAGACGAGGCTTCAGAATTCCTGAGGACATTGCTGTAACGAGCTATGAGGATGGTGAGACCGGAAGGTTTTCCATGCCTGCCTTTACGACTGTTTATTTCCCATGGAAGGAGATGGGTTACCATGCCTGTGAGCTTATACATACTCTGCTTGTCAAAGGTGCCGCACCACTGGAAAACGAGGTTCCGGGCAAAGTCATCTACCGCAGCTCCTGCGGGTGCATTCCTCAATCTGCCACTTCCATGGAGTCAAACGATATCAGGTATTCTACCCTGAAATTTGAAGAGCTTTGCGATGCCGAGCTGGAGAAAATTGCTGTCAGCATAGCGGAATCAACACCGCTTAATATGACTGAGGTAAATGAGCTGATGGATTCATTTCGGAATGCTTTTATAAAGGGTGAATATAGCTCGTTTATAATGGACTTTGAAATGAAGCTAAGAAAAGTACAATATTATGACGAATTAGGTGAATTCGAGAGGATAGCTGTTGTTTTCCGTAATACACTTATGCCATATTTTATTCCGTATGCTACCGAATCGATGGATAAACCATCCTGGGCCGATAATATATTTCACCAGATGCAGGTCATTTTACAAAACAGGCTTGCCAACATATTCTTCCGGGAGGACGTTGAAACCAATAAGCTGATGCTTTCTGTCAGGGAAGTAGGAAAGATCCTTATAACCAACTTTAACGTAGAAAGCCTGCTGAACACGCTTGAAACAAACCTGTCAACGCTGGATATCATGAGCTGCTGGCTCTATCTTTTCAATCCCGGTGAGGGTAGTGACTTTTTTGCGGATTACCGTCCCGCTTTCATATTCAAAGAGGGTAAAAGGGCAAGTGAACCTGAACTATATAGCGGAAGCGGTCCCTTGTGCCTGGAGGACATTAGGTTCGAGGATGACACTACGCATTTCCTTTTTGCGCATTTATTGTATCAAGGCGATCAATTTTTGGGCTTTTGTGTATTTGAGACTGACCTGAAGGATACAAGGATCATCCGCAATCTCAGTATTTTGATAAGTATTGCGCTCAATAGCGCCATACTGTTTGAAAAGCTTGACCAGAGCTATAGAAAGCTAATGGAAAAGGCGCACAAAAAGGGTATGCTGGATACCACCGGAATACTACATAACATTGCCAATATTATGAATTCCGTAAATGTTACACATCAGACACTTAACAGCCTTATTGAGGGCAGTTGTGTCCATGAGCTGAAAAAAGCCAACAAAATGCTTGAAAGTAAACTTGGACAACTTGATACATTTATTAAAAATGATCCTAAAGGAAGGCTTCTGATGCAGTACTATACTTCCTTCGGTAATGAGTTCGTGCTGCTGAGGAGCAAGCTCAAGGAGTATGTTGCAAGGCTGCTTGACAAGACAGGACTTATTGAGGATATCATTAACACGCAGCAGAGCTTCGAAGGTATCAGATCGAACCTGGAACATATGGATATTATTCCTGTAATAGAAGACGTTTTGAAAATGAGTAATAATTCTATTGAAAGCAGCGGCGTACAGGTCGTCAGAAGGTTTGACAGATCGGTGAAGGCAATGGTTCAGAAGACCAAGCTGCTCCACATACTTATCAACATAGTAAAAAATGCAGTAGAGTCGATGCAGTATGGACAAACTGACGAGAAAGTTCTTACTGTTGAAGTGACAAGCGATACGGAGAACGTTTATATACGCGTCAGTGATACAGGTCAAGGAATAGAGGAAGATAAACTCCAAAGTATTTTCGCCTATGGTTTTACTACAAAAAGCACAGGCCACGGGTTTGGACTTCACAGCTGCGCAAACTACATGACTGAAATGAAGGGCAGGATTTGGGCTGAGACAGCTAAAGCAGGCAGCGGTGCTACTTTTGTAATGCAGTTCAGGACGCAGCCCTCCCCCTGAACGCAAGCGAACTTAGACCTGCCATAGCTCCAAAGCATGCTGTGACAATTGCGATGGCGCGTATGACCGTAGGCGCAGCTCCAAGCAGATTGCCAACTATCAATGCAGCCACCCACGATGCTGCGCCTGAGAGTGCAAGTATGATGATGTCCTGTAGGTTTATTTTTACTTCGCATATCTTTTTTATTTCTCTTATATTCAGGATTAATGAAGTGACTGATGTGAGCATTATTGACAGACCATAGCCATATATGTTCAGCTGCGGTATGCCGGACAGTATTGTTGTAAGGACAAGGCTCTGCAATGAATTTATCATGGAGTTTTTCAGAAGGATATTCTGCTTGCCCAGCGCGTTTAATATGCCAAAGGTTGGAGAGGATATGAAGGTTATCAGGCAGATTGGCGCTGAAAACCTGATCATTGCTCCAAGATCGTTCCGCTGGTAGAAAAGTCTTCCAAGTGTCTCGGGTATGACCATGCACACGATGGCTGTTGATATACCGATAATGCAAGCTATCCTCATGACCTGGGCTATCCTTTCCTCAGCCGACCAGTAGTCCTTTTTGCTGATATTCAGTGACACTTCGGGGACCAGGACCGTGAGCATGGAGCCGACTATTATGAAGGGCAGCGTTGATATATTCAGAGCCATACCGCCGAACTTCCCGATCAGAGCAAGAGCGTTCCTGTAGGAAAAACCTGCTGCAATCAGTCTGCGGGGAAGTATCAGCGCGCTCACAGCAGATATTATAGATGATAGTACACCATTGACGCATAATGGCGAAGATATGACCAGTACGTCGAAAACCAGCTGTATCCTGGACTTGGGCCTTTCTTTACTGTTTTCTTTTATCCTTTGTTTTTTGAATTTATAACAGATAAATAATGTTGACATACTAATCATTTCACCTAGGACAAGCGCAAGGAATGCTATCGCTACAGTTCCTTCAACACCCTCAGGCCTCAGGAGCTCAATTGCTCCCAGGAGTATAAAGACTCTGAGCAGTTTTTCGAGTATATCGATGGATGCTGTAATTTTATATTGCCCAAGGCCATAGAAATAGCCTTTAATTACGGCGGAAAGAGGCACAAAAATGATAGCCGGAGAAAGGACTGCCAAGGAACTTGCAGCACGCGAATCTCTGACGAAATATACAGCGATAACATTGTGGAATATTAGCACCATCAGAGCAACAAAGATTGCCCAGGAGGCAGCCAGAATAAAAATTGTGCTTAGTGTTCTGTTCAGATTTTTAAATTCTCTTCGATTGAAGTATATAGTTGATATCTTTGATATAGCTGTTATGATTCCATCGCTGGTGATACAAAGCAGGAGGATGTAAACAGGAATTATCAGGCCATACAATCCAAGGCCTTCGGCTCCCAGCTTTCCAGATAATATGATAGAAAAGACAAAGGCAATTATGCCCGTTGCCATATTCGACAAGGTCAGTAATAAGGAATCCCTGTAAAACTTGTCAACCTGGTCCCATAACCGGGAGCTGCTGACACGGACAGCTGATAATCTTCTCATAAGTAAAAGCTATTCAGCTTTTACTCCAATTATGAAGCAAATTTCCAATAACGATACAATCCCTCAAAATCGGGACGTGTTGCAGAATCCATCAGATAGGCAGATACTTGTGAGTCCTCGATCCTGTTTTGGTTGAGAGCTCTTATGAAATAGTCGATATCACCTATACCTATACCATGCCCGTAATACCTTTTGTCTCCAAGATCGATAATATTCTCTCCCTGCCATTCGGGCGTCAGCGGATTCACATCCGGGTTCCTGATATATCTGCAGTCTCCCGGAACATAGTTATTAAGCCTGCGCAGAGTAGATACATTGATTAGATCGTCCATCTCACTCCAGTTCATCAGTGTGATCTTCTTGAAGGCAGTATTAAAGAGGTCTGCTTTGAATGAGTCCAGTACTGCTTTATAGTATATTATCATAATGGCTGTTGCACATTCCGTGCCATACAGGTGTGTATTGATGAATATATCTTCTATAGCTTCAGAGGGCTTGACGTCAGGCTTGAGGGCAAAGCCTCCGTTTGTTGTTCTCTTCCAGTAGTCCTCATTGCATTTGGATTCCTGAAACGTGCGGAACGCCATTCTTCTTTTATAAAGCGCTATGGAAGAGTCAATGATATTACGGCGCATGCCGGTTTCAAATATTAGCTCTTCTTCCGATGAGTAATCGTATACATGGCTGCTGTCTATGTATTCGTTAAGAAACTCATGCTCAGGACTACCATTTTTATACTGGTCAAGAATGGTTTTAAGATCGTGCTCTCCATCTTGGAACTTTATCATGCCGATCCCCCCGTCATATCAGACACTGCCTCTGCCTGCCTGACAACGGGCAGCCTGATCCATGAATCCCATTGGTAGATATTTCTTTTGTAAAGCATACAGGAAAAGTCGGCCAGTAGCTGCTGAACTGTCTCCGGCAGGTCTCTGAAATCTGCGAGCAGTCTCATCTCATTATCCTGCAACGCGGACAGAGGCTTTCCGCTGTCGGCAGACACAGGGCGGCACAGGTACCTGGCCTCTAATGATACTGAATAATGTACCGGTCTGCTGCACATTTGCATACTTTCACCTGTATAGTACAGGAATGGTCTGTTTTCGGATAACCATCGCATCGCTTTATAATATGCGGCTGTACCGGTCGTATTTTCCAAACCGGGTATGAAGCATAAAAGTTTTTTTGCCAGCGTGATATCCCTGATATCTGTGGAACCAAGCCGTTGAACAAGCAGATATAGACTATCCGGATCGCGGGCTTCAAAGAATGCCCATACCAGATTGTGGATAAGCTTTCCGTGCCTGTTTCTCTCAAAAATTTGTCCGGCAACAGCAGGCAGGAGAGCTCCTGCTCTAAAGCTTTTGAGGAGCAGGGCGGTACAGCGTTCCATTAACAGTTCATATACGGATGTGTTAAGTTCGTTGCCCCAGCCTGTTCCTACTATCCATTCAAGCGACGGCAATATTGCCTGTATGTCCAGGCGCATTCTTTTTTCGATACCTGCGGCTGTCATGGCCTGCGGTGATACACCCTGCCAGCGTGGCAGTTTGCCGGTTATATTTGAAGTGCGCAGTGTCCCGATATTATCTGATAGCTCTTCAGCAATTTCCAGCGCGGCCACATACAATGACGGCAGCTTTTCGAGAAGTGAATTTTGTCGGATATCCTGCTTCAGAATATATAACGAGCTAAACTGAAGATTATGATCATTAAGCAATTCAAGCAGCTTTTCACGGTTTGTATGGTACAGTTCATAAAAGTAGCTTCGCAAACTATCGGGACCATTGCTGATCCTTATGTTATCAAGCAGTGAGGCTTGTATAAAAGCCATATATCACCATACCCCCTTGCTTTGACCTTGCGTCACAGGCCAGGCTTCTCATATCCGGCTTTGTAATGCTGAAAACCTCTCCTTCATCAATGCGTCAGGATTATTTTCGAGACCATACCGGATGGCTTTCTCGGCTTTTGCTTTCTCACCGGCTTTCAGAAAGGTATTTGCAAGATTATACCAGCTTGTCGTATCATCGGGAGCACTTCTGAGTTTTCTTATGTAGTATGGGAGCACTCTTTCTGAAAGATAACGTGTTTTGTCGAGATTCTCCAGATCTATTCCATTCCAGTGCACCAGCTCTATATCAAAAATTCCCGGAGCAGTCTCATGCCACAGAGCGCAGGCATCCTTGGCAAAGCCGGACGCGCTCCTTGTTTTTGTCAATTCGAGCTTGTCATAATTTTTGCTGAATATCTTTTTTGAACTCCCGTCAGAAATCGAATATGCAAAAAGTGTGCGATCCTGCCTGGCAGAGATGAGTCCAAGCAGCAGGTTTGGCTTTCCGCTGCCATCAATGTCGGCATTGTTGCGATAATGTATCTCTGTAAATTCCGGATTGTTGAGCTCTGCCATCTTGTACCACTGGACGGCATCTTTTTTAAGTACCAGTGTTCTTATGCCCTCGCCTGTCCTGTATGAAGTTACAAGCTCGCTGCGTCCATCTCCATCCAGATCGGCAAACTGTATTTCTTCCGAGCTTTCAGGATATTGAGGCTTTATGAGACTTGCTCCCGGGGGCAGAAAGCTGTTTACCAGGGCAGTGTAGTCAACCTTCTCAGGTTTTGCGGTGAATTGTGCTGTAATGCTGCTAAGCCCTTTCATTATTGACTCTACCGGTCTTTTCAGGCTGTTTATCGACGGTATTTCGATCGCCGGAAGTTTTCTCAAGGCAGGCAGGATGTTAGCCTTGAATTGGTCCGACTGCAGTATGCCGGAATAATATTTAATGCTCCTGCGGGCAAGCTTTTCCAGGACTTCGAGTCCGGAGCCTTTAGGCAGCTGCATGTTGATGACCCCTTTACACATATATTTCTTCTATATTCTATGCAGCAGACATTGAAACGTTAAAACATATTGAACAGGAGCTGTTTCTTTACATATTGGAAAAAATAAGTTAGTATTATAATATAAGAAAATTCAACATATTTCGGGGGGTATAGTTATGAGTAACCGGCCTACGATTCTTATCTGTGATGATTCACTGTTGGTCAGAAAAAAAATGAGAGACTGTCTGTCGGAATGTGGCGACTTTAATATTATTGAGGCATCGAACGGTCAAATCTCTGTAGAATTGTTTAAACAGAATAATCCTGATCTCGTTTTTCTCGATATCGTAATGCCTGATAAAAATGGCATTGAGGCTTTACAGGAAATGATGGAAATAAAAAAGAATGTCAAAGTTGTCATGCTTTCCTCTTCGGGTACTAAAACGCACCTCAAAGCGGCAATGGAAGCTGGAGCCTCCGACTTTATTCAAAAACCCTGGGAAAAATCTCAGATCGAGCATATTGTAAAAAATATTTTCTGATGAGGAGTGTGAAATATGTTTAGCCAATATTTCGGACATTATTTATTAAACAATGGACTGATCAAACCGGAACAGCTGGCTGATGCTCTCGAGTACCAGCGGTCTGTCCACCTCAAACTTGGTGTTATAGCAATTAACGCAGGATACTTGACTCCTTCGCAGGTTGAACAGATTCACAACATGCAGAAAAAAGTTGACAGAAAGTTCGGAGAACTGGCAATAGAACTGCACTATATAACTGATGGCCAGCTCAATGATATGCTTAGTACCCAGAAACAGGGACATCTGATGCTTGGACAGGCTTTGATCGACAGGAATTACTTCACGATGGAAGAGCTGCAGTCCGCGCTTGACAATTACAAAAAGGAAAGCGGAATGTCCCAGAGACAGTTCAATGTGGTCAGAAATGATGATTCACAGGAGATAGAGCAGATATTCGAGAACTATGGCGAGTCTCTTTTGGGAAAGACCTACAGCGACTATGTAACGCTTCTGATCAAGAATATCATCAGGTTTATTGATGACAACCCAACCGTGGAGATCAACCAACTTAAGGATGATATAACCACCGAGTGGTATGCATGGCAGGAAATCACAGGCAAGATTGGCATACACACAGGCATTGCATGTGACAAGGAAATGTTTGTTAAATTTGCAGCCAAGTTCGCACAGGAGGATATTACTGAACCTGATGAGCTTGCACAGGCTTCCGTGGGAGAGTTCATCAACCTGCATAACGGAATATTCCTTGTGAATTTGTCCAATAACGGTGTGGAGTTGGAAATGCAGCCGCAGATGGTTGCCGAGAACTATACATTCAATAATCCGGGCAAAGCGTATGTTGTTACCTGTCATATGACATGGGGCAAGATTGACGTGATACTTGCATAGTAGTCAGGGAAAATACATTTAAAAGGCGGAGGCTAAAACCCCCGCCTTCTTTATTTTATTCGGAAGGCTTTGCAGGTGCCCGGCTGCATATTTACTGTAAAGCGCGTCGCAGTTCCGGCAGTGTAGCCTTCGCAGCGGGAGCCGGTCATGATGTCCTGCAGTACTGTGCCGGGTCTGTTTATTATAATACCCACATCATCCGGATGGGGAAGGAAGCTTTCGACTACGAAAGTGTCATTATTATAAGTAAAAAGCCCTATGTTTGCCTTAGTATCAAGCATTACAGGTGCATTGCCCTGCATGACGCCCCTTATTTTGTTTAGTACCTCGCGGGGATAATTGTACAGATCGCCCTGGTCTTCAGGTATAGTCAATATGAAAAGGTGCCCTTTATCATAATTTATGGCTGTTAAAACGGGCAGGCTATTGTTTGTACCCAGACCTTGCACAAGAGGGAATGCATCGTTTGTGTAAATATTGATAAAGGGGAGCAGGACAGTCTTGTCAGATGAGACGGCGCCATTTACTGTCAAGCCTGATTCTATCAGGCTGAATTTTTCGACAAGTGCCTTATTGCCGGAAAAACGGATGGTCGCCAGCCGTTCGAAACCTTTGCCGCATAGTGCGCGGGCAAATCCCGAGGTGACGATGACATCGGCGCCGTTTCGAAGGCTTTTATCAATTTTATTGATTATGTCCGGATCGTTTGCAGCACTCTCGGTCAAGAATATTTTTTTCTGATTTTCGGGATAGTATGGATATGCCTCAAGAGGGATGCCGAGCATACCTATATAGCTGTGCAGGTTATCCTCCCCGCATGAAGCGTAAGGTATATAGCAGGCTGTGCCTTCGGGCTCGCCAAGCTCACCCAGGAATTCGTCCGCAGCTTCAAATGTATAACCGGCAAGAGGGGCAAATATGCTGTATTGTCTGCTAAGTAATGCTCCAAGACAGTATAGTGTTACTTCGCGAGGCTTTGAAAACAGTGTCAGATGAGCCTGCTCCGCATAATAATTAAGGTTTCCCCTGCATTCAAAGGGATCGAACCATCCTCCGCCATTCCTGCCCGGTGTCACATTTTCAAAATATCTCATTATGATATAGCTAAGATATCTTGGCAGATTTTGTTGTGTATAAAGCGGGTCTCTTGTTTCAGTACCGGTGTATATCTTGTCAAATATGAGTGAACTGTCTTTTAAATTGTAGCCTGTTTCTCTGAAACTATCATACCAGTTCGGAAACTTTAAAATCATATTAATGTTCGGGTTTACTTTTTTAGCAGGCCCGACAATAAGCTCCTCCGAGACCTCCTTCATCAGCTGGAGCCGGAATTCAGACCAACTTTTACCGGCTTTGGCGTCTATGCAGGAGGCGCATTTGCAGTTGGTAAAGAAAAAATCGTCAATAATTATTTCGTTGAATATGGAAGCTGACATTTCTACTATTGCCTTTAGTTTTCTTCTGTGCTCATCATTTGTATAGCATAGGGAGGTGTAACCAAAACTGCCGGGCGCTGATGCAGCCGAAGTAGTTATGCCGCCGGAGACCCTCATTCCTTTGTTTTCAAAGAATTTTTTCAGAAGAAGCAGCTTTTCACGCTCGATACATTCAAAGCTTCGAAAGGTTTCCAAGTAGATCTTGTCGAAATGGACATGCCTTTCCAGAAATGCAAACCTTCTATCGAACTCATGCAGATCGCTGATCCTGTTAAGATCTCCTACCGGAGCATAAAGTGCTGTTTTGAAATTTTTGTAACCCATATTACCCTCCCAGGTCATAGCTTTGAAGGCAAACAAAAGCAATAATAATATATTACATTATTTACTTAAAAAATACTATATAGTGTACTATTTGACAAAAAACAAGCTGGACATATAAAATTGTATTTGATGGTGACAATAGAATAAGAGGTTAGGTGTTCCGATGGTGTTAAGTAAATCACAAAGGTTTAAAAAGGTATATATTGAAATTACCAATGTATGTAATCTATCATGTCCTTTTTGCCCAGGTACGACGAGAGCTCCGGCTTTTATGAACGTGTCTGATTTTGAAAAAGTGCTTCGCAATTTATCAGGGTATACTCAGTACATCTATCTTCATGTAATGGGTGAACCGCTGTTGCATCCGGATCTGCGCAAACTGCTTGAAATCAGCGCTTCTTACGGATTCAGGGTGAACATTACAACAAATGGAACACTTATTTCACAAAAGCAGCAAGACCTTCTGGATGCCGGCGCTCTGCGACAGGTCAATTTTTCGCTGCACAGCCAGGAAAGTGTCGTTGCTCCAGACAAACTCGAAAAATATGAAGAAAATATTTTTGAATTTACAGGTAAAGCACTGGATCGGGGTGACATTTATATTTCCTACAGGCTTTGGAACGTCGGGTCGCCATCTGCGGAACAGTTCAATAAGCATGTGCTGCAAAGAATCGAAAAATTCTTTATGCTCGATTTTTCGCTGTGGGATGCTTTTGTCGGGAATAGCAGGCTCACAATTAAGGACAGATTATATCTCAATAGAGCCGAGGTATTCCAATGGCCTGACGAAATCAATGCGGGAAATGATAAAGAGGCAGGCAAAGCAGCTAATACCGATGCCTGCGGGGAGTCGGCAGCTAAAGGCTTTTGTCTGGGCTTGAGAGACCAGATGGCTATACTTGCAGATGGCACTGTTGTGCCATGCTGTCTGGACAATAACGGCACTATCAACCTTGGAAATATACTATCGCAGGATATTGACAGTATACTTAAGAGCGAACGAGCCGAAGCATTTTACAGGGGGTTTTCAGAAAGACGCGCTGTAGAGCGGCTATGCAGAAACTGTACCTACCGTGAACGATTTTCCTGAGAAAATTAAGAAACCGGATAAAAAGTCAAAGATACAATCGCAAATACCCCCCGGTGAATCATAGAATAAAATGTAAAATCATTGGGGGGATGTTCATTTGTTCAGGAGTACGATTTCGGGCAAGCGTCTGATACACCTGACAGAAGCTTTCAATACAGATGGCTTTGAGGTAGTCAGGACTTATACATATAACGGCAGGCTTGGAATAACTGCCGAAAACAAATCAATCCTCAATTACGATACTGCCAAACCCAAAAAAGCCTATTATATTGAGGGCACCCCGTATGAAACCGGATATCTTATGGGCAGTATGGCTGAGGAAGAGATAGCCGGAATGATGGATTATACTGACAGGGTCGTATTCTCGTTTATAGGCAGTAAAGTGCTGGAAAAAATTAAGATCATACAGAGTTCACTGACCAGTATCATTTATGAAATTTCAAAAAAAACCTGGGATAGGATGCCTGAGATGTTCAGGGAGGAGGTGCGCGGCCTTTATGACGGCTGCAAAAGCCGCAATCCTAAAACAAGGGTAAATACTGAACGCTTAATTGTTTTAAACACTGGAATCGACATAATTTGTTCAATGGTCTACTCAGGAAATTTTTTTAGAACCGGGACGGAAGATTTAGAGCCCGAGGATTTTGATATACCGATGATGTGTAATGCCTTCACTGTCTGCGGAAAGAGTGCTGGAGGCGGATGCTATTTCGGCAGGGATTTTACATTCCCGTCTTCGGATGTATTCCAGGATACGGCAGCCCTTATAGTATACTCACCCATTATACCCGGTCAAAACGATACCGGTGGTACATCCGACGGGGAAGGCTCCGGCTTGGACGGCGTAACGGAGGACATGAGTTCAGCTGAGCATGTTTTAAAAGGCTGCGGGGCAATACCTTTCGTTAATATCTCAGCTCCAGGTATTATCGGCAGTATAGCAGCCATGAACCTGCAGGGAGTCGCTTTTGGCGTAAATATGTCACCGGGAGCAAATTGTGACCCTGAGAATATCGGTGTTAATTCTTTGCTCATGACCAGATTCTGCGCGCAATACAGCACAAGCGCGGAGGATGCAGCTGCGATAATGGCGCGGCTACCAAAAGGGGTCTCATGGCTTTACATAATTGCGGACAGCAATGGACGTTCATGTATTGCAGAAGCAGGCACATCCTGGCCGGAGTCTAACCTGATGCATTTTCCTGATGAAGAGTATCGGCCTCTGCTGCCTGATGCGGATTTTATCAGGAGCAATGTCTCTTCCTCGTACCAGAATGGCGTGATGTTCCGATGGAATGACTATAAATACCCTCGTGACTATCTTACCTTCAATTATCAGCTATGGGAGCACTACAACAAAAGTAAAAAGAAGCAAAGTATCATATACACGGGGGCTTTCGAGGAAGCAGGCTATATAAACAGGGTAGGGGATCAGAACTGCCCATCCTCCTTCTATTTCGCGCCGCAGAGAGAAGAAAGTGACGAGCTGCTTGTGGCATCAAACCACTGTATAATACCGGAAATGCGTTACTTTGCCATGCACCATTGGACACAGCGTATAGTCGGTAAAAAGGTAAATGATATACAGTGGCGATATGATGAACTCAACCGGCAGATTCAGGATTGCCTGGCCGAGAAGGGAAGAGTCGGCATAGGTGATGCAAGGGAGCTCATCAGCTTTCTCAGTCCGTACGGCAAATATAAAGGTTATTATGCCAATAACCCCAGAAGCAGGGATGGCAAGGAAATACGCATCGAGGGCTGTCTGTCGGTATTCGACCTTAAGAACAGAACGGTCGAAAGCCATTACGGCTACTACTGCGATAAATGGATCAGGCTGACCCTTCCATCATATTTCTAAATCAAGGGGGACGGGGGTTTTTGATTATCGATTAGCTGGCTAATCGATAATCAAAAACCCCCGTCCCCCTTGATTCTCACTTATCCCTCTATATGCCGTCCTTTTGGGAATACAGCTCTTTTATGACGCTTTCGATAGGCGGATCGCTCATGGTCATATCACTGATGATGTATTTTTCATTGATCATCTGTATGAACATATTCAGCTCTATCTTAGCCATATCCAGCTCAAGCTCGGCTATAAAAGGCGATGTTCTTGAGGTCATCAGTATGCCGGGGATGTTAGCCATGTCAGGCAATTCCTTCTTGACGGATAAACTTACTCTTTTTTTGGCGCCTGAAAACTTTTTCAGAGAATCGATCGCGTCATCGTATACTACTTCGCCGTAGTTTACGACGACTACTCTGTTGGCCAGTTCTTCAACATCACCAAGATCATGTGTTGTCAGAATAAAAGTAATGCCCTTTTTGTTCTGTTCCCTGATAAATTCGCGGATCTTTTCCTTTGCTATCACATCCAGTCCTATTGTCGGTTCATCAAGGAACACGATTTTTGGACTGTGCAGCATTGCCATAATAAACTCGCATTTCATCCTTTCACCCAGCGAGAGCTGTCTGGTAGGCTTGCGGATGATATTCTGAAGACCCAGCATTTCTACCATCTCATCGAGACGACGTTTAAAATCGGCGGACGATATACCGTATATGGCCTTGTTCATTTCGAACGAATCCATCGGCGGAATATCCCAAATCAGCTGGGATTTCTGACCGAAAACAGCGCCTATATTAGCCACATAAGCCTTGCGCTGCCTCCAGGGTGTGAAGCCCATGACGTCTGCCTTCCCTGATGTTGGAAACAGAACGCCGGTAAGGATTTTCAAGGTCGTGGACTTCCCGGCTCCGTTCGGGCCGAGAAAACCAAGCAGTTCTCCTTCACGGATACTCAGTGTTATTCCCTTTAGGGCCTCTATCTCGATACTTTTGCGGACGAACAGGCTTTTAAGGGTATCGATGAAGGTGCTTCCTCTTTCATATGTTGTGTATGTCTTTCTTAATTCTTCAATGTGGATAATGTCCATATCATCAACCTCCTGCACTATTGTATTTTGAAAGCATCAGCCGCCATAAGCCAAGACTCAGCAGGAAAAACACGATACACACCAGCATTATGGAAAATATGCCAGATATATCCTTCACGAGCAGTGCCGACGCAGGATAGAAAGCAATGACCGATACAGGTATGACATAACTTATGATAGCCTGAAAGGTCCTGCTGAAAATGGTCATTGGGTAGTTACCGAATGCTGCGATACTGTCGAATATCTCGTATATCCTGCTGTTACCCACCCATTTAAAAACTGTGGCGGACATTAGCACAGCAAATGAAAATAGTGATATTAATGAAAAGATGAAAAACAGCAAAAATTGAAGTATATTGACTATACCAGGCATCGGTAAATTGCGCAACGCTAATATAGTTACGAGCAGGCCGCCCGTTATCGTACCGACGCTGTCAGGTTCAAAGCCTGTTGCTATGGACATGAAAAGTGTTGATGCAGGCTTTATCATAAAAAGGTCATAGGTGCCCTCTCTGACATGACTTAGTGTATTATATACCATGCCGAAGAAAAGCAGGTTTGCAGTACCGCGTGACAACACGAATATACCCTGGAGCACCATGATCTCAGGCAGATCCCAGCCCGGAAATGAAGCACCCGTCGAGTAAATAAGCACCGTCAGCAGTGGCATTAACAGCTCTGAAACCAATACCATGATGCAGCAGAAAAAGAAATCGCCTCGGTAGGCCATTCTTGCCGCAAAGCTGTTTTTAAGAGATACAAGATAAATTTTCAGCATCCGTTTCATGCTCCCACCCCCGTAAACCTTTTAATTCCCAGCTTTGAGAACATCCATGTGAACAGGAGCATGGCTATGACAGCCAGAGTCTGGATCCCTACGATCTGTGGTATACCGAGCGTAACCCCTCCAAGTTCGTATGAGCCAATACATACCCTTACAGGCACATAACCGATGAACTGGAACGGCAGTACAAACATTACTTTTTGTATTATGCCGGGGAAAAAGGAAAGCGGCAGAAAAACGCCTGAACAGATATCACGAAGCAGCAGGAACATCCTCCTTATGCCGGTGGTCTTTGTGAGCCAGAAGGCAGTGATCCCCACGCAATAGTTCACCAGGAACATCATTATGAAACCCAGTAGTATGGATATAATAGCATACCCAATGCTGGGAGGAATCAACGGGATCTTGTATACAAGGGCGAATATCAGGAACACAGGGATAAATTCGAAGGTCAGTCCAAGTATCCTGTGTCCTACCTTCTGGGAAAAGGCAAAATAGATATGGGACATCGGCCTTAGCATATATGTCAGGAATTTGCCAGTTTGAATCAGCATCTGCAGATTCCAGTCCGCAAAATCCATGATAAGATAATTAATTAATGCGGCCATCCCAAAGTAGGTCAGCATCTGATCAAGAGTAAGCCCGTTGATATCTCCACGGGCGGCATATACCGCATTCCATATAAAATATTGCGCAAGAAAATAAACCGGTCCGACAAATATCGAAACCATGGAATGAGTACGGTAGGCCGCCCATTCCTTATAGGTAACGAATGCGACGGCCTTTAGTACATTTATCGGTTTTACCAGTTTACTTGTAATCGCAGTGTTTTTATTCATAAGTAACCAAACCTCTTTTTAAAGCGGATAATAATGCATCTAATACCTCAGCAGTGTTGTAAACGAGGCGGGAGACGCGGGTCATCCGTTGCCTCGTTATATTATACCTGACCATACTATGTTACGCAGGTTTATTACCGCCTTGGCTTCCCAGCCCAGACCATCGCATAGCGGGCAGATATATGCAAGTACAACATTTTCTACGGGATCCATATAAAGACCGCACAGCCCAGCGCCTTCATGTGAGAAGGAGCCCGGTGACAGGAATGTGTTGTTGGAATATACGTTCATACCCAGGCCATACTCCATTTCAGTGCCTCCTGCACCCCACAAGTAGTTCTTTGCACCTTTTGTGTGGTTCCTGGTCATAGCCTCGACAGTCTTCCTTGAGAGTATCCGGGTCCCGTTATAGGTACCTTTATTGACAAGCATCTGGCCCATTATTCTCAGGTCGGGAAGTGTCGAGAACAGGCCTCCTCCACCTCTTGGCGGCGCCCAGTCAGGAATCTCGCTCTTGCTTGAGTACCTTTCTATTTCATATTTGTTCGTCATGCAGATCCTGTCCAGATACCCATCACGGATATCAAAGAATGAATCCTTCATTCCAAGTGGTTTTGTTATATTCTCCAGGACATACTTTTCAAAATGCAGGCCTGACACTCTTGTAACTATCTCAGCCAGTATGGTGAAGCCAGCCGAGGAATACCGCCATTCCTTCCCAGGCTCGATTGCAAGGAAATCTGTAAGTATTCCCTTGATCCAATCCTTCTTGCCGGAAAACCAATTGACAGGATAGGGCTCGAAAAATACACCCGGGTCAGGCCTTATGCCTGATGTATGTGTTAGTAGGTGAAAGATATTTATTTTCTGAAACATTGGATCTTTAAATTCATCAATAATTTCTGAAACAGACTGATCCAGGCGAATTTTACCCTGCTCGACCAGTTGGAGTATAGAGGTGGCCACAAAGATTTTTGTGACTGATGCGACCCTCCGTACCGTGTCAGGTAAAAATGGTCTCTCTTCGTTATAACGCAGGAAACCTATCGATTTATGAGCTATTATCGTATCATTTTTTGAAATAATATAAGCTCCGGCCTGGATCTTTTGATCGTTTATAAGATTTTTTATGTGATTGTCCAAAACTTCCAGCTGTGACGAATTGAATCCGGCTTCTTCTGGATTTTTCAAGACTTCGGCCAGATTGACTGGAATAATTTTCTCATTGACGGAAACAACCTTCTTATTGCTCAAGACCACACCTCCTGCGTTTTAAGGTAAAATTTGATATAGTTTACCACTTAGAGGATGCTTAGGTCAATGTATAATTTACAAAAAATCAAAGGGGACGGGGGTTTTTGATTATCAATTATTAGTCGACAGGTGCAACGAGTAACTTGTCCCACCTGTTGACTAATAATTGATAATCAAAAACCCCCGTCCCCCATGATTTATTCTTCTTTTGCGACGGGCTCAGCTTTGTGACCCTTTACTGTAAGTATTACCTTGCCGGGATCGGTTACTAACCTAATACCGGGACGGAATCTGAAATCAGCTGCTGTAAAGCTATCGCCCGGTTTCATGAAGGTTATGTCTGCATCTGCGTAATGAGGGATTGCGTCTGCAGGACATTCCACAGTGATGGAATTCAGCTGGTGTAGTACCGAATTGCCTGCCTTTGTGCTCATTTCTCTGCCTGTTACCTTTACAGGCACCTGTACCTGAACTGTTTCGTGAGGATCGACCCTCTGAATATCAAGATGTATGATCTCTCTGTTGACGGGATCATACTGTATGTTCTTAATAATCATTGAAAGGTCATGCTCTTCTGCAAATTCTGTATTGAACAGTGTATTCTGTCCATTATTTTTTAGAAACCTTGTAAGCTCGGACCTTTTGACCTGCGCGGCAGTTGAACCTGTGCCGTTGCCATAAACAACAGCCGGCACGAGGCCATGATCCAGCAACCTCTTTGCCCTTCCTCCACCGACTTCGCTTCTTTTTTCAAGCTTCATTGTTGAATTATTCATGGTTATCCTCCAAAGCAAATTATATTACTGATAAATAACGAGGCCAATAAGCAGCCTTACTTGTGGCTAGCCCCGTTGCAACACTGCTGAGGTTCTTTCACTCGAAGTGTTATAAGGTTATTATTGACAAATATTTTTTTTATAAAACATGCACAGCAATACTTCCTTTGCAATACTTCCTCTTAAGGTCTACTTATTCGCATATTCGTTTTAAGGCGATATCGGAAACCTATATTTTCTCTGACTACTACAAAAACTGCTCAAAATTTACGGTAAGGACAGCTATACTGGTATATGTAGTTGTCATAAAGCCTCAATTCAAGAATTTTGTTAACTGATTATTGTACATATTCAATGAAATAACGTTAAGAGCTGCCCTTACCGAAGAAAATGAGCAAAAATCTATTATGTAAGCTATGTAAGTGCCCTTACCGAAAAAAATGAGCAGAGAAGAAAGGCGTGGGTTGTTAAGGAGCGGTCAGGCATGGTAAACTATATCAATGACGGTTCGTCTCAGGCAGCACTGCAGCATGCACAGTTGTAAGGGACTTACCGGCAGTAAAAACAGACTTACAGGAGAACGAAAAATGGATCACAGCATTTCAATAAAAAGGGCAGTGCTGCATGTACTGGACTTAAACGCCGGTATGCCGGTCATTTCAAAAGGAGAACTTGATACAAGCGGAGATATGGAAGCCTATCTTACTAAACATATAGGAAGGATAATGGATGATCCAAACACAAAAAATGCGGCCTTCTTTGGGGAAGATAACAGTATCCGGCACCTGTGCAATTTATTGAAGGATAATGAAGAAGACTTTCTTCCAATAACTGCGGACATAGCAGACAGATTATTCTCTTATATGCAGAAAAATCCCGACATACCGTCGGGGGATCTGGTGTGCTGCATGGCTTATATTGACGGCTTGGATGTGCTTTGTCTGCTCAAGCTCAACTATAAGGCTGGTTTTACCCATTGGGTGAACAACTCCGAGGAAGGCAGCATAAATATGATCATCCGGCATCAGACGCTTTTGCCCCAGGAAGGGCAGAAGCTGGATGAGTGTGTGCTTGTAAAACTGGCAGACCTAAGCATTAAAATACTTGAAAAACAGTACGAGATCAATGGAGAGAAGGAATTCTACCTGTCGGGACATCTTCTGCAGTGCAGCTGCGATTTGTCCGACAATGCGAAGCTTAAGGTCATTGACAAAGTCACAAAAAATATAAACAAGAAATATTTTGACGAGGATTTCGAAAAAGCTGTAAGGCTCAAGAAAGCTGTGTCGGAAAGCTTTGAGGAAGCATCCGTTATACAGATCGACCATATTGCAGACAAAGTATTTGAAAAGAATATGGATGCCAGGCGTGAATACGTTGAGGAGATCACAAAAGCAGGTATTGCCGAGAAGGAGATAACGATACCGGACAGGATCATTGAGAAAAAGTTCCGTACGCATAAAATAAAAACCGACACGGGAATTGAGATAGATTTTCCGCTTGAATACACCGATAACAGTGACAGGATCGAATTTATAAATAATCCGGACGGAACACTATCTATAATAATTAAAAATGTGACAAAAATAACAAATAGGTAAAATGTGTTATACTATAAGTGCAAAATTAATTTCATGAGGAGATAATCAAATGGCACAAAATCCTGTAGTAACGATCGAAATGGAAAGCGGAAATACAATCAAGGTAGAGCTGTATCCGGACATTGCACCTAATACGGTGAAAAATTTCATATCACTTGCTAAAAACGGTTTCTATGATGGTGTGATATTCCATAGGGTAATCCCGGGATTTATGATCCAGGGAGGAGATCCTGAGGGCAGCGGTATGGGAGGCCCTGGCTATTCGATAAAAGGGGAGTTTTCCGGTAATGGCTTTAATAATCAGCTCAAGCATGACAGAGGAGTCATCTCTATGGCCAGATCGGCAAGGCCGGATTCTGCAGGCTCGCAGTTCTTCATCATGGTAGCGCGGGCGCCGCATCTTGACGACCAGTATGCAGCCTTTGGCAAGGTTACTGAGGGCATGGAGGAGGCCGACAGAATCGTCGGGATCAAGCGTGATTACAACGACAGGCCCCGTGAAGAGCAGCGCATGAAAAAGGTCACCGTCGAGACCTTTGGTGAGGATTATGGTGAACCTGAGAAGCTTCCAGGGAGAGGCTGACAATATTTAGTAAATAATATATCTGGATCGCTGGGGTATCGTTGCTGTCCGGACCTTTTTCTATAAAATAATAAACTTTTTCAGTATTGTACCGTAATATGTTTCAAGAACAGAAAATTTGATTTGGAGGAGCATGAAAATGGAGGTCATTAACATCAATAATAATCCGAAGCCAAGCAGTAAGGGAATTGTAAAAATACTGAAATGGGGAGCACTGATACTGGCAGTGATTATAATCGTTACTTCTATAGTAGGTTCGGTGCCTGCAGGCTATGTCGGTATTACAGTGACAATGGGCTCTGTATCACAGACAGTCCGAAGAGAAGGTATATACGTGAAGCTTCCTTTCGTGCAGACCATAAGGACAATGGAAGCAAGAACCCAGAAGGTGGAATGGTCTGACAAGGCTAATCCTATAACGGCAGCCAGCAAGGACCTTCAGGATGTTTACATTCTTGCTGTTGTCACATATCACATTTCTCCTGAAAAAGCACCAAGGATATTCCAGACCATTGGCATGGACTATGCGGATAAAAAGGTTATACCGCTTACGCTCAATGCGATAAAAACGCATACGGGCAAGTATAATGTGGCAGAAATACTGAATAACCGTGAAAAAATAACCAATGATGTGAATACAGATGTCGCCGCACAGCTGCTAGCTAATGATATTATTCTTGAGAATGTTTCACTGGTCAACATCGACTTCAGACCTGAATATAAGGAAGCCATAGAACAGAAGCAGATAGCAGAGAAGCAGGTAGAGACACAGCGGTATACGCTTGAGAAACAGGCACTTGAGGCACAGCAGCAGGTAAAGAAGGCGGAAGCCGACAAACAGGCTATGATCCTGGAGGCAGAGGCTGAGAAGCAGGCTAAGATCCTAGAGGGCGAAGGTGTTGAGGAGTTTAATAAGAAGGTAACACAGAGTATTACAAGTGAACTGTTGAAGTATAAGGAACTACAGAATCAGGAAAAAGCAATAGACAGGTGGAATGGAGAGTATCCGAGCGTTGTTGCGGGAGGAGAATCGATACCTCTGATACAGATGCCGGCTTCCGGCATGAACAGCACGGGGGTCAAATCCTCGGGAAACACCGGCAGCCCAGCTGCCACAGGTACAAGTTCGTCATCAGGCTCGGCAAACTAATTTCGCAGCACGGCTTCGGATATAACATGCCTATAGTTAAATAAACACAAGGGACTGTCCCAAATCAGTTAAGTCTGATTAAGGGCGGTCCTTTTTCATGATAGCAATTACACATAACTGATGGCTGCGCAAACTTAATGCCTATTTATAATTCACACCGTTTGCAAGGGGCCCCGACTCCAGCTGACCTGACAGTGAAAAATGTACATCTTTTTTCATAGGAAGAAGAGAAGGGCAGATCAATTAATTCCCAGGGCAATAAGGACCGAGGTGGACAAAATTTCAACTTGTGGGGTCAGTATTGTTCTTTCTGAAATATTAGATTAAGTAATACAATGGTATCTCGGATTATGTAAAATAACAACTTCCCTATCATGATGTTTATTTAGAATGACTATGAAAAAGTTGATTTTTTGTCCACCCTGCTTTTAAACAATAACCCGGATGACTATTTATCAGCAATAAAATCGCACATGAAGCAAGGACTGCTTGATAGTTCATTTTAAACAGCCCCAATTTTGCCGGGCAATGTGCAGAGACAAGGCGGGATAGCCGGTACGGCCGAGGGAGGTAGCACTTGCCGTTTACATTTATTATTGCTAATATGTTATTATGTCTCCCAGAGTGGATAGTAAATAAAATTGATGGAAGGGAGATATTCACCGTATCATGTGAAAGGATGAAACTAACGATGAGTGATGCAATAAAGGCGTACAAGCTGCATATGGGACCGGCTTACTGCGCCGTCGACCTTGGTGATGGCAGTGAACGGGGAGAATATGTTTGTCAGGATTATATAATGGATAGGCTTGGACGGCCACATAGGAGCATTAACCTGATGTATTGCTATTATCCATTGGATAAAGGTTGGCCTGTAAGAGCGAGTAAGGTTGGCGGGAATGATGGAGTATCATTTGCCTGGGATTATCCGTATGATGACTATTTTCCTTATACAGGAGGCATAGGAGGGAACACCGAGGGTGAACCCTTTAAATCAATGAAGGATATTCGCAGGCATGGGCAGGATGTCACGCTGACACTTACCATAGATTGCGCAGTGCCCGACGAATACCTGCTGCAGCTGGCAAAGGAACTCAAGCCATACGGGAGACTGCTGCTGCGTATAAATCATGAGGCCACCGGCAGCTGGTTTGCCTTTAATAAACGTTACAGCTACCAGCAGGTCGCCGATTTCTATGTTCGCTTTCACAATATCATAAAGAGAGAGGCTCCCAACATAAAGACCATATTGTGTATCGGGGATGACCACGAGAGTGGAGCGACGGAAATGAAGTATGAGAAGGAGTTCAGCGAAGCTGTAAGAGCTGCTGACATCTGGTCGGGCGACTATTACCTGGCATTGAACTGGGGATGGCCTTTTACAGTGGCAGAACGCGGAGGGACTACACACAAGCGCCTGCTTGCCAGTAAAGTACTAGATTATTGCAGGTTTGCATATGACCGCTTCAGTGTTCAGAATGATGGCAAGATAAAACCGTTTGTCATTTCAGAACTCAATGCTGACGGTGATGTTACGGGGCCCTATGATCAGGCCCGTATGATGAAGGACTTCTATTATCTGATCAGGGATAAAAAGGTATCCTGGATGTCAGGCATCACCTGCTACCAGTTCAGGGACAGAGGACGCCTTGGCCTTGAGCTTGAGGACCCGAACTGTTCCTCCAATGGAATAAAGCAACCATTGTTCGATACATATAAGGAAATCATCCATGATCCTTATTTCCAGCCGTTGATGCAGATGGGAACTTTGATCGAACTTCCAGCAAAGCTTAGATGGGGAGGCTCGGAGGATTCAGACGGGATCGCGCTACCTGTCAAAGTGGAAAGGTCGCCTGTTTTCTGCGAGGTTATATTTGATGAAGATAATCTAAATGCGGTATTCGAGTTCAATGGAAAATGGTTTTATAAAAAGCCCGGTGTCAAGACGATAGACCTGATGCCTGCCTTCTTTGAAAAGCCTCTCGAGAGCGGAGGAGAGCTAATATTCAAGCTGTTTGCCCCCCCTGCCGAAGGAGTTAACGATCCGGCTCAGGGTGAGGACTGGACGATTGATTATTACACACAGATAAAAAAACTCCCTCAGTTCCGTATAAGGTATGAACCCACTGAAATTGGCTATTACAAGGCATGACCTAAAACCTGAGGTAAATTGGTCAAGTTAACCATTTGTCCTTGAATTCAGTTGGCTTGTATGTATCTATGTAGTCAAGCGCATCAGTCACAGCAGAGGATATATGGTACAGCTGAGAGGCTTCCTGTTTGGCAAAACGCTGGTCTATGATCTTTCCGAACTGACCAAGGATAGGATCAAAGAAACCGTTGATATTCATAATGACGATGGGCCTGTTGTGATACTTCAGCTGCTTGAGGGTAATGATCTCAAGCAGCTCCTCAAGGGTCCCGAAGCCGCCCGGCAGTGCTATGAAAGCATCTGACCTGGCATCCATGATGGATTTTCTCTCCCGCATGTCCTTTGTTACGACCAGTTCGTCACAGGTCTCATAAACGACACCCTTCTGGTTCAGAGCCTCGGGTATTATACCAATCACCCTGCCTCCCAGGCGGTGTACGGCTTTGGCGGTGGCACCCATCAGGCCTCGTATACCTCCTCCGAAAAGCATGATGTCATTGTTGCTGGAAATGGCTTCGCCAAGCTGTTCTGCCATTTCGAAATAAGCTTTGTCTATAAAATTGCTTGAAGAGCAATATACACAAATTACTTTATCCATAACATCCTCCGTTTTATCTTACGCATATTTTTTGTTTTAATACCATAAAAATCATTCTGCCTGTCCTGCAATCAGCCTTCGGACCTCACTCATGCACTCCTCGTCGCCGCTTCCCTCCACAGGTACATCGGGCTCGATACCCTTATCCATTATGTTTATCTCGCGTACATTCCAGAAATGATTCACAATAAACAAAGCGAGATTTCTGTTCTTATCATCATATCCTATCTGACCTACGCCCTTGCCGAAGGTTTTGGCGCCGATTACAGTGACATTGTCAAGATATGTTTTAAGACCTAGCGTTACAAGCTCCGAACAGCTTGCTGAATTTCCATCCGTAAGCACAAATATGTGTTTGAACTCTATATATTCATCATCCGAATAATAGGAGTCCGAATACCCGTCTTTATATATCAGATTGCATATGACACAGTCCGCAAGCAGATAATCAAGGATGTTGCAGCCACTGTTAGTATCTCCTCCGCCGTTGCCCCTCAGATCGATGACAAGATATTTGTTTTCGGGTGATTCTGTATTATCTATTACATTAAGGAACTCATTAGCAGTATTTTCAGAGAAACTGCTGATTTTTGCATATATGATGTCATGATCTATTATTTTGCTCTCAACAGTGCTCCCGGTACTCATTTCAACGTATTGTCTGTAATAATCATCATATAGCACGAAAGAAAACATATCACCTTCCTTGTAAGCTTTAGCAAATAGCTCGAGAATGTCCTGTGTGGAAGGCTGCTCTTTTCCCTTCAGCTTTTCTCTCACATTGCTGAATTCATCATTCGGTCGAAAATACATATAATTATCCTCAATAAACTCACCGATCTGTTCTGCGAGGTTTCCCTGCCGTTTTTCTGTAGTTTCCTTTAGATTTTTTGCGCTATAGCTGCTACTATCGATCTCAAGTGCTTTGTTTGCATATTCAAGTGCTTTGACAAAATCACATTTATAGAAATTTTCCCAGCCGATGCTCAGTATGATACTTGGATTTTGTGGATCCTTCTCCAGGGCCTTTTCGTAGTAGCTTATTGCATTTTCCGAATCATTAAGGCCGGAATATGCGTCACCTATATACCATAGTATATTTGTATCATTAAACTTTTTCTGCGCTTCCAGAGCATAAGAGAGACAATCTGCGTACCTCTTACGGTGGTAGAGTGAACCAATAATACCCAGCTGCGCATTGATATTCATAGGATTCTTGTCAAGTGCTTTTTGATAATACTCTGTTGCCAGCTTGTATTCATATGCATCGAAGAGAATATCGCCCGCTAAGTCATACCCTATCGGATCATCGGGATGCTTGCTGAGCATTTCCTCAATTGTTTCTTCAGCCTTCTGCTTGTCTTCGTTACTGAAATATGAATTTGCCTTTATCTTGTAGGCATCATAATCCACATTGTTCTTTGAGATTGCCTGATCGGCATATTTGATGGCATCTGCGGGTGAACCATTGTAGTAATGGTATTCTGCCGCTTTGCACAGAAGATCATAATCATCAGGGCTTTTTGAAAGGGCGTCGCTGTACATCTCTTTTGCTTTTTCTGTCGCTCCGGTATAATCATAGTAAATTGCCATGGCATCAACTGCATCGGCATATTCCGGAGCAAGCTCCAAAGCTTTTTCCAGATACTCCTTTGCTTTTACAGTGTCTTTTTCGCCATAAAGGCATGAGAGTCCGAGGTAGATCCACCCGTCTGCATCATTTTCTTCCATCTTCGTATATTTTAAAAATTCATTCTGGGCAGTTGTATATTCATACCGGTTATAATTGACCAATCCCAATCCGTAGTGGCAGTATGGAGTTTCATCATCGAAATGTGAAGACCTTATGTATGCGTCTTCTGCTTCCTCATTACGTTCAAGACAATATAGCACATTACCGTAGTTGGAATACTCTACTGATGTGTTTGGAACAGTCTTAAGTGCTCTTTCTATATAATCAAGCGATTTAAGGTAATCTTCTTTGTAATAGTATACCAGGCTCAGGTTGTTAAAAATCGCATCCCTGTCATCTTCTCCTGGGTTAAGTCTCATTGCCTCAGAAAGCAATTTTTCTGCATCATCATATTTACCTTCTTCCATCAGTTCCTCGGCCTCAGTATTCTTGGCGGAGGCTTTTGAATGACTGCTGTATGAGCCGTTAATATCGTTATTATCGTTATAAACGCTCAGCATTGATTTGTACCATTCGTCAAGTGAGAAGAGGTTCTGGTTTGGCATCATGTATTGAGAGATTGTTATCCCGCTGATTATAGCAAGTACTATGATTGACTTAAGAGGCTGCTGGTAATTATGGGTCACACTGCAGGCGGCTTTTTTGTCCCATATTGTTGTCTTGTTATGGTCCAGATGCATAAATGAACTTACAAGGCCAATCACGGATATCACCGGTATACCGGCAAAGGTACCGCAGATCCAGACCAGCAGGCTTCGTTTCAATGCTTTTGCGAAGCCGGGCTTCTTTCCGAATTCATCTCTTACCACTATATTAGTCAGCCATTTTCCCGGAGTTGTTCCAAGGATGCACAACAGCAGTGCCTCTACCGGAACCCAGCATGCCATAGCGGCAATATTCAGCCACAGGCTGGTGCCGGGAGTGAGTTCAATGCCGGACACCTTGCTGTATATAAAACCGAAGGCTGTTATACATAGCAAATAGTCCAGCAATCTTGCCCAGAATCTAGGCCAGGGCTTTGCTTCAATGTAATTGGGAACACTGCCGTTATCAAACATATAATTGTTACCATAATACTGCATTTTTCAGCAACCCCTATCGACGTAAAATATCTATATAAACCAATTTTACCTAATATTTTCAATGATAGCAACAGAATCAGACTGTAATGTTTTGCACAAAGCGGATTTTCGACAGGTATTTCCTTGACCGTGCCTGCTGTTTGGAATATGATTGAAGCATAGAAAAAACGGAGCGCTGAAAATGAAAAAGCTTGATATCATAAAAGCCTATTATGACATTAACATATCAAAGGATCTTCCAGAGTATGGCATACTGGGCTGGGAAAGTGAAGAAGCACAGCATCTGCGTTTCGATATGCTGTTATCATCCGTCGATCTTGGGGGCAGGAGACTGCTTGACGTAGGCTGTGGCACCGGAAACCTGCTGGAATATATAAACAGCAGGGGTATAGAAGTCAACTATACAGGCGTGGATATACTTGAAAAAATGATAGCTATAGCGAAAAGCAAAAAACTGGATTGCAATTTTCTATGTATGGATATCTTTAAAAACAACAGTTTTACCAGCAACTCGTTTGATGTTGTATATACATCCGGCATTTTTAATCTGAATCTGGGCAATAACAGGCAATTCCTGAAAAATGCACTGGAGCTTTTTTTGGATCTGTCAGTCTCATATGTGGTTTTTAACCTTCTACATGTCGATTCTCCAGACAGGGAGGACAAGTATTTTTATTTCCATCCTGATGAAGTGAGGGAAATACTCGATGCTTTCTCTGACAAGCTGAAAAAGGTCGAATTCGTAGAAGCTTATCTAAAAAATGATTTCACTGTCGTAGTACAAAAGTTGTGATAAACTTCAAGAATTATGATAACATGTAGTGGGAATTATAGTTGAATGGGGGGAATCCATATGAAACCGAAACCGCTTTATAGTGTTAGGCAGATAAATGATTTCAGGGATTTGCTTGAGCAAAGCTCGGCTCTGTTTGGGGAGAAAGCGGCTTACCTGATAAAGGAAAGCGGAGGTTTCAAAAGCATCACATATAAGCAGTTTAAATCAGATGTGGATGCCCTTGGTGCAGGCCTTGCCTCACTTGGATTAGAAGGTGGTTTTACAGCTGTTTTAGGCGAGAACAGGTACGAATGGTGTATGTCCTATCTTGCGGTGACCTGCCATACAGGTGTTATAGTACCTCTTGATAAGGAACTGCCACTGGAAGAGAAAGCCAACCTTCTTAGAAGAAGTAATTCCGTCGCTTTGATTTTTTCCGGGAAATATGCTAAAGATATTGCAGCCATCAGGAATGCCGATTGTTCTGTGAAATATTTCATCAATATGGATATGGATGAGGATGCGGACGGTTTTTTGTCCCTGAAAAGACTAATAGAAAAGGGAAGAAGTCTGTTAGCTGATCAGCAGTTCGATCCACGCAGCCACAACATCGACGAAAATGCAATGAGCATTCTCATTTTCACTTCGGGGACTACTGACCTGGCAAAGGGTGCCATGCTATCTCAAAAAAACATATGTACAGATGTAATGGCCGTCTCTATGACTGTACGTGTCGGCAGCAACGATTCGGCTTTGTCCATCCTTCCGCTGCACCATACATATGAGTGTACGCTCGGTTTTCTGACACTGATTTATAATGGCGCAGCCATAGCCTTCAACGAGGGATTAAAATACATACAGAAAAATATGGCGGAGGTTGGGCCTACCATTCTGGTATCCGTTCCGCTCCTTCTGGAAAATATGTATAAAAAGATTTGGGACAAGATCAATAAAAAACCCGGATTGAAGCTGGTAGTAAGGATAATGTTGTGTATCTCGGCTGTGTTAAGGTTTTTCGGGATAGAAGCGGGACGTACTTTATTCAAAAGCATACATAAAACTCTGGGTGGGCGTCTCAGACTCATCGTTACAGGCGCCGCTGCGATTGCTCCTGATGTTATCAGCGGCTTGAACGGATTTGGCATCAGGGTGCTTCAGGGCTATGGGCTGACAGAATGTTCACCTCTTGTAATCGGCGAGAGGGACAGCTTTTATGGGAATGCCTCTGTTGGATTGCCGCTGCCGGGTGTCGAGGCTAGAATAGAGAATGCTGATGAAAATGGAATAGGTGAAATAGTCGTCCGGGGCGATATGGTCATGCTGGGCTATTACAAAAACGAAGAAGCAACTGCGAAGGCTCTCAGGGATGGATGGTTACATACAGGTGATCTTGGCAGAAAATCCAGTTCGGGCGCATACTTCATTACCGGCAGACTGAAGAACGTGATCGTTACTAAAAACGGTAAGAATATATTTCCGGAGGAAGTTGAAACATACCTGAATAGAAGTCCCTATGTGCTTGAATCAATGGTGACCGGTTATGAGGCTGACAATTCAGGGGAAACCTTTGTGAAAGCCCATATTTTACCTAACATAGAAGCAATAAAAGAAAAGTTGAAGAAACATACTCCTTCCATGGAGGATATCAAAGAAATCATTTCTGATGCCGTGAAGAATGCCAATAAGGATATGCCATTATACAAACGGATCAGCTCGTTCACTATCAGAGAAAATGATTTTATCAAAACGACCACGCTTAAGATCAAAAGGTATGCCGAAAATGCACAAGCCAAGTTGAAACGAAATCAATCATAATATCCTAAACTACAGCCCCTAAAAGTAATACTCCCTCATTTTCACGGTAGATTGTTGGCAGCTGACCGAAGGATATCGGATTGATGCCCCTGCCAACTTCTATTGTATAGCCGGGCCTGCGGTATTCCTGCAGGAACCAGTCCTTATAACCGGCGTATGCAGCCTCTGCTGCTCCGGCTTCAACAGCATAGCCTGTAATGGCTGCAAACTGTTTTGCGATTGTTTCAGCAACCGGCGGCGCATAGTTTTCGAACTGCCAATAAATGACCTCTCCCTGTGTATGATAAGCTATCACGATACGAAATGTATGCTTGCGTGTAAATTCAACCATGGCTTTTGATTCGGGCTCTGAAAGCGGGGCTTCTCCGCCATAATCCCTTGGGCCTGGGCTTGTGATACCCTGTTCCAGCTCCTCTTGCTTTTCTTTTTCCCATTGAGCAGGATAATTGAGATTGAGATCCACACCGCTTATATTGGCCTTCCATACACTGGGCAGCGGAAGGCCGGTCTTGTTAAGGCGAGCAGCGTTCACGAACGCCGGATTATCATAATTGGGCCAGTAATTTACCAGATCTACACCATCAGGATTTACCAACGGTATTATATAAATGCTTGTGAGATTAAACAAATCGCGTATATTGTAACCTTGGATACTCCCGCCTGTTGAGTAAGCTTTGGCATAATTCTCTATGAATTTCATGAGTACCGGTGTGGTTATGTATTCGTTTGCGTGGTGTGACGCATTATATGAAACTTCCCTGGAGCCTGTTCCGAGTTTTACATAATAGAGCTCCCTTCCCATGATGCTTTTGCCTATGGAACCGGTTTCAAGAAATGGATATCTTGCTTTCAGACCCTGTACCTGTCTCTGAACGATTTCGTATGTCGGCACCACATCGAGAGTAACTACATCTATGCCATATGGAACGGTGAGACGCTGCCCAACGGTTAACCTGTCCGGGTCGATGCCGGGATTTGCAGTAATAATTGCATTTACGGTTGTATAATATTTTCGTGCTATATTATAAAGTGTGTCACCAGGCTGGATAGTATATATATCATAGCCTCTCAGCAATCTATCCAGAACGGTCCATGTGGAGGGTCCGACTATTCCGTCCGCTACCAACCTGTTATTTCTCTGGAAAGCTATAACCGCCGCGTAAGTCCTGTCACCGAAAATTCCATCCACTGTGCCTGCGTTATAGCCTGTTCTATTCAGGAGGCTCTGTACCACTCTTACATCAGGTCCTGATGAGCCACGGGAAATAGTCTGCATATAATGTACCTGCCTTTCGGAACCACCGTTTATTTAGAGCAATCTAAAATCAGCGGCGGCATAATAAGCTCTTATGTTATTATATTTTGCTGCATGTTGAAATGTGTCACGGCGAGGTTCTTGATCCCATATTTCCGAAACCGATAACCCCACTAGCTGCTACTCCGCAAAGAATTGCCCCGCAAGCGATAACCCCGCAACCGATTTGACAAAATTTCAGGTAGGGTGCAGTTTTGGCTGACCGACCTGACAAAATTTAAAGTAGGGTGCATATATAGACTACATAATCTGGAACTTCAGTCATTATTACATGAAATGGTTTACGATAACCAATTTTTCTCTTAGTTATTTTGAACAAATTGTACCCTACTTGATATTTTGTCAACCAGTCCTTGATGTATGGCAAAATATATTGGTGTAAACCATGATTGTTATTAAATCCGTTCATTTCACCGTTGATACGTGCACCGGTTCTTGATATTTATAGCTTTTTGGGATACAATCAATTAAATAGTTTATGGTAATTGCAGGAGCATTATGATAGGTATGATAATAATGAGGCTGCCTTTAGCCTCTTTGAAATACCGCAGAGGTAAGTAAAATGGAAAATACAGGCTACAAGGATGTGCTACAGCATAATTCAAAGCTTTTAACAACACTGCTGGATATATCAAATCTTGTTTCCTCTACGATGGAGCTCAGGCCGCTCCTTGAAGCCATTCTGGATAAACTCAGGACTATAATAGAGTATTCTAATGCGAAAATATTTATATCAGAGGGTGATCACGGCAGAGTTATCGCTCACAGATCGGTGCTTAAGCCTTCACAGGAGAGCTCATATCCACTGCCTTTGGGCGAGGATATGATGTTGGCAGGGAGACCTGTGGTTATAGACGATCTTAAATCGGACAGTGAACTGGCTGTTATCTTCAGGGAAAACATGCATGGATATATGGATACGGTCTTCAACGACGCAAGGTGTTGGATGAGTATCCCAATGGTCTTCAAGGACAAGGTCATAGGTATATTGGCGCTTGACCATACCGAACCGGGATACTATAAAACATATCATGTTGAGCTAGGGACTGCGTTTGCGAATCAGGCTGCAATTGAATACATGAATGCCAGCCTGTATAATGAGACAGCCAAAAAGGCAGATGAGGTAAAAACATTATTCAGCATCCAACAGGCAATAACCAGCCGGCTGGATCTTGACTCCGTACTGAGGCTCATCGCAGGCGAGGCTAAAAGGCTGACACATTCCAACTCGACGGCGGTTTTCCTGGTGGATGCTGAAGAACTGGTACTATCAGTTTATTCAGGGGCAGATATGAGAAGTCTGACAGGAATGAGGATACCTTTGAGAAACTCAGCTATGGGGGAAAGCCTGCACCGTCATGAATCGGTTATTATAAACAGGTCACAGCTGGAACAGGTGCCGGAATGCGAACTTATCAAAACCACTTCCATGAGTACCTGCTTACTTGTGCCATTAATAGCAGGATCGAGACCTGTGGGTGTCATAGCCGCCTTCAGTATGTCAGAAGGTGAGTTTGACTCCGAGGATGTAAGAATATTCAACATGTTTGCTCCAAGTGCAGTTATCGGTATAGAGAATGCAAGACTATACCAGGAGGAGAAAAGAAGGCTCCAGGAAAACGAGCAGAGGAGGCATGTGGCCGAAGGCCTGAAGGATATACTGAAGGCGTTGAATTCAAACAGGTCACTGGAAGATATCCTCAGCTTCATCATCCGGGAAGCGGCCAGACTTCTTCGCACTGATGCCGCCGCACTTTTCAGGCTGGATGGCAGCGGCGGGCTAAATCTTGTAGCATCGTATGGGCTACAGCATTTTGAAAATGTACCCGGTGATGTTGATGTTGGAGCTGAGGTTTTGAGGAAAGCATTTATAGAGAGAAGGCCGACAGTTAAAACGGATATTTTGGAAATAGCTTTGCCGGAGAATGCTCATCCCGTAATGAAAAAACATATCGAGTGGATGTACGGTAATTGTAATGCCATGATGGCAGTTCCATTGGTTTGCAAGGATGAGGTATATGGTGGTATCGCTCTCTATTTTAACCGCGACGAAATGTCTGCAGACCGCGCTGTTATGAGAGAGGATATCAGTCTGGCAATGACATTTGCAGACCAGGCAGCGCTGGCTATTGATAATACAAGACTAAAAAAGCAGGCGGAGGAAACGGCTGTCATCGCGGAACGCAACCGATTGGCACGTGATCTGCATGATGCAGTGACCCAGACTTTATTCTCAGCGAGTTTGATTGCTGAGGTGCTGCCTCGGATATGGCAGCGCAGCAATGAGGAAGGAATGAAGAGGCTCAATGAGCTCAAACAGTTGACTCGCGGAGCCCTTGCCGAGATGAGGACGTTGCTGTTTGAACTGCGTCCGGCTACTCTGATGGAAGCACCGCTTGAAGAACTGCTCAAGCAGCTGAGCGAGGCGGTCACCGGACGTGCCAGGATACCCGTAAAACTGGACATCAAGGGGACGGCAAAGCTCCCTGCAGAGGTCAAAATAGTCTATTACCGAATTGCCCAGGAGGCGCTGAACAATATAGTCAAACACTCGGGCGCAAAAAATGCGGTGCTTGAGCTTAACATAAATGAGGAGGAACAGCTGGATGTCACAGTTGCAAGTCTTTGCGTGACCGATGACGGGTATGGTTTTGATCCCGGAGGAGTCACTTCCGAACACTTTGGACTGAGTATCATGAAGGAGAGGGCCGGGACAGTAGGAGCCACACTGATGGTCAGGTCAGAGGTCGGCGGTGGAACGGCTATAGAGCTCCAATGGGTCGGCAGTAAGCAAAATCATTGACGCAATCAAGCAGGAATCGGAATGAAATAGATAGAGGTGAAGTTGATTTATGAGTAACAATAGTATAAAAATAATGCTCGTTGATGACCACAGCGTTGTCAGAAGCGGCCTTGGTGCATTTTTGCAGGTGTTTGACGACTTTGAACTTGTCGGAGAGGCCTCGAACGGAAAAGAAGCTGTGGAAGCCTGCGGGGCCTGTCATCCCGATGTAGTCCTTATGGATTTGGTAATGCCGGTCATGGATGGAGCACAGGCAACTAAGGAGATCAGGGAGCATTTTCCTGAAATACAGGTGATCGTATTGACGAGCTTCAAGGAAGACAATCTGATCGAAGGTGCATTACAAGCAGGAGCGATAGGCTACCTGCTAAAAAATGTGTCTGCCGACGAACTTGCCCAGGCGATCCGTTCGGCGCATATAGGACGTCCCACACTCGCGCCGGAAGCAACGCAAGCTCTCATAAATGCTTCAGGCCGTAGAAAGTCTAATGATAATGAACTGACAGCCAGGGAAAAGGAAGTTTTAAAGATGATGTCAGACGGTTTAAGCAATCCTGAGATAGCAAAGAGCTTAATTGTGAGCAGATCGACAGTGAAGTTCCATGTAAGCAGCATTTTATCAAAGCTTGAGGCATCAAGCAGGACTGAAGCCGTAGCTATCGCTTTACACAAAAAATTGATTTAGCATTTGACCTGGTCATCTGGCCAGGTAACAAACCGGCCATTAGGATAGAAAAAATCCCCCCATGTGATTGAAGCATTAGGGGGATTTTTTTATTACAATCAAATAGAAGTATAAAATACAGGTGGATTGCCTGCTATGAGGTGGTTGAATTGAGGATATTGATCGCTGACGACCAATCCGATGTACGTTACGCACTAAAAGTGCTTCTTGAACAGGAGGATGGTTTTTTTGAGTTTGAGGAGGCAGAAGATGTTAAAAGCCTGTTGATAAAATCCGAGAATTTAAAACCGGAGCTTCTGCTTTTGGATTGGGAATTGTCAAACCAAGGCATGGCGGAAACTATATACCATATAAAAAAACTGGTATCGGATATCCGCATTATAGCGCTCAGTAGCCGTCCCGAGTCTGAGAGGAGGGCAATCGCAGCAGGTGTGGATGCTTTTGTAAGTAAGGGCGATAATTCGGACAAGCTGCTTTCCACTGTTTATTCACTGAAATGATACCTGGCCGGAAGACCAGGAAGGATACTGAACACATGGATGATAAAATATTGAACACATGGACTGGCAAAAATCTGTACATTTGACTGATGTATCAAACAGAGATTCCAAATATAATAGACGATGTAAACGAAAATAAATGATGCGGGCTTTGAACAGCCAGCATGAGGGTTATTACCGGAGGTTATCGATATGGAAAGAACAGATTCAGAATTGGTTTCTAAATGTTTAAGTGGCGACAATGAGGCGTTTTCAGAGCTTATATCAAGATACAAGAGGCTTATCTACTCAGTTGCTTATAAGTTTTCAAAAGACACTGAAGAAGTCAATGACATGGCACAGGAAGCATTCATTAAAATCTACAGATCGCTTTCCAGATACGATGATCAATACAAATTCTCGACTTGGAGCGTTAAGGTTGCTACAAACATATGTCTTGACCACGTAAGACGCAAAAAGCTCAATTCGGTCTCTCTTGACGAAATCGAGAATTATGCGGGTTCAAGCAATTCACCGGAAGAGTATTATCTGAGGAAAGAAAAGTCACAGGTACTAAAGGATGCGATTGATGGCCTGCCTGAAATTTACAGGGTTCCGATCGTTATGTATCATCAGAATGGGATGTCTTACAAAGAGATTTCCGATCACCTGGGAAAGCCTATGTCTATTATCAAGAACAGGATATTCAGAGCAAGGAATACACTGAAGGAGAGTCTTGTAGGCGCTGTCTCATAAGCTGTTTTATAAACTGCAGACAGACATGTTCGCCGGATGACCGGCCCAGATGGCCGGAAAGCGGCATACCCCCTCCGCCGAATGACATAGGTGCTTGACTATAGTTATTATGAAAATTATAATAATTACATGCAACTGTGCGACATTTTTTTTAACTTGCGTGGGGGTTGATGGATGAAGAGCATATATATTGTGTTGACGGCTACCGGTACTCTTTTTTCCAGATGCATCGGTTTATATACGAAAGAGAGATATAATCACGTTTCTCTTTGTTTGGACTCACAAATACATGAGTTTTACAGCTTCGGAAGAAAGATCATATGGTTCCCGCTATATGGCGGATTTGTCGTAGAACATACCGACAGTGGTATGTACAAGGCTTTTGGAAATACTATGTGTGCTATATACAGGCTGGAAATTGAAGATCGTAAGTTTGAGACACTGGAGCATTCGATCAGGTCGTTTGTCAAAAACAGAAAAAAGTATGGATATAACCTGCTTGGTCTGATCGGTGTCATGCTCAACATACCGATGAAAAGAAGAAACAAATATTTTTGTACACAATTTGTTGCAACGATGCTTAAAAACAACGGTATCCATGATTTTAAGAAGGATCTTTCGCTTGTCACACCCCAAGACTTTTACAAAATACCTGATCTTTTGCCTATTTATGAAGGCAAGCTTTCGGAGATGGCTGTTAATATGCCGGCATAGCCTATTGCTGCGAATCTTTGAGGCTTTGGTATCACCAGCTTTGAGTAATTATAGAAGTATACTAAAAAGGGACGAATTTTCGTCCCTTTTTTGGTGGTGTACGTGGTATGTGTGAGACCTGTACAGCGGATCACAATACGAATACCATACGTCCGATCCATGCTTTAACAGGCTTGGACCAGAGCCACTTGTTCGTAGCGCTGTCATCAAAATAGAATAGAGCGCCATTACTCGGGTCACGGCCTTGCAGCGCTTCCAATGCCGCATTTTTATCCTGCTGTGTTGCAGGCTTATTGATCATCCCGTTTTCGACAGGTGTAAACTGGTAATAGCCGTTGCTGCTTATCTCGTATATAACGGATGATATAGTGTCCGGAAATTGAGCACTCTTTATCCTATTCACTATTACCGCTGCGACGCCTACCTTTGCCTCATACGGTTCGCTTTCAGCCTCTGCTTTTACGAGTCTTGCCAGCAGATCCAGCTCTGCCTGCGTATACGGTACAACAGCCTTCCAGCTGCTTGCAGCTGTATAGGTGCTTTCAGCCGGCCCCGGAATATTGAGCTGTTGTCCGGGATATATCATGTTATCCCACTTATTGTTTGCCTTGCGCAGCTGTGACAGCAAGATACCGTATTTCCCGGCTATGATGCTCAGCGTTTCCCCGCTTTTTACTGTATGGGTGCGCGCCCTTACATAAAGCTTCTGACCGGGATATATCATATCTGCGGACAGCATGTTGTCAGCTTTTATTTCTGTGGAGGATGTACTAAACATCTTCCCGATTTCATACAGCGTATCATTTTGCTGTACAGTATAACTTGCGCCAAAGGCAGCTGACGCCATCAGCATGGTCGTTAAAACAACACCGGCAGTAAATGCCGCTGCTTTCCTCAATATTTTCATTTTTTCCCCCTTTTCGCCTCCGAGGTTAGTTTTCGGGTTCGGGTCGAGGTAACCCTACTCCTTTGGAGATTCACCCACTGGCCGGGCGGGATTTTGTCCCGTCCGTCCTGAAACTGCAGTTCCCCCGTACTCCTTTTTGGAGACTCGGCTGTTTTTTTAATTTTTTGGCGGCGCTTCCTCTGTTGAAATTTCTGCAAAGTGTAATTTGTTGCGCCGCCCTTATGTCAACTGGTATTCTAACAGAAATACTGCCTGTATTTCCATGATACATTTATGGCAACAATGGTAGTATAATGTAAGGGGGCATTCCTTTACTACCAGAGCTCTACTCCATGTATAGGCATGTCCCCCTATCGGTTGAGGGGTGAATATATGTACGGTTTGGTACTTGAAGGCGGAGGCGGGCGCGGAGCATATCAGATAGGCGCTTGCAAGGCGATAAGCGAAATGGGGCTTGAGATCTCCATGGTTGCCGGGACATCAGTTGGCGCGCTTAATGGAGCAATGATCGCGCAGGGCGATATCGACAGGGCCTTTGACATCTGGTATGAAATAAAGCCGGATAGTGTTATTAAGATGACCGATGACTATCTTGAGGACTACATAGACAACAGCTTTAAGCCTGACGCCTTAAGGAAATTTGTCGTAAGGATAAAAAAAGTGATAGCTCAAGGAGGACTTAATGTAGAACCGCTGGAAACGCTGGTAAAAGGTGTGCTGGATGAAGGCAGGATAAGAAAGTCTCCGATAGGGTTTGCAGTGGTGACAGTTGACCTTACGCAAAGGAAGGCAGTAGAGATCTACAAGGAGGATATACCCGAGGGACAGCTTGCTGATTATGTCATCGCCAGCGCGAGTTTCCCGGCATTCAAACGGGCGATCATAGACGGGAGGACATTCATTGACGGCGCGCTGTATAATAATCTCCCCATAAATCTGGTCAGCAACAGGGGGTTGAAGGATATCATCGTATTGCGGACATATGGCATGGGGATAAGAAGGCATATAGATACGAACGGGCTGAATATCATAAGTATTTCTCCATCTGAAAGCCTCAGCTCGACTATGGATTTTAGCAACAGGTCGGCAAGGAGGAATTTGAAGCTGGGGTACGACGATGCGTGCAGGGTGCTTGAGGATCACTTCCGTAAAGATATGAAATAATGCATTGTAAAGCTAAAAGGAAACATATGGAATCAAACATGAATATCGCCGTTTCAGGGCATGCTATATGAACGTAAAAAACGCATGGAACGGTGATATTTTTTTATGATTTTAATAGGAGCAACTTATGTTATTTTGGCAGGTCTGATCATTTATCTTGTTGCAGCGCTTCACTCGCAGAAGGTCGAATGTAGTGTAGAGGTAAAGGATACCGCTCTTGCAGATGAAGAATGGCAAAAACATGCTGCAGAGATAGCCAAAAATCATCCTGTAGGTAAACCCAAAAGCCTAAATTGGCTGATACGGCGGCTAAATGATGATTACAGCCTGATCGCAGGCGTTTATGATACGCTGAATAAGGATATTGGAGATTCATTCCCTACTGCTCCGGCTGCTGAATGGCTCCTGGATAACTTTTACATAATAGAGGAGCAGGTAAAGATAATCAAGAGGAGCCTGTCAAGAGGCCGGTATTACAGATTGCCAGTCTTGAGGCGCGGATATCTCAGAGGTTATCCCAGAGTGTATGCCATTGCTTTGGAAATCGTGGCCCACTCCAATGGAAGTCTTGATGAAAAAAGCATTATATCCTTCATACAGGCATATCAATCACAGGTACTGCTCTCAATGGGTGAGCTTTGGGCTGTTCCGCTTATGCTTCGCATTGCTCTCGTTGAAAGCATACGCAACATATGCGAGGATATTAACTCTTCAAGACATGAATGGCACAGAGCGGAGGCGCTTATCCGTCAGATAGGCTCTGATGGAACGGATGAGCACTTGATCGATGCCGCGCTTTTGAACAGTTTGGAAAAAGAAGTGATAACTCCGTCTTTTGTAGGTCATCTGATCCATAGATTGAGAAAGCAAGGGAAAATATTGTCGCTCGTTATTTCTCTTCTTGATAAGAGACTGGAGCAGGAGGGCACATCGACAGGCAAAATGACTGCTGCCGAGCATCAGTCTCAGGCAGAGATGCAGGTCACTATTGGAAATTCGATAACCGGACTGCGTTTGGTATCGGAGCTTGACTGGTCCGAGTTGTTCGAAATGCTTAGTAAGACCGAACAAATACTCAAAGGCGACCCAAATGGGGTCTATTCACTTATGGACTTTGAATCGAGAGACTATTATAGGCACGAGGTCGAAAAAATCTCCAGAATTCTTGGAGTTGCTGAGATACATGTTGCCGAAAAAGCTATTGAGTGCGCGAGGTATGAGGCAGAGGCAGGAAGAAGCCCCAGGGATCATATTGGTTTCTATCTGGTGGGAAAAGGACGCAGAGCTTTCTTGAACCAGATAGGGAAAGCCTCCGGAAAGAAGTGGATATTTCCTCTCACAACTGAAAAAAGGACAAAGGGCTTATATATAGGTACAATACTTTTCATGTTACTATTTCTTGTGACATATTTCATGTATTACGCAGGCACACATGATGGAGATATGTGTGTGCTTTGGACGGTAATAACAGCCTTCCTGGTACTTCTGCCCTGCAGTGAGCTGGCTATAGGTCTTTCCAATGCGATCTTCGGTTATGTTTACAGTCCTGCCATACTTCCAAAACTGGAACTTAAGAATGGTATATCTGGGGAAATGGCTTCATTTGTGATAATACCCGCGCTTCTTACAAGCCCTGCAAGGGCAAGGGAGCTGGTCAGCCAGATGGAAGTTAGTTATTTGGCAAACAGAGAGCCCAACCTGTTTTTTGCACTTGTCGGTGATTTTAAGGATTCTGCATCGGAAAAGCTTGATTCGGACAGTGTTGTAATTCAAACGGTGATGGATGGGCTCGCAGAGCTTAACAAAAAGTATTGTCCACAAGGCGCTGCTCTGTTTTATTATATGCATCGAAGAAGAACGTATAACAGTTCACAGGGCAGATGGATGGGCTGGGAAAGGAAAAGGGGTGCTATAGTTGAATTCAACAGATTGCTGAGAGGCAGTACTGACACGGACTTCGAAATAATAACGTCCGATATTTCAACGCTTCCCCGGATCAAATATGTAATAACCCTTGATGCAGATACATGTCTGCCTATGGGTACTGCCAAAAAGCTCATAGGAACGATAGCCCATCCAATGAACAAGGCTGTTGTCGATGAAGCTACAGGGATGGTAAAGGAAGGCTATGGTATACTCCAGCCGCGTATTGGAATAAGCATACCGGGAGCAAACAGATCCTTTTTTACAAGGGTATTTGCCGGCCATGGAGGGATAGATCCATATACTACAGCTGTTTTCGACATATACCAGGATGTATACGGAGAAGGGATCTTTACAGGAAAGGGCATCTATGATGTTGATATATTCACAGCGGTGCTCCATGACAGGATTCCGGATAATACTGTTCTGAGCCATGACCTTATAGAAGGCTGTCATATAAGGGCCGGACTTGTAAGTGACATAGAGCTGGTGGATGGATATCCCAGCAGCTATAAATCCTATGCAGCCCGCCAGCATAGATGGGTCAGAGGCGACTGGCAGCTGCTGCCCTGGCTGGGGAGGTATGTGAAAAACAATTCTGGTGAAAAAACTATTAACAATATCTCGGCTCTGTCCAGATGGAAGATACTTGATAATCTAAGAAGGAGTCTTCTTTATCCATCTTTGCTGTTTTTGTTTTTTTCAGGTATCGTATTTCTTCCTGGAGATGACCTTGTGTGGATAGGTCTTGCGGTGTTGGTCGCAATATCACCGCTGGCAGGTTGGCTTCTAAACTCATTAATGGCAGGCACGATCCATTTGAAAAACGAGAAAAGCGGCTCTCAGGTAATGTCCGGTATAAAAGCCGCGCTCTACCAATCATTGCTGCTTTTTATGTTTATCCCGTTTCAGACCAGCCTAATGCTCGATGCTGTTGCGCGAACGCTGTACAGGAAGTTCCATTCGCACAGGAACATGCTGGAGTGGGTCACGGCCGCCGATGCGGAAGCCGGCGCGGACAATAGCCTGAAAAGCTATTACAGGAAAATGTGGTTCTCTGTCCCAGCTGCGGTAATTGTATTTTTCTCTGCTGCGCTTTTTTCTAACAGGAGCTTGATAACAGCCACAGCCGCAGCTTGTATCTGGATGGCGGCTCCGCTGACAGCATACTTTATCAGTAAGCCTGCTGTCAGAAAGCAGAGCAGGCTGACGGACAATGATATAGCTTTCCTTAGGAGGATATCCAGGAAAACCTGGAGATATTTTGAGGATTTTACTACTAAAAGCGAAAACTATCTGCCACCTGATAATTTTCAGCAGGATCCGTTTAAAGGTCCAGCCCACAGGACTTCGCCGACCAATATAGGGATGCTGCTGGTTTCTGTGCTATCCTCATATGATTTGGGATATATCAGCTCTGACGATATGGCAGACAGATTGGATAATACAATAAGCACAATGGAAAAGCTTGATAAATGGAAAGGCCATTTGTTTAACTGGTATGATACGACCACACTCGATAAGCTCAGGCCGCTTTATGTGTCTACTGTAGACAGTGGTAACCTTGTTGGCTATATGATGGTTTTAAGGGAAGGCCTGAAGGAGTATAGGGCCCAAAAGCTTGTCCGCCCGTCTATGGCAGCGGGTCTTGCCGATACGATGGAACTGATGTGTGAAAAAGATATGTCTGCTCTGGATAAAAAGCTTCGGAACCTTCTGTCAGAACTGGCGTCAACTGAAATTGTTGATATCAGAAGCTGGGAAAACACTCTAAGGGGTATTGCATCATGGTTGGGCTCTCTTTCGGAAGAGGATCGTAGTGGATGTGATGAATGGGGCCTGAAGCTTGATGAAATGGTTAAGTATTTTACGGCAGAATTATATTCCTATTATCCGTTCCTGCAACAACCTGATCTAATCAGTGTTCTGCAGCAGTATGATCCTGAAATGGCAATTGAGCTTTATGCTCCGGGCACTCCGGATGAACTCCTGCTCCGGTATCAGAAGGCTGCTGCATTTCATGGGGTTACTTCCCGACTTTTCATGCAGGGGGCCGACCATATCAAAGCAATGAAAGGTCGGTACGATGAATTAATACAGAGATTATCAAAGCTTATAGACGGGACCGAGTTTTCTCCTCTCTTTGATAATAGAAGGCTGTTGTTTTCAATTGGTTATAATGTGGAGGATGGACATTTGAGCAAGTCATATTATGATTTGCTGGCTTCCGAAGCAAGACAGGCAAGCTTTATTGCAATTGCCAGAGGCGAAACGGACAGAAGGCATTGGATGAGGCTGGGGAGGAAACTGACTGCATCCGATGGCGGCAAGGGTCTTGTATCATGGACAGGTACGATGTTTGAATACCTTATGCCGCTGATCATCATGCGGAGCTATGAAAATACGATCCTGGATGAAACATACTTGTTTGTTGTCAGAAAACAAAAAAAATACTGCAAACACCGTGGTATACCCTGGGGAATTTCGGAATCAGGCTACAGTGCCATGGACTTTAAGCTGAACTATCAGTACAAGGCGTTTGGAGTGCCTGAGCTCGGCCTTAAAAGGGGACTGGCCAATGACATGGTAACAGCGCCTTATGCGTCCCTCCTTGCTCTTGGTATAGATCCTGCCGGTGTAACTGAAAACCTGAAAGAACTCCGAGGTTTTGGTATGGAAGGTATCTGCGGCTTTTATGAGGCAGCGGATTTCACACCGTCCAGAATGGATCAGGACAGCAAATACAGGATAGTGAAAAGTTATATGGCTCATCATCAGGGAATGAGTTTGGCAGCGTTAAATAATTTTTTTAATCATGATATCTTACAAAGGCGGTTTCATAATGATCCGGTCATAAGATCCGCTGAATTACTGCTTCAGGAAAAGACACCCGTTAAAATACTCTATACTAAGGGACATAAGGAAGAAGGGATCAGCCGCGTACGCAGGACTGAACATACAGATGGTGCGGCAGTAAGAACATACGGGTGTCCGGGGACCATACCTCCTAATGTTCATATGCTCTCTAACGGTGAATACTCTGTTATGATAACTGATGGCGGTTCGGGACGCAGCATATCTGGGAATATGGCTGTTAACAGGTGGTCAGGTGACTATTTTAATAAAAAGGGCTTCTATATTTTTATTACAAATATTAATTCAAACACATCATGGTCAGCCACGTATGAGCCTTTTGGCTTTGAACCTGAAAAATACAGGGTGGTGTTTTCGCCTGATAAAGCGGAATTTATAAAAAGGAATGGAAATATTGAGTCACACCTTGAGATAACCGTTTCTTCTGAGGATAATGCAGAAATTAGGCGTATATCAGTCACAAACCACAGCGGCAGTGTCAGGTATGTGGAACTGACCAGCTATTTTGAGCCTGTAATTGCTCCGGTGCAGGAGGACGCAGCGCATCCTGCCTTCAGTAAGCTCTTTGTCAGGACTGAATTTGTCAGGGAGCATATGTGCCTGCTTGCGGCTAGAAGGCAGAGACATGCAGGGCATCGGACGTCCTGGTTTGTTCATACTATGACAGTAGAAGACAGCTGTACTGTAGGAGAAGTACAGTATGAGACTGATAGGATGCAATTCATAGGAAGGAATCGTGATATTACTGATCCAAGTGCTATGGAACCTGACCAGCCGCTTGGCGGAAATGTTGGATCTGTGCTTGACCCGGTTATGAGCCTGAGAAGACGGATAAAAGTTGAACCGGGTCAAACTGTTAGGGCCATGTACACTTCAGTTGTAGCCGGTTCGAGAAAACAGGCGCTTGAGATGGCTGACAAATATAATGATTTAAGAGTCTCTGACAGGGTGTTTGAACTTTCATGGATAAGAAGCCAGGTGGAAAACAGGTATCTTGGGCTTAAACCGGAAGAAATCATTTTTTATCTTGAACTTGTACCTTTCTTTCTATATAACAGCTCCTTCAAAAGAAGCTTTTCAGGGTATATCGAGTCGAATACCCTTTCACAGCAGGACCTGTGGCCGTTTGGCATATCGGGAGATATTCCTGTTATGCTAATTGAGATAAATGATGATGAGGAGCTTGAACTGGTTGAGTGGGCGTTGAAAGGACATGAATACTGGCGTATAAAGAATCTTACAGTAGATCTTGTGATTCTCATAAATAAAGTGGAAGGATATAACCAACCTTTGAATGAAAAAATCAGGAACGCAGTTGCAGCAAGCCATGCCAGAGAGATGACGAATAAATCCGGAGGTGTATTTATATTAAATAAGGCCGATGTTGATCAACAACATATTTCTCTGCTTTATACTGTAGCTGTGTTGGTAGTAAAGGATAGCATCGAAGCCTTCAGAAACAATATAAAGGCCTCTGCTATCACTGCAGACTGCAAGCCATCAGCAGATTTGCGCGATGATGATAACAAGAATTACAGTGTGACCTCGCATAATGGGACTGATAAGAAAAAGCTCCTGTTTTTTAATGGTATTGGCGGCTTCTCCGAGGATGGAAGAGAATACATTATAAAGCTCGGATACGATCGCAACACTCCACTGCCATGGTCCAACATTATTGCAAACAGGTTTTTTGGATTTCTTGTTACGGAAATCGGCGGAGGTTATACATGGTATCAAAATAGCCGCGAATTCAAGCTTACTCCATGGACAAACGACCCTGTATCAGATCGTCAGGGCGAGATATTCTATATAAGCGATATTGATGAGAAATGCCATTGGAGCCTCACTCCCATGCCTGCACCGGGAAACGGAGAATACACGGTTCATCATGGCCATGGCTATAGTGCCTTTGAACACGAAAGCAATGGGATCGGTCAGACATTAACATTATTTGCATCACTGGATCAGCCTGTCAAGATATGTATCGTCAAGCTGAAAAATCATACAGGCAGACAGCGTAGACTAAATATCACCTACTATATTAAACCTGTGCTGGGTGTGGATGAGAGCCGTACATCACAATATATAATGACCAGGATGGATGATAGTGGGATATTGTTTATAGAAAACAAATTCACACATGAGTTCAGTGGCACATCTGTGTTTATGGCTGCCAGCAGGGAAATTTCATACACATGCAGCAGGGCAGCATTCTTTGGATACAAGGGAGATCTATCGGAACCGGTATGTATGTTTGACGGCCAATTATCCGGAGAGGCCGGCGCAGGCATTGATCCTTGCGCAGCGATCAGTTGTACCGAAACGCTTGCACCTGAAGATGAAACTGCTGTTGTATTTCTACTGGGCTGTTCTGCTCAAGCGATGCAGGCACAAGAACTGGTAAAGAGGTTCTGTGGAGTTGATGGTGCTGTTAAAGAATTGGAACGAGTGAAGACATATTGGAATGAAACGCTTGAGACTATTCAGCTCCACACACCGGATGACTCTTTTGATGTATTGATGAACGGCTGGCTTGCTTATCAGACGATAGTTTGCAGAATGTGGGCAAGGTCAGGATATTACCAGGCCGGAGGGGCTTATGGCTTCAGGGACCAGCTGCAGGATTGCATGGCAGTACTCAATACATTCCCTGAGTTGTCAAGGGATCAGATATTACTGCATGCTTCAAGACAGTTCAAGGAGGGCGATGTTCAGCATTGGTGGCATGCTGAGAGGGGCAAGGGCATACGCACCAGGTACTCCGATGATTTGTTATGGCTTGCTTATGTTACGTCTGAATATGTTGAAAAGACCGGTGATGAATCAATTCTGGGAGAAAAGATTTTGTTTTTGGAAGGTAATCTTCTTGGCGAGGGTGAAGATGAGAAGTACGAGGAACCTTGCCTGTCAGATACTGCCGCAAGCTTATATGAGCACTGCTTGAGGGCTATAGACAGGTCGCTTGCTGTCGGTCCACATGGCATACCGCTTATAGGAAGTGGTGACTGGAATGATGGAATGAATACTGTAGGGAACAAGGGCTCAGGTGAGAGTGTATGGCTGGGATGGTTTCTTATATCGATACTGCAGAAATTTGTACCGATCTGCCGGCTAATGGGAGATATTGAAAGGGCTGATATGTATAGCAGCAAGGCTGTCAGCCTGACCGAAAGCATTGAACAGGCCGCATGGGATGGCAGCTGGTATAGGAGGGCATATTTTGATGATGGCACACCTCTTGGCTCTGTAAGTAATTCAGAGTGTATGATCGATTCCATATCACAGTCTTGGTCGGTGATATCGGGAGCAGGAAAACTAAAGCGTGCTCGTGAGGCTATGGCCGCCGTTCAAAAATATCTTGTGGATGATCGTGAGGGCTTGGTTAAGCTGCTTACACCACCATTTGATGAAGGAGTACTTGAACCCGGTTATATCAAAGGATATGTACCCGGTGTGCGTGAAAACGGGGGACAGTACACCCATGCCGCCACCTGGGTCGTGCTTGCCTTTACAAAGCTGGGCATGGGAGACAAGGCAAGCGAGATATTCCATATGCTAAATCCTATTAACCACACAAGAACAGATATCGAGTATCACAGATACAAAACTGAGCCATATGTAATGGCAGCGGATGTTTATGCGATAAGCCCGCACACCGGCAGAGGCGGATGGACCTGGTATACCGGTGCGGCAGGCTGGCTCTACAAGGTTGGCCTTGAGAACATATCAGGATTTATAAAAAAGGGCGAAAGACTATATATAGATCCTTGTATTCCGTCAAACTGGAAAAAGTATGATGTTGTTTACAGGTATAGAAATTCGACATTTTTGATCGAAGTTAAAAACCCTGATGGTGTCTGCCGAGGTGTTTCATATATCGCTGTAGACGGCATGATATGCGATACAGGTTTTATCGATCTGTCAGCGTCGGGCACCCATAAAGTCGAAGTTACAATGGGATCGTTTTTTCACCTTACAATGGGATCTGAGCTGAATTCCGCCGGCTCAAGCATCGGAAAGTCATAGCTGCTCTGATACAATTCAGCCAGCATATCGACAGATCCCCAAAGATCCTTTACAAGGTCAAGTCCACTTTCCTCAAGAAGATGCTGCAATATTCCGCTTTCACGATAAACCCATCGTGAGTAGCGGGAGCGCTCCTTCAAATAATCTTCCAACAAATACTGGTTATCTATATTGTCCAATACTTCGGAACAAATGAAAAAGTTGCAAACGGTTGTCCTGAACCTTGCGGGAAGAGTACAGCCCTTTCCGGGGCTAACGAAGGGACAGGTCCTGAAGAATATGGTATGATCCCTTATACTTCCTGTTTCAAGAAGCTCTCCTGATGCGATGTATTTTTCATAAGCTTCTTTGTCGAAGGGACCTGTACAATAAAAATTGAATCTATTTACCTTTGTACCGGGATAAGATAGTATATGATCAATTGCTTTGCGGCCTCCTTCCAGTACAGCCATCCTCTGGATATCAACCAGCGTGAACTCCGGGAAGTAATGGCAGCAGCCTCTGTTTTTTATATCACACAGGCTTTTCCCCATAATACTTTTGCAATTAAAGCAATCTGTACAGCCTATTTGGGGTACACCCATATCAAAAAAAATAAAAATATTTCCCATAAATCGCCCCCTGACGTATATTAGTTCATTAAATTTTTTTACCTGAATAAGAACGCTAAACTATAAAATTCAACAACTATTATAATTATACCTATGCCTTACGGCAACATTTTTTTATCATAAAAATACTGGTTAAACATGGGAAATTATGTTGATTACGTTACAAAATTGTAATATAATACAACTACAGTATACATCTTGTCAGAAGTTGGCTTCAGGCTATTCCCGGATTTAGGCAGTATGGTGATTACGCTTTTTGAGTCAGGTATCTTGTGGAAGCAGTTTGTTGGTTTTAATTACTGGGAGGTGTATAGCCTTGAAAGATAATAGCTCCTTATATCAAGTCAAGGATATCAATGTATTGAGAGAAGAGCTCCATGAATTGATCCAAACCGAGAACTTGACCAGTAGCATTGTCCAGCAACGCAGCCGGGAATTAGATATATTGATATTACTATATTACAAATCAGAGGATCAGGAATTGAGTGAGCCGTAAAACAAGGTTATTAGAAATGGCAACACGATCAAGGCAACAGTGAGATTTCCGGTACCGGTTGTTGGAATTTGCTGGCCTGATAAGGTTTGGCCCGCAATGAGGTAACTTGCGGCTAAACCGGAAACCAGACCTCCAATTGCTCCGGCGCTTATCATTAGTGGGTGGACCTTGTCAATTGAAGGCCTGCTGATGTCTTTGGGGTGCATGATATCCGTCCATAGTAATTTGTTTTTCTTTGTGAAGGTATAAATCAAAGGAAGCACAATAGGCCCTAATAATAACGTGGTCACAGTGTTGTTCAATGTGATGATTATTGCAAGAGCAGAAAAGCTGGCCATATTCAAAAGATCGAGTCCCCATGCTATCGTTACTGCGCAGGCCGTACTGGCAATGAAGCTCGTGATGCCGAAACGGGCAAGCTTCCAGGGCGAATTGATTGTCGGGGCCCTGTCTTCGCCATGTCTTTGCTTTATATGGTACCACAATTTATATGGTATGTAGGCATACATAAAATTTCCTATAAAACCGAACATTGATCCGGGTGACATGGTACCGAAAAGATCGCCACCAAGATTTCCTATTGCCGACCCCCAAGCACCAGCCGGGCCGAACAACAAGCCAAAAATGACGGGAAGCAGTGATGCGGGCCTGATTTCTGTAACGCCGGGTATAATCACTATTGACTTTGTAGGCAGTAGAAACAGCATGTAAATGCCCGCACACAATACGGTGATTGCGACCATTGTGCTGTATTTCCACATTTTGATCAGTTCCTTCATGGTTCTCCTCCCGAGTGAGCGTCCTTTTGAATTATTGTATCATTATCCATATTCTGTGTCTAGAACACCATTTACTGTGAAGCTGCCAGCATGCCTTCGCGCAATTGCTCAAATTTTTCGGTAAGGGCAATACTTTTTGCTCACACCATAATTTCTGCTCAATTTTTTCGGTAAGGGCAATTTTTACAGCTCACACCATAATTTCTGCTCAATTTTTTCGGTAAGGGCAATTAACTTTAAGATATTATTGAATATATATCATAATAGGTTAACAAAATTCTTATATTGCCGCTTTATGACAACAAACTATGGCGGTATTGCTGCCCTTACCGTAAATTTTGAGCAGTTTTTTGAACTCTGTGGTAGGAATTTGAGGAAGAAAATATTATAGATAATACTATGGTAATTGATTAAGAAATGTGTTAGCATTTTAAAAAGGCGGTATTCTTTTGAAACCGTACTGGGCAAAATAAAATTTACGACTTATATCCTACGGGAATAAGAGCGGGAGGTCGATTGTAATGGAAAAGGTAATTGGAAAGAAGAAGTTTGAAACAAGGCAAATCGCGGTCGTCGGTATGCTCTCTGCCATATCGATAGTATTGGGAGCATCAGGTATTGGATTTATACCGCTGCCAATGGCAAAGGCAACCATCATGCACATCCCCGTTATCATCGGGGCAATCCTTGAGGGCCCCATAGTTGGCTTGGTAGCAGGGTTGATCTTCGGGATATTCAGCATCATTCAGAACATGACTAATCCGTCATTACTATCATTTGCTTTTTTGAATCCGCTGGTATCAGTGCTTCCGAGGATGTTGATCGGAGTAACTACCTATTACGCCTACAAAATACCATTTATTAAGAATGATGCGGTTAAGACCGGCATAGGTGCAGCAGTAGGTACTCTTACAAATACGGTCTGTGTTCTTGGAATTATCTATATTCTCTATGCTGCTGAATTTGCACAAAAAATGGGTATTGAAAGCAGTCAGGCTGCGACGGCTGTTCTTGGGATCGCTCTGACAAACGGACCGGCTGAAATAATCGTTTCTATAGCTTTATCCATACCTATAGTGCTTGCAGTCAAAAGGATAATCAAAAAATAAATAGATTTATACAGGTAAAAGATTTTAAGTAGATAACAAAGAGACTGTCTCAAATTGAACTTTGAGGCAGTTCTTTTTTGCCGAAAAGGTATAAGCAACGAGGCCTTACTTATTCATATTAACCATGATATACTGCGAATTAGATAATAAAAATATAAAATATTGGTAAAATATATGAGGTAAAGGAAGCTTCTATCTAATCTATTTTGACTTTATATGAATACATGTTATAATACATTTTATTAATTGATATACTTTTTGCGTAACAAAGAAGGAGCACGAAAATGGGACTTTATGAACAGTGGAAGCAATCTGCAGAAGCAGAAATGAGCCAGGCGCAGAACAACGCGTTCTGGAAGGATTACCTTGAAAAAGAAAAGGATAATTATAGTTACATATTGGAGAACCGTATCGACAAGCTTGAGGGAAAGCTTGAGGAGCTGGCGGCTGGTTATAAAATGGATCCGGCAGTATTTACGGGTTTTCTTGATGGCATCAATACAAGTTTGGTGAATGAACTGGATATGGATTCATTGGAGAAGGACACAGAGCTATCGGCTGTCATTGATTTTGAGAAGCTTTATTGGAACATGCATGAAGCAAAGGCTGACTGGCTTTATAACCTTGAGCAGTGGGATGGCATACTTTCCGAGGAAAGGCGCAAGGAGATTACATTGGAATTCAGACAGTCAAAAATGGCTGTAAGCAATAAGGTTGGCAGAAATGATCCATGCCCATGTGGGAGCGGGAAGAAATACAAGAAGTGCTGTGGTATAGGGTAAGAAAGGCACTGCTTCGGGTGCTTCAGTACGTTTTCGCCGAAGTATATGAGTTTATAGTCAGGAAAGGATTAGATGCTATATGAATGAAAAAATAAGAATGCATATGCCTATAGTTGAAATGGATGGAGACGAGATGACCAGGATCATCTGGCAACTTATAAAAGATGAACTTCTCCATCCTTACATAGATCTGAATACTGAATATTATGACCTTGGCCTTAAATACCGTGATGAGACCAATGATCAAGTCACGACAGATGCGGCGCTGGCGACAAAGAAGTATGGCGTTGCTGTAAAATGTGCGACGATCACGCCTAATGCCCAGCGAGTTGAGGAATACGGACTTAAGCAGATGTGGAAGAGCCCAAATGGTACGATCAGGGCAATACTTGATGGAACCGTATTCAGAGCTCCCATTTTGGTTGACAGTGTAAAACCGTCGGTAAAGACATGGAAGAAGCCCATCACAATTGCCAGGCATGCATATGGCGATGTGTACAGGAATGTGGAGTACCGTGTAGAAGGTCCTGGCACTGCTGAACTCGTATTCAAAGGGAAGGACGGAAAAGAGGTCAGGGAAACAGTTTTTGAATTCAAGGGTCCGGGCGTAATAATGGGTATGCACAACGTTGATGCTTCGATAAAGAGCTTTGCAAAGGCCTGCTTCAATTACGCACTTGATGTAAAACAGGATCTTTGGTTTGCAACAAAAGATACGATCTCCAAAAAATATGACCATACCTTTAAAGATATTTTCCAGGAAGTATTTGATACTGAATACAAGGATAAATTCTCCGAGGCCGGTATCGAATATTTCTATACTCTTATCGATGATGCGGTGGCAAGGGTAATCAGGTCTGAGGGCGGCATGGTCTGGGCATGCAAAAATTACGATGGCGATGTTATGTCAGATATGGTGGCAACAGCCTTTGGCAGCCTAGCTATGATGACTTCCGTACTTGTCTCTCCCGAAGGCTTTTATGAATACGAAGCTGCCCACGGTACAGTTACCAGACACTACTATAAGCACCTCAAGGGCGAGGAGACCTCGACCAACCCTATGGCAACGCTGTTTGCCTGGACAGGCGCTATTAAAAAGAGGGGCGAAATGGACGGCAACGCTATGCTCGTTGATTTCGCAAACACTTTGGAGGCTGCTTCTCTCAAGACAATTGAAGAGGGCGTTATGACTAAAGACCTGTCACAGCTCTCGGAACTGAAGGAAAAGAAAATCGTTAATACCGCAGATTTCCTCAAGGAGGTACACATACGACTTGACGCGATGCTCTGCGATAATGGGTAGGAGTTGAACTGTGTGCTGAAGATGGCAGGCGCAATAGCTGCACAGATGCTTTATTCGTTTCTGGGAAATTACATATTTATAACACTTTACGTTTTGGTGATTATCTTTATCAAAGCACAATACCAGAAATATTCAGAGCTGCAATCAGAAGTTTACGGCATACCGGCATACAGTATAAGGGAGATAATTGAAAAAATGATCCTTACAGGACTGGCAGCCGGTTTTGCTTCCAGCTTCCTCACTGTGGCAGCTGGTGTTACTATTGAAACAGATACGGTCAGGTATCTGTTTTATGTTATGTGCCTGCTGCTGTTGGTTGACCTGAGGTTTGTAAGCCTTCCGTATTCTGCGGGACTATTGGCGGCGATAAGCCTCATTTTTGGCGCTCCCGATATCAACCTGCCGTCTTTGTTATGCCTTGTTGCCGTACTTCAGTTTACAGAAGGCATACTGATTTTCTTAAGCAGAAAAAAAGATTTCATACCCGTATTTATGAGGCATCAAAATGAGATAACAGGGGCATTTCTGATAAGGAGGTACTGGTTAGTACCTGTTGTATTTTTCACATATTTGATGCAGCAGCGCCCAGTATCATTAGATTTTTCATCAGGCCTGTCTTTGATATTCAATACTTCGTTATTTACTGAAGGAGTTGGCTTTTTAGGCCTTGACTGCCTGGCAGCAGTACTTAGCCATACAGACATCGCGGTCACATTGCAGCCTGAGGAGAAAATCAAAAGAAGTTCAATGCTGTTGTTTTGCTATAGTACTGTTTTATTGGTACTTGCTCTGATTTCAAGAAATGTACGGTGGGTTGGCGTTTTAGGTGTCGTATTTTGTATTGCAGGCAAGGAGGGACTACATATACTTTCAGCTTGGCATGAAAAAAGAGGGAAACCTTTGTACAGCGCAGTAAAGAGAGGCCTTAGGGTTATGGATGTGCTGCCCGGCAGTCATGCAGCAGCAATGGGGCTGCAACGCGGAGATATCATCCTTGGTATAAACCAAAACGATGTTCAGACCGAAGAAGGTATCAGTGAAGCGTTAAAGGATTTTCCTACCTATACATGGATACGGATAAAAAGCGGTGATGATGTTGAAAAGACTCTCGAATACAAGTGTTATCCGCAAGGCTATAATTCGCTCGGAATAATAACAGTGCCCAGAGAAAAGGAAGTAACTTATAAAAAAAGCTATTTTGACCGTATAAGTATACTGAGAAATATCGTAAGCCGCTTTAGGGACATCGATAACAAGGTTTAAGGAGATATGCCTATGGAACCGTACAAACTTGTACCTATGAGTGATGAACTTCTGCCGGAAGCTGTTGCAGTATATAATTATTATATAACACAGACAACGGCAACATTTCATACAAATGAAATAACTAAAGCTGAAATGAAGGATATATTGTTTGATGGAGACCCAAGATTTCCTGCTTTTGCGCTGATGGAAGAAGAGAAGTTCTGCGGATACTGCATACTTGCAAGGTATAAAAAACGTGAGGCGTACGATCGTACGGGTGAGATCACTATATATCTGAAGCCCGGTCATACGGGAAGAAGAATCGGACCATATGCAGTAAGGGAACTGGAACAAATTGCCCGCAGTCACGGCTTTCATACACTGCTGGCCGTTATATGCGGTGAAAACACAGCAAGTATAAGACTTTTCACCTCTATGGACTATAATAAGTGTGCACATATGGTTGAAGCCGGAAATAAGTTTGGACGATGGCTTGATGTCGTATATTATCAAAAGCTGCTGTAACTACATGCAGCATGGAAAATAGGAAAGGGTGGGGCAATATGGACAGGATGGAAGCAGACAGCCATTATATCACTGCGCGTAAGCTTGGAGTCAAGGAATATTCCAAAAGTATTTCAAAGGGTTTGACCGGATACCTGCCATTTCTGGAAGGCATTCTGAAGAATATAGAAATAATTTATGAGCTGGATCTTGGCATCATAGAGATCCCTCTCAAGAAAATCGTTGGTACATACACTTATGGCAGAAGCAGGTCATTTGCAGGCAATTTTATGCCTTTGCTGACTCAGAAAACAGAATTTGCCGCAAAATGGTCTAATTTGTGCAAAGCCCATATAAATGAAGGCATACGAGATCCTATTAAGGTTTATGAATACCTTAATTGGTTTTATGTAGTTGAGGGCAACAAAAGAGTCAGCGTACTAAAATATTTTGACGCATATTCAATACAGGGCAGAGTATCAAGACTGGTGCCCAAAAGAGATGAGAACGACACAGATGTTTCGATATATTATGAATTCATGGAGTTTTATAAAAAAACAGGTATAAACCTGATATGGTTCACAAAAAGAAATTCCTTCAACCAGCTGATGGGATACCTTGATAATTTTGAACCGGCTCCTGAGTTTTCCGAATTCGATAAATACAAGTACTTTGCCAATTCCGTATACATGCCGTTCAGGAAGATCTACCTTGAACTGGGCGGACAGGAACTTCCGATCACAACGGGAGATGCATTCATGGAGTACATAACAGTATACGGAATGCCGCGGGAGATCGACGAACATAAGGTAAAATCAAGACTCAGCAGCTTTTTGATCGAACTTGACCAGATGAGCAGCAACAAATCCGCCGACATTCAGACTGTACCGGCGGTGGACAGCGGAGAGAACCTTATTTCTACGTTAACTACATTTGTGAAGCCTAAGAAGACGTTAAAAGTTGCATTTGTTTATGCCAAGGATACCGGGACCTCCAGCTGGACTTATGCACAGGAGATGGGAAGGATACATGTCAGTAAGGTATTCGGTGATATGATCAGTACGTCCTTTGTGGATAATGTTCCTGAAACAGCTGAAGCATACAGTACTTTGAAGCAGCTGGCACAGGATGGCAATGATGTGGTCTTTGTGACCAGTCCGGCCTTTATAAATGCTACGCTCAAGGCGGCGCTCGAGTTTCCGGGCACTAAATATCTTAACTGCTCTGAGACACATTCATTCAAGCATGTGAACACCTATTTCGGCAGGATATATGAACCAAGGTTTCTGGCTGGCATAGCCTCGGGTGCTGTTACTAAAACCAATATACTTGGATATGTGGGCACAAGACCGATACCTGAAGTCGTGAACGGTATAAACTCCTTTGCTCTCGGTGCCAGAATGGTAAATCCGGATGTCAAGGTCAAGGTTGAATTCATTCATAGCTGGGATGACAGGCATCAATCGGAAGCTGCCAGTGATATCCTCATAAAGCAGGGAGCGGATGTGATAGCCCACCATGATACTCTTTCAAACCGTAAGGATACTGATGAATATGGTGTATATGCCGTGACCAGGGGACCGGAAGGACGAGTCAATGAGTATATTGCTGCACCGGTCTGGAACTGGGGAGTATTTTATGAAAAAATGCTCAGGAATCTTATGAAAAGCTCGTGGAAGCCTTTCGGCGCAGACCAGAGGGTGATCAATTTCTGGTGGGGCATGGATTCCGGAATAGTTGACTTCTTTTACTCACGAAGGCTTGTACCGCCGGAAACTCAGAAATTGTTGGATTTTATGATAAAAATGATAAGCAACGGTTTGTATCATCCGTTCACAGGTCCCATATACAGCCAGGATGGTATACTGCGTGTAAAGAAGGATGAGATCGCAACGAGAGAACAGATAATTGGCATGGACTGGTATGTGAATATAATAGATGAAGAGCTCCCTGAGATTGGAAACAATTAACTGGGACTGGATTGTTCAAAAATTGTAATCTATAAGGTGATAGCCGTATGCGTTTATTATGGTGGTATCCTTGTACTGCAGGCTTCTTGGAAAACGTCCATAGCAAAGGTGCTGATGCCCATGAAAAAAGTACTTGGGAGAGTAGGTATCGAGCATTTCGACAAAGCATTTGAAACCCATATGAGCACGGTCGGTTCCGTCGCCCAGACCGGCAGCGGGGGAATGAGCAAGCAGGATATCGAAGCCCTTATGCTTTTTGATAGTGCGTTTCAGCTTGCCGATCCTCTTTGCCATCTGTTCCTCGGTATATTGGTACTCCTTATTGTTATAATTAATACTGCCTCCAAGGCCTACTATCCTTATCCCCTTATATACAATAAGACCATCATCGGCAGACTCGCATCCTTCGGGAGGATTCTGAAGGTAGCTTTTGTTGTGATTTCCCGGGACATAAAAAAGAGGTGCGTTTATCATTGTCACAAGAAACGACAAATATTCTGCTTTAACATCACCACAGGACAATATCAGTTCAACATCTTTGAAATGTTCTCTATCAAAATAATCCCAAATATATGGTTCTTCGCGATCTGCAACCAGTAGAATTTTCATAATTCACCATGTCCCGGCACAATTTTTTATATTATTTTAGTATTATACTTTATTAAGTAAAAAATTGAAATGGGGGTCAGGCTTGAATAATTCCCTTATTTTCATTTTATAGAAAGAAAATAAGGGAATTATTCAAGCCTGACCCCTATTTCAATCATCAATGTGGTATAATATAGGGGACGTTTCTTTGGAAGGAATGTATCCATTAAGCTAAGGGAGGAAGTTCGGTGAAATACAGCATAAAGCAATTATACAGGGAAGCTGGCGAGCATTTCGGAAAAGAGATTGAGGTGGCCGGCTGGGTAAGGACTATAAGGGATTCAAAATCCTTTGGATTTATTGAGTTAAATGACGGTTCATTTTTTAAGAATCTTCAGATAGTATTTGAAGAAGAGACAATGGACAATTTTAAAGAAATAGCGAAGCTGCCGCAGGGTTCATCTATAAAGGTCCGGGGGCAGCTGGTGGCAACTCCTGAAGCGAAACAGTCCTTTGAGCTGAAAGCTAATGATATAGAGGTTGAAGGTCTTTGCTCACCTGATTATCCATTACAGAAAAAGCGTCATTCATTTGAGTTTTTAAGGACAATAGCGCACCTGAGACCAAGGACCAATACCTTCGCTGCCGTTTTCAGGCTAAGAAGCGCCGCATCATTTGCGATACACCGCTTTTTCCAGGAGAGGGGCTTTGTTTATGTTCAGACTCCAATAATCACAGGCAGCGACTGTGAGGGCGCCGGAGAAATGTTCAAGGTTACCACCCTTGACCTTGATAATATTCCGAGGGATGAAAAAGGCTCAGTTGATTTTTCAAAGGACTTTTTTGGGAAACAAACAAGCCTTACTGTAAGCGGTCAGCTATCGGGAGAAACATACTGTATGGCATTTGGGGAAATATATACCTTCGGTCCTACATTTCGTGCTGAAAATTCAAATACTGCAAGACATGCTGCTGAATTTTGGATGATAGAGCCGGAAATTGCCTTTGCCGATCTTAATGATGATATGGCTTTGGCTGAAGATATGATGAAATATTTGATTAGCTACTGCCTGGAAAATGTACCTGAGGAGCTGGAATTCTTCAATAGCTTTGTAGACAATACGCTTCTTGAAAGACTTAATAATATAGTCCAGTCAGATTTCGGACATCTTACTTATACAGAAGCTGTCGAAATACTGGAAAAGAACAATGATAATTTTGAGTATCCTGTTAAATGGGGAACGGATCTTCAAACTGAGCACGAGAGATATCTGACTGAAAAAATCTTTAAAAAGCCTGTGTTCCTTACAGATTACCCCAAGGATATAAAGGCATTCTATATGCGTCTGAATGACGATGGCAAAACGGTCGCTGCTATGGATCTGCTTGTCCCTGGTGTCGGTGAGATCATAGGGGGCAGCCAGAGAGAAGAGCGCTATGATCTGCTGGCGAGTCGTATGGAGGAGCTGGGCTTGGACCAGGAGGATTACAAATGGTATATGGACCTTCGTAAATTTGGAGGGACAAAGCATGCCGGATTTGGTCTTGGCTTTGAAAGAGCAGTAATGTATCTGACCGGTATGTCCAATATCAGGGATGTGGTGCCGTTCCCGAGAACTACCAAGTCTGCAGATTTTTAATTATTGATAAAACAAATCTGTAAAGGAGACGTATAATATGAATGAATTGGTGAAAGAACAACAATACGGGGAGGACAAAATACGGATTTCAGAGGAAGTCATAGCAACAATAGCCGGTATTGCTGCCTCAGGAAATGAGAATGTAGCTTCCATGGGAGGAAGCTTTGTTGACGGCATTGCCGGAATGCTTGGACGAAAAGTCCCAAGTAAGGGCATCAAGGTCGAATTGAAAGAAAACCAGGTGAGCCTGGATCTTTCAGTAGTGATGCAGTACGGTTGCAAGATCCATGATGCAGCCCGTGACATGCAGAGCAGGGTACGCAAGGCTGTTGAAGAAATGACAGGGCTTGAGGTCCTGAACGTTAATATCAGTGTCCTTGGTGTCAATATTAATAAGGAGGCAAACAAAGTCGAAGTGATCGATGATGTTAATCCTCAGGCATGATTTCCAGTTTATGTGATCCTAAAGATAAAGATGAAGAAAAAAATATTCAAATTATTTATAGTACTATCCTCGGCGATACTGCTTATTGCGTTGATTTTTTTTACAGACAGCTTTGATGAGCTGGTGCATATAATAAAAAATGCAAAGGCGTATTGGCTGGTCGCAGGTTTTGGCTGTATGATCATATACTGGATACTTGATGCAGCCATCCTGCACAGGATAACTGTCACAATGGAAAAAGGCTATCGATGGAAGGATTCTATCAAGGTCACGATGATAGGTCAGTTTTTTCATTCCATTACTCCATTTGCAGGAGGCGGTGAGCCTGTACAAGCCTATGTAATGGTTAAGGATGGAGTCAAGCCTGGCGTTTCCGCATCGATTTTTGTGGTCAAGACCTTTATACACCAGGCAATAATCGTAATATACGGAATTGTTGAATACATTTTCTATGGAGGTGTTTTTGCTTCCAGAATACCGGAATTCAAGTATTTATTCCTCTCCGGGCTGGCAATAAACACTGCCTTTCTTGTGTTTGTCATATTGCTTCTGTATAAAGGGCATTTGGCTAAAAGTATAATGATGTTTTTTGCAAGACTTTTGTCAAAGCTAAAGCTTATTAAAAATCCTTCTGCTTTAGAGAAAAAAATCAAGTCCGAACTTGAGAGCTTCCGGGGAGGAGCACAGATCATAAAGAAGGATCAGCGAATTCTCGCCGGATTGACGTTCTTACAGGTAGTGCAGTTTACTTCCTTATTTCTTATAACCTACTTCATTCAACTAGCTGTAGAGTCTTTCAGGGTCTCGCCGCTCGAAGTAATAGCTTCACAATCCATGATCATACTACTGTCACTGATCGTACCTACCCCCGGTGCCACCGGAGGGGTTGAAGGACTGAGCTACATGTTCTATGGAATGTTCTTCACAAAAAGCTTCATTATTCCTGTCATCCTTATTTACAGACTTCTCAGCTACTATTCTTCCGTAGTTATCGGTGGACTATTTGCGCTTTTTGCTCCTGAGAAGCCTCTTGAACATGTGCAGGAAAATATCATCGACGTAGGAGCTGGCAACGAACCTGTTGCCGAGCTCGAGGCCGGAACTGACACTGCCGTGCAGAGAGAAAACCACAGAGATATGCGGCAAGACATTAAAAAGCATATAAATGACAAACGGCAGCAGGATGGGCGAAAATGAAATTTAAGATGATTTCATGCGAGGTTTTTTCAAGACTTGTATATTCAGCTGCAGCAAAGACACATCATTTGGTGGACGCTGAATTTTCTGAACAACGTTCACATGTCAAGCCTGATAATCTAAGGTCTGAGATCCAGACTATAATAGACAGGACTCCCGAAAAATACGATGCCATACTTCTCGGCTACGGACTTTGCGGCAATAGCACAGCAGGGCTGAGGGCACGCTCTATTCCGCTGGTGATTCCGCGCGCTCATGACTGCTGCACAATTTTTCTGGGAAGCAGGTCGGCTTATTTGGAGCATTTCGGTCAGACGCCGAGCGCCCAATGGTCCTGCGCATGCTATTATGAAAGACTTGGGGGATGGTATCCGGATAGCGCATCCGGGATTGTTACCAAGGATCATGATGCTTATTATAAAGAGCTTATAGATAAATACGGACAAGAGAATGCGGACTATTTAATTGAAATGATGGAAGTAAAAAATGAGGTTGGATTTCTGACATATATTGAACTTGATGCTTTTGATGATACAGATATACGGTCCTCCTTTATCAAACATGCAAAAGAATCCGGAAAGCAGACACGATTTATCAAAGGAAATACAAGATTGATAGATTTAATGGTCAACGGAGATTGGAATGAAGAGGAATTTCTTATCGTGTCGCCGGGAGCTGAAATAAAACCGGTGTATGACAATGAAATAATAATTGATAAGAATTATTAGACATTATTACAATATCTTCGTATTATCTTATGAAAGCACAATACAAGATGAAGGAGTAATGAATATGGAAAGATTGCATCGCTCAAGAAGAAACAAGGTATTGCTGGGAGTCTGCGGAGGCCTGTCCGAATATCTGCATATAGATGTTGTGATAGTCAGAATAGTCAGTATACTGGCGTTGTTGATGGGATGGGGCCTAATTGTTTATCTTATTGCAGCGCTTATAATGCCTGAGGACAAAGGCTATACACCTGATGAAAGTCAGTGGGGCCAGGATCGCAGCAGAGAAGCTTATGGCAGCACATACTCTGACCCGGGTACAAAGGCAAACAACAATGATGATTTTGTTAAGGATTTTTACAATGATGCAGACAATTGGGATCGCCCTGCAAAGTACAACTCCGAGAAAAACAGGGTAGTGCTGGGGACAATACTGGTTGGCGTAGGAATACTGGTACTGGGCAAGCAGTTTATGCCTTCGGTTTTCCAGCTGAAATTCATGCTTCCGCTGCTTTTAGTCATTATAGGCGGTATTATAGTATATCAGGGCAAAAAGTAAGCGCGGGGTATTGATGAATAATAATATTGGCATGGAAACCATAATTGATGAATTAAAGAGAAAGTCTATAGAAGTCTGGGAAAGTACCCCTGATACTTTCCCGCTTTTGTATAAAAAATTTGCTGTATATGAGCATTCTGTCAATGAAGCTCGCTTTAAGGCTTTTATCGATGATGTTGTAAGGCTTGTAAAAGGTTTCAAGGGCAATGGCAGCGACGATACGGTGCAATGGGGAACCTCGCTGAAGCGGTTGATTTATGACTGTGGAGTCAATATAGTTGGATTAAGTGATGACAGTATGAGGCTGCTTTTGAATGAAGGCTTTTGTGATGTAACCTCAGAGTTTATTACAGAAGCTCGCAGGTTTGACGCATCCTTCAGGTTTGACGACATACTGCAGTCGCTTAGGAATGTTTGGATAATGGACTGCATACAGAGACTCATGGGTAAGAGAATTGAACTGACCAAATCGATATTTGCATACAGTATGTTATATCCGTACACCGACAATTTTCTGGATGCAAATCAAATTTCTAATTCCAAAAAAAACAATACAAATAATAATTTGGGCAAAAGACTGGCCGGTTTTCCTGTTACGGCTGGAACACCACTGGAAAACAAGCTTTTCCGGCTGGTTGATATTATAGAGGCCCAATATGACCGCAGCCAGTATCAAATGGTGTATCAGAGCCTTTCAGGCATACATGACGCACAAGTCGGGAGTATGCGGCAGGACGGTTCTGATAAGCTGAGCACAGAGGAAATTTTTGCCATTAGTGTCGAAAAAGGCGGAAGCTCTGTGCTTGCTGATGGATGCCTTATAAAAGGAAGCCTTAGTGAGGATGAAGCAGAGTTTATTTTTAACTTTGGCGTTTTATTGCAGCTCATAGACGATTTACAGGATATTGAAACAGACAAAAGCAATGGTCACAATACACTGTTTTCGGTGAATGTTGGCAGTGATACTATACAAAGTCATACAAACAGACTTATAAATTTTACTATAGCCTTGATGGATGATGACAAATGCTTTACAGGTAAAGAGGCTGTACAAATCAAAGAGCTCATGAAAAAAAGCATAGTAATCCTTGCTATGGGTGCTATTGCTAGCAATACTAACTTGTTTGACAAGAATTACCTCATAGCGCTGCAGGAATATTCTCCTATCGATTTTAACAGCCTTAAACGCAGCTACAAAAGAATAGGAAGGGAATATGGCAAATTACGGCTCAAATTTTCTGTAAAATCGCTTGAAGTCCCTATGGCAAAGGCGTTCGCGAGCGGGATACTTTCATAACTCAGCAAAAAATATATAATGCAATTCTTATCTTCATCCGATAGAATATAGTGATAAACAAATTACCTTTCAATAAGCAAAGGATGAAGCGATATGGATTTAGGCTCTCTTATTGGTGTTTTTGGTGGTATTGCCTGTGTTGTTATTTCCATATTTATCGGAGGCGGTGAATTAGGTTCGTATTGGGATCCGCCATCGGTTTTTATAACAATAGGCGGTGGCATATGCTCCACTCTTATTAACTTCAGGCTGAAGGATGTCATCAACGTTTTTAAGCTTGCTGCTCATATTTTCAAAGATAAAGCCACTTCTGCTAATGAAACTATCGAGATGCTGGTAAAGCTTTCTGAAAAAACAAGAAGAGAAGGGCTCCTGTCAATAGAACCTGAACTGGAGCAAATGGAGGACCCTTTTATAAAGCAGTCTCTCCAGCTGGTTGTTGATGGTATTGAGTCAGAGACAATCAAGGACTTTATGGATACAGAAATATCAAATATGCAAGCACGCCATGGTCAAGGACAAGCTGTATTTAACATGATGGGAGCAATTTTTCCTGCATGGGGCATGATCGGAACACTGCTTGGACTTATAAACCTGCTGCTCAAGCTTGACGACCCATCCCAGATCGGCCCCTCAATGTCGGTCGCTCTGGTAACGACTTTCTATGGAAGTATACTCGCCAACTTTATTTGTATTCCCATGGCAGGCAAACTAAAATTAAAAAGTGATGAGGAAGTGCACATGAAAGAGATGATAGCTGAAGCTGTTATTTCTATTCAGGCAGGAGAGAATCCTAAAATGCTCGAGCAGAAGCTCAAAATATTCCTCACACCTGACCAAAGAAAAGCAGCAGAAAAGAAAGAGGGAGCGGAAGACTCAGGCAAGTCTGTCTCTGCTTAATGGGAGTGATATAGATGGGCAAAAAGAGAAGAACCGAAGAAAGCTCCGGTGGAGGTGGAGGAGGATGGCTTACGACGTATGGAGATCTTGTAACTAATCTCCTTTGCTTTTTCGTTCTTCTTTTTTCCATGGCTATAGTTGACAAGCAGAAATTCGAAAAAGCAGCACTGTCGATGCGTACCGCCTTTTCCGGTCCTACTGTGGGAAGCGGAGATTTTAACATAAATGATGGAGATTCAATGATAAGTCTTACGCCATACAGCGTTGGAGAAGAAGTCTTGGGTGAGAGCTCAGAACATGAAGGCATAGAGGGCGATGAAGCCGGTGTGGATGAGAAGGGCAAGACGGGCGACGAGGGCGATGATGTCGGGAAATTGGGTGATGAAGGTGATGAAATCGGCGTAAGCAATGAAGAAGGTAACCCGGGCGACGAAACCGGTTTAGGAGAAGACCAGAGAACTGGCGGCATCAGTACATTTAAAACCGATATCCAGGGGCTTATCGATAAAATGGGGTTGAATGAAAATATTAAGGTTATTGATGAAGGAACGATAATAATCCTTAGGATGGATTCAGTTATATTGTTTGATACGGGAAGTGCTGATCTCAAGGCGACTGCAAAGCCTGTGATAGAAAAAATCGGCGAGATACTCAAAACACTTGACAACGATATACAAGTACAAGGCCATGCTGATGACAGACCGATCAATACCAGGGAGTTTCCATCAAACTGGGAGCTGTCTACCAAAAGGGCTACAAATGTTGTCAAATTCCTGGTCGATAATTGCAACATCGATGAGAAATATCTTACAGCAACAGGAAATGCTGAATTCAAGCCAATAGTGCCGAACGACAGCGAATACAACAGACAAAAGAACAGAAGGATAGATGTTGCTATTTATAAATAATTCTCTATCTTTTTCATATGACGATGTTTGTTAAAACAATATTTCTATACAAAATGAACTTGGGTATATTATATATATCCATTTTTGTTTTTATGGTAATATTGTAAGGGGACACGCTAGAGCATTTGGACACACCTCTGCAAAGGGTAGGTTGAAAGGAACAAAGGATGAGAGAAATAGTACTGGCATCTTCTTCGCCAAGACGCAGGGAGCTGCTGACACAGGCAGGAATACCGTTTGTTGTTGTACCGGGAGATGTAGATGAAGAAAACGCTGACATATCGGGCACCCCTGAACAAAAGGCTGAGTGGCTGGCATATCTGAAGGCGGTTAATGTAGCTGACAGGCAACAAGGCATTATACTTGGTGCTGATACAATAGTTGTATGCGACAATGAAATATTTGGCAAACCGGCTGATGCCAAAACCGCACGCAGCATGTTGAGAAAACTCTCCGGAAGAGAGCATGTGGTAATAACAGGCATGGCGCTGATCGATACGTCAAGCGGCAGGAAAAGTACTATTCATGAGACTACGAAAGTTAGATTTTCCACTCTAACTAATAAAGAAATAGAAGCCTATATAGAATCAGGCGAACCTTTTGGAAAGGCGGGAGCTTATGCAATACAGGGAAGAGCAGCGCTATTTGTTGAAAGCCTTGAAGGTTGTTATTCCAATGTCGTAGGTCTTCCGTTAAGAAGATTGTATCTTTTATTACAGGATTTTGGCGTTGCAGCACATGAGTAATAATGAAATATAAAGGGAAATTATTCAAAACTTGAAATAAATGTAAGCAAAATGTATTATTAAAGGAGTGATGCGTAATAATTTTTTAAGAAATGTGGGGTTGACCAAAATGGAATACAGACTTAGAATGAAGGATATACCAGCTAGTGAGAGACCTTATGAGAAGCTGGAGAAATATGGCTCGGAGACCTTGTCAAATGCAGAGCTGCTGGCTATAGTAATAAGAACGGGCAGCTCCGAGGAGACTTCGGTGGCGCTTGCACAGCGTCTGCTGGCAAGTGGCGGGGATAACGGGAGTATAGCCCATCTCCATGACCTTTCGGTAGAAGAACTAAGAAAGACGAAGGGGATCGGAAGGGTAAAATCACTGCAGATCAAGGCGGTGATGGAGCTTTCGAAAAGAGTTTCTGCTTCTTTGATAAATAATAACCGGGTGACCATCAAATCACCTGTAGAAGTAAGCACTTTGCTTATGGAGGAGATGCGGCACCTAAAGAAGGAAGTATTCAAGATAATACTGCTTAATACGAAAAATCATATTATAAAGTATCTTGATGTATCGGTAGGCAGCCTCAATGCATCGATAGTACATCCCAGAGAGGTATTTAGTGAGGCTGTTAAGGTAGGCTGTTCGGGCATGCTGCTCGTACACAACCATCCCAGCGGCGATCCTGAACCTAGCAGGGAAGATATAGAAACGACACACAGGCTTGTGAATGCAGGGAATATATTAGGGATCAAGGTCCTGGATCATGTAGTGATCGGGGATGGAAGATATATAAGCTTAAAAGAGCAGGGTATGATGTAGTCTCGCCGGACAAATCAATGCCCTTTCATAGAAGAGTGGGAGGAAATTAATATGGGATTTTTTGCAAGGGACATAGGAATTGACCTGGGGACAGCTAATACGCTGGTCCATGTCAAGGGCAGGGGCATTGTGATAAGAGAACCATCTGTAGTGGCAATAAACAAAAACTCAAAGACGATACTGGCTGTCGGAGATGATGCTAAGAGCATGATCGGAAGGACACCGGGAGATATTGTAGCAATAAGACCGATGAAGGATGGTGTTATTGCTGATTTTGATATAACTCAGAACATGCTCAAGCACTTTATAAAAAGAGCAATGGGAAGCGGCTTTATATCAAAACCAAGAGTTGTCATATGTGTACCGTCGGGTGTAACAGAGGTAGAAAAAAGAGCCGTGGAAGAAGCGACGCTGTCAGCCGGAGCAAAAGAGGCGTACCTTATAGAGGAACCAATGGCTGCTGCCATCGGAGCTAATCTTCCGGTGGAAGAACCTTCGGGCAGTATGATCGTCGATATCGGCGGAGGCACAAGTGAAGTAGCTGTAATATCTCTGGGAGGAATAGTTACCAGTAAATCTCTAAGGGTTGCCGGTGATGAATTTGACGATTCAATAGTGCTTTTTGTCAAGAAAGAGTACAACCTTATGATAGGTGAACGGTCTGCGGAGCAGATCAAAATGAAAATAGGAAACGCGTATTTAAAACCCAAGGAAGAATACATGGAGGTAAGGGGCAGGGATCTGATTACCGGTCTTCCTAAGAATATTACACTTTCATCAGGCGAAATAAATGAAGCGTTGAAAGAGCCTATTAATTCGATTATAGATTCAATCAAATATACACTTGAAAAGACACCGCCGGAGCTGGCTGCCGACATCATGGACAGGGGCATCATGCTTGCAGGCGGAGGAGCGCTGCTGAGCGGACTTGACACATTAATAAAAGAGGAGACGGGAATGCCGGTCACAATTGCGGAAAATCCTCTGGATTGTGTGGCTGTAGGCGCAGGCAAGGTCCTTGATGAAATCGAGACTCTCAAGAGAGTACTTATAACGCCAAGGAAATTGAAATAGAGAGGGGACAATCCTTTGCGGCGTCTTTTTAAAAGTAAGTGGTTTATTGTGTCTATCGTAACGATATTGCTTCTTATCGCGATGGCTGTTTCTGTTAGTAAAAATAGTAAGCTCAATTGGCTGAACGATATTTTAAGTGTTCCCTTGAAACCAGTACAGGGGTTCTTCACATCAGTCGGTTACAAGATAGAAGATATCTTCTCATACTTTGAGGGTATCGATACCTTGCGGGAAGAGAATGAATCACTTAGGGAAGAAATAGCGCTGTTGAAGAATGAAAACAGGGAATTCTCCGATTTGAAAACAAAGAATGAAGAATTACGTCGTGCGTTGGAGTTAAAAGGGGAATTTGACGATTACAAACTGGTAGGGGCGAACATTATTGCAATTGAGCCGGGAAATTGGTACAGTGTTTTCAAGGTGGATATAGGGAGCCGCGAGGGGATTGAACCGGATTTTCCGGTCGTGACCGGATCTAAAGGACTTGTTGGACGTGTGCTTGATTCGGATTCTGCCACAGCCAATATTCAGACTATTATAGATGAAGAGAGCGCAGTATCTGGATGGATTGCAAAAGCCGGCGGCGGATATGCCATTGTCAAGGGCGATATGCAGCTTAAGGAGGATGGCCTTTGCAAGATGGTTTACATACCTATCGAAGTGGATGTTGAAGTCGGTGATGTAATCGAAACCTCAGGCATTGGCGGGATATATCCCAAGGGCATAGTAATCGGTGAAGTCGTGGAGGTAAGAAAAACAAACAGCGAACTTGACAGATATGCCGTAATAAAGCCGACAGTTGATTTTAAAAGGCTTGAAGAGGTTTTCATATTAAAGGGCGGACAAAATAAAAATACAGGCAGTGCTGATAAATGAAAAGAAAGATATTGTTTTATTTTTTCTTCATAATATTTTTTCTTCTTTTGCAGACAACTTTGCTCCAATATACCAGGATACATGGTATCATACCAAATATCCTGTTAGTATTTACGATCGTAACTGCGTTGATAAGAAACAGTAATGAGGGAGCTGCGGTTGGCTTTTTTGCCGGACTCTGCATTGATATACAATTTGGCGGCATATTGGGGTTCAACGCATTATTGGGGTTCTATCTGGGTATTGCGGCTGGCTTTGTAACAAAGAGAGTCTACAGGGAAAATCTGATGATTGTTGCATTCTTTACATTTGTGTATTCTATTGCATATGAGACTATAGTGTACCTGATAAACAATATAATGGCCGCAGATTTCCAGTTGATATTTGCTTTTATCAATGTCATACTACCTGAGGCTATATATAATTGTGTTGTTTCAATCCTTTTGTTCCCGTTGATTCTTAAGGCGGGCAGAAGATTTGATGCATCGGGAGCATCAGCCAGGAAGTATTAAGCTGTGGATTCTGCCGGAGGTATCTGATATGGATGGCAAACTTAAAAAAAGATATTTTATTGTATGCTTTGGATTTGCAATCTTTTTATTCATTATCATATTCCGCTTGTTCAATCTTCAAATAGTCGAAGGTGAGCGGTACATTGCCGATTCGCAAAAGAAGACGCTTAAGGAAGTGGACATAGAAGCCTCAAGGGGGAAGATCCTTGACAGGTATGGAGTACCTATTGCAGTTAACAGGCAGGGGTATGCCGTTTATATCGCAAAGACGGATATATCTACTTCTGAAATGAATGATATGCTGCTCAGATTGTGGGATATCCTTGAAAAAAATGGGGAGAATCACGCTGACAGCCTGGAAAAATATTTGCTGTTTAATCCTATAGCCTTCAATGATATGTCTGAGGCTGAGGTATTAAAATGGCAGACCAATTCCGACAGACTGAATATGAAAAAGGATGAGGCAAAGACTAGTGCCGCAGAGCTTTTCAAATACCTGAGGGAAGAAAAATTCAAAATAGATCCTTCGTATACTGATGAACAGGCATATCACATAATTGCTCTCAGATATGAGATCCTCGTCGATAACTGGAATTTCTCCACAGGCGGAACAGTAACACTTGCCAGGGATGTAGGGATGGATACCGTTTCCGAACTGGAGGAAAGGCGTCATGAATTCCCGGGCATCATTACCGCTATCGAACCGGTCAGGGAGTACATCAATGCTTATGAGGAGGCTCATGTACTCGGTTACATCAGAAGGATAAATTCAAATCAGTATGACAGCCTTAAGGATGAGGGCTATGATAATGATGATCTAATAGGCCAGACTGGCGTTGAAAAGACAGCTGAAAGGTATCTTCGCGGGAAAAATGGTAAAATGAGCATTGAGGTCGATGATGAAGGCAGAATGACTCAGAAGAATGTCACTGTCGAGCCGATACCCGGCAATGATGTAGTGCTGACTATAGATACCAATCTTCAAAAGGTTGCGATGGATTCACTTGCGAGGAATATTGAGAAGATAAAGAATGACAAGAACGGCCCGAACTACGGAGATGCTTTTTCAGGCGCTGCAGTTGCGATAGATGTAAATAGCGGCGAGATACTGGCAATGGTAAGTTATCCAAGCTATTCTCCTGAAGTTTTTCTGGCTGGTTCGGAGGACAAAGTCGCACAGCAGACCATTATCGACCTCAACAAGGACGAGAACAAACTAAAGGCGCTGTTGAACAGAGCAATACAGGAGAACTATGCTCCGGGTTCGACCTTTAAGCCGCTGACCGCGGTCGCCGCGCTGGAGAAGGGTGTTATAACACCGTATTCAAGCAATAGGGTCGACAAGGGGACTATATATATAGGCGGAAGGAAGCTTTTTTGCCTTGAAAAACCTGATTACGGACATGGAGTGCTCAATCTGCAAAAAGCTCTGGAGACATCATGCAATGTGTATTTTTATCTGGTTGGCACTGAGACGGGTATCGAGGATTTGACAAGATGGGCAAATAATTTCGGACTGGGCAAAAAGACCGGCATAGACTTGCCCAATGAGGTATCAGGAACGATGTCCTCGATCGAACTGAAAAAGCAGCTGAGAAATGATATATGGAGGCCTGCAGACACGGCGCAGGTATCAATAGGACAGTTTGATAATTCATTTACACCGCTGCAGTTGGCCAACTATATCGCCACAATAGCCAATGGAGGCAAGCTCTATAGACCGCATGTAATAAAAGAGGTAATAAAATATGACGGATCGATTGTAAACAGGACTGAACCGACATATGAACAGTTGTCATTGAAAGATACAACAATAGGTGCTGTTAAAAAGGGAATGGTTGCAGTTACTACCTCAATAGATGGTACTGCAAAGAAAGCATTTGTAGGCCTTCCTTTCGAAGTTGCCGGTAAGACCGGCTCGGCCCAGACCAAAAGTGGAGGCGGCCGTTCTCCAAACGGCCTGTTTGTATGCTATGCTCCTGCTGACGACCCTAAGATCGCTATTGCTGTTGTAGTTGAAAGAGGTGTATGGGGTTCTAATACTGCGCCGGTAGCCAGAGACATAATAGATGAGTATTTTGGTCTAAAGGCTGCCGATTCCCGAAGTTCAGAGATGAAGCCGGAAACGCCGCTCCTTAATCAGTGATAGTAAGGTCATTTTCTCGGCATCTTGTTAGATAGACCGGTGATGCTGTTTGTGGAGGTTGTGTTTCGTGCTTCGGAGCCCTTCTGCTATACGTACAGTAGAAAGGGAAGTACTGCAATACCCGTAAGACAGGACTTCTTTCTGCAAGCTTTTAGTTGTAAAAAAGGTGCACTACAGTACGTGCTTCGAAACACAACCGGAGTAAACAGTATCACCGATCTATTCAATTGATTCGTTACATTTTTCTACAATTTTCATTTTAATCTTGTTAAATTTGATGTTTAATGTAATAATTATTTGTGTGAATCTCATCTCGCGTACAGGGGGTACGTTCTATGGAAGAGAATATCATAAGCTTTAAGGCTACAGTTAACGGGCTGATACTGATAATGCGCGAAGAAGACGACTTTGATGCCATTTATGAAAGTGTCGCAAAAAAGCTTGAGTCATCGGGAAGGTTTTTTAAGGGTGCAAGCCTGGATGTAAAATATCGGGGCAAAAAGCTGGATAGTGTTCAGGAGAATAAGATCTCCAGTCTGATATCTCAAAGAGCAAATGCTGAGGTTAGAAGCTTTGAAGAGGATGAATCCTTCAACGGACCTGAGAATGAGCCCGAGGAATCAGATAAGAACAGGGAAAAGCCTAAAATGCGCTTAATGTATTTTAAAGGACTGGATGAAGGGATGACCAGGTTTTATCAAGGCACAGTCAGATCAGGTACGTTGGTCAGCTATGATGGAAACCTTGTTGTTATTGGCGATGTTAATCCCGGTGGAGAGGTCATTGCTACCGGAAATGTAATAGTCATGGGCTCGCTGAGAGGAATGGTACACGCAGGCGCTGACGGGAACAAGAAGGCGGTCGTAGCAGCACTAAGCCTTCAACCGACGCAGCTTCGCATAGCTGATGTGATCACAAGGCCGCCTGACACTAAGCAGTCGAGGCAAGGATTATTACCGGAGATGGCTTTTGTAAAGGATGACCTTGTCTATATCGAAGCCTTTCTTCCTCAGTACAAATGAGAATTATTGAAGAAATAACTTTAATTGACAAAGTAGGTTTAAAACTGTATATTCTACATAAGCATGAACATACAAGGCTTATGTAATATGACAAGAATTTTCGGTCAGATGCAAAAAGCCTGTATTAGGCGCATGGGGGGGTATTTGGATGAGCGAGGTCATAGTTATAACTTCCGGTAAGGGCGGAGTAGGAAAAACCACAACGACAGCCAATATTGGTACGGGACTGGCATTGGCAGGGCACAAGGTTGTCCTGATCGATACGGATATCGGCCTTAGAAATCTTGATGTAGTAATGGGCCTTGAAAACAGGATAGTATACGATCTTGTAGATGTGGTCGAGGAAAGCTGCCGAGTCAAACAGGCACTTATCAAGGACAAGCGTTATGAAGGGCTTTATCTGCTGCCTGCCGCACAGACAAGGGACAAATCAGCAGTGAATCCTCAGCAGATGATGAAACTTTGCCAGGAATTAAAAGAGGAATTTGACTATATTATCGTCGACTGCCCTGCAGGTATAGAGCAAGGTTTCAAAAATGCGATAGCCGGCGCGGACAGGGCGATAGTTGTGACAACTCCTGAAGTTTCGGCTGTAAGAGATGCAGACAGGATCATTGGCTTGCTTGAAGCAAATGAACTTAGAAATCCGAAGCTCCTTATCAACAGAATGCGTCCGGATATGGTCAAAAGAGGAGATATGATGACCATTGACGATATAATAGACATACTGGCAATAGGTCTTATCGGTGTAGTACCGGATGATGAAAAGATAGTTGTTTCAACGAATAGAGGAGAACCGGCCATCAACGACCAGAAGTCGCTTGCAGGACAGGCATACCGTAATGTTGTCAGAAGAATAAAGGGCGAGGATGTTCCATTTTTATCATTGAACGAGGATCAGGGATTCATTCTTAAACTCAAAAAATTATTTGGCCTGAAGGCGGACTGAAGAGGAGGGATAAAATGCTGCTCGATTTAGGGAAAATATTTGGTAGACCTAAAAACTCCAAGGACGTTGCCAAGGAAAGACTAAAGTTGGTCTTGATACATGACCGCGCAAATGTTTCTCCACAGTTCCTGGAAATGCTGAAGAGCGAGATAATAAAGGTAATAACCAATTACATGGATGTTGACGAAAGTGCTCTTGACATTCAGCTTACAAAGACTAAAAGCGATGACGGCGAAAGCATAGTACCTGCGCTGTACGCAAATATCCCGATCAAGAATATCAGGAACAGCGGGAAGTAAAGGTATTTTTTGCATATGAACATTGCTCTCATAGCACATGATAATAAAAAAGAACTGATAGTGGAGCTGTGTATAGCGTATAAGGCTATTTTGCAGCAACACTCACTGTTTGCTACCGGAACGACTGCTTCGTTCATATCAGAAGGGGCAGGTCTGCAGGTATACAGGTTTTCAGCGGGACCATTGGGGGGGACTCAGCAGATAGCGGCAAGAGTATCGCTCAATGAGATTGATCTGGTTATCTTTCTCAGGGATCCCGTCAATACTCATGTTCATGAAATAGAGACCAGTTCTCTGTTGAGAATGTGTGATATGAACAATATACCTTTTGCTACTAATATTGCTACAGCGGAGGTGCTTATCAAAGGGCTTGAGAGAGGCGACCTGCATTGGCGGGAATATATAAGGAAACAATAGGCGATATCTTGATATACAGCAGATTAATTAAAGCAGAGCTATGCTCTGCTTTTTTTGATGCTTTGCAAAAAAAATAGTGTATACATAAATGGACGGTATTATTAATATAATTTAACAAGGGATTAATATATCTGTACGGGAGATGAGACGACATGGATAGTTACATGACTGGAAAAAGATATATGACCAGACGTACCGCTCCGCACAGAAGGCATGTAAGAAATCCGCAAAAGGGGGGCCTTGGGAGGCTCCTCGCGTTCCAGATGATAATAAGCATTATACTGCTTTTGATTATTGTAATTGCAAAAAGCATTGACCTGTCTGCTGCTGATTATATTACCGGACAGGTCAAATATGCTTTGACCCATAACGTTGAGCTTAAAAGTATATATACATATGCAGAAACGGCGACTTCAAATATAAGGGATAGTATCACGGCAGGTTCGAAGGAGTATAAGAGGGCTCTAATAATTAAGACACCAGATGATGTAGTAGAAACAGCAGATTCAGAAGATGCAGAGCATACGGCAGATACTGACCCTGTGTATGTTGAAGCTATAACGGCAGAGCCACAGCTATCGGCAGCTCCTTATGAGACATCCGTGCTGGCTGCGAGCAGTGGGGATATCGATGCCTATATACCTAAACTAAAAAATGTGTCCAGAATGCAGAACCCGATCAGTGGAATGCTTGCCACCCCTTTCGGAGAGATCACAGGACCTGCCGGCACTGTAAGGATGCATAAGGGTGTAGACATATCAGTTGAAACCATGAGCGAAGTAAAAGCTGTACTGGATGGGATAGTCACAGATTCGGGCTCAGCTCCTGAATATGGGAATTACGTATGTATAACGCATGACAATGAATTAGCTACGATTTATGGAAACTGTTCAAGCGTTAATGTTAAAAAGAATGATCAAGTGAAAAAGGGAGATATAATAGCCGTAGTCGGAGGGGATAGTATGACCGGAGGAAGGCATCTGCATTTTGAAGTGTGGTATGCGGATGATCCTGTGGATCCGCTGGAATACATAACAGTAACTGCCGGGTGAAGCTGAATATTGGTGAAACAGAAATCAGAATAAGCAGTACCATAATGATAATGCCGGTTTTGATGCTTATTGCAGGCTTATTTGCAGAGTACACGGTAATTTTTTTTTCTATGCTGCTTCATGAACTAAGTCATATTGCAGCAGCCTGCTTATGTGGAATAAAGACTGATGTATTCAGTGTTTCAGTTATGGGGTTCTCGGCTGCGATACAAATAGGCAGTTGCAGCAGAAAAGGACTGCTTTTTATATATTCCGCCGGGCCGGTTTTCAACCTGCTGGTTTATTTCGTTGCATTAATACTGGAACAAATGCTGCCGGGCGATCACTACATTATAAAGTTATTTTCGGTGCCCAACCTATTACTGGGGCTGTTCAACCTTTTACCGGTATTACCGCTTGATGGAGGGAAGCTGATGCTTGAACTGCTGTCCGGTGCCATAGGAGCAAAAGCGGCAGGTAGGACGGTAAGAAGGCTTGCATGGTCGATATCCTCTTCGATGATATTGGTTGGCTTTTACCAAATATGCAGGACCACCTTTAATGCTAGTCTGATAATAATAGGCTTATATATAATGATAGCACTAAAAGCATCAAGACTGGAGAGTGGGTTGATGAGTATAAGAGAGATTATCTACAGGCGTTCAAGACTGATCAGAAGAGGCATATACCCAGCAAGGGATCTTGTTGCCATGAAGGATACGCTGCTGAGGGAAGCGTTGAAATGTATGGATTTTGATAGATTCCATATTGTTTATGTCCTCGATGATGACCTGCATATGATTGGAACCTATACTGAGAACGAGATCATAGATGCTCTTACAGTACATAGTGATGAAATAACCTTTGGACAGCTTGTTGAGAGAACTGAACCAAGGCGTGCAAAAAATTGATTTTTGTGCACGTTAGTTGTTCAATTTTCAGTTATAAGGTACTATAATATAGTTGAATCCAGTATTATGTAAAATCATCACACAATTAATGAAATTTCTGCTCAAATGATTGTCCCAAAAGTGTAAATTTTGCTCACTGTGATGCTATAGGGAAATGGGTAGGAACTTGTCCTCCTTCCCTGCGCCAAGCTTTGGGATATTGAAACTTCGCTTCTGAACATATATAATATACCGTATCATATGTAACAAATATGAAGGTGGTAATAATGCGCTTTATAGCAGCTTTCAAATTTAGAAATCTTATGATACTTATGGCCGGATTAACTCTGGCGGCCGGGGTATCTTCCCTTGTGCCGGATATCTCATGGCTTCCATGGGTGGTCGGTGCTGCCGGTATTGCCACATATACAGCTGGAGTGATAGGTACATTAAAAAGCAGTGAATTCAGGCGGGAGCTTGAGCTGTCAGAAAAACTGGAAGGCATCAGCAGGCTTGATAACGAATGCAACAATATGTACAGAAACATTTCTAAACGCTTGGGGAGAAATCTGAGGACAAGGGTGATTAGCGTACTGAAGCAAAAGGATGAGCTGATGCATTGTTTTGATAAATACAGTGATGACCCCATAAAGCAAAAGATCATTGAACAATCGCTGAAGCTTGTTATGGCATATATAAGCCTTGCAGGCAATTGCTCCGACAGGATGCGAGAGCTTTCACAGGAAAACCTGAAAGAGCTGGAGAATAGAATAAATATCAATAATAGAAGGCTGGGTTCACTGAAAAATTACCAGGCTGTGCTAGAACTGACCAAGACAGTAGAAATGGATGAGAAGCTGCTGCGAAGCCTCAGGGATGAAAGAGGGCAGCTTGAAATAATCAATGTGAGGCTTGACCAGATCGAGAGCAGCATAGTTGGCTTTAAACACCGTATACTCTCCAATGATATTTCAGATCCTGAAACGGAAGAGATCGAAAATGCTATAAACGAGGCAGCTGCGTTGGACAATGCCCTCAATGAACAGCGCAGATACAGAGAACGTCAGCGGTAAGGGCTTACAAAGACCTGCCCCTTGCTGAGGAGTGTCCCATTTCCCGTTATAGAAGTATCCCTGCACCGCTTAATATTTCAGCGGTGGATTTGGGCCTGTTCATAGTGTACAGGTGGATCCCGTCTACACCCTCGTCAATAAGCTGTCTGATCTGGCGGGATGCATATTCAATGCCTGCCTTTCTCATATCCTCAGGATTATCCTGATATTTATCCATCATCAGGACAAGCCCCGCCGGTATCGAGCAGCCGCTTTTTGCGGTTATGGACTTTATCTGATCGGCTTTGAATATTGGCATGATCCCAGCTGCAACAGGGCAATTGATCCCTATTGCGCGCGCTCTATCCATGAAATCGAAAAACAGTCTATTGTCAAAAAACAGCTGGGTTATTAAAAAATCCGCACCTGCATCTACCTTTTCCTTTAAATGAACAAGATCCTCACTTAGCCTTCTGGAATCAACATGCCCCTCTACATATGCAGCAGCTGCAATACAAAAATCGTTCACACTGCGTACATGCTTCACCAACTCATAAGCATATTTGTATGCGCTTCTGCTAATGTCGAAATCGGGCTGACCTATAGGAGGGTCACCTCTAAGAGCAAGTATGTTCTCAAGGCCGGAATCATGCATTGCGGACAACATTTCGCAAATCTCTTCTCTTGTATGCCCAATACAAGTAAAATGAGCCATACTTTCAATATTATCCATATTTTTGATTCTTGTCGCTATCTCCAGTGTTCTTCCTTTTTTGCTGCCGCCTGCTCCGTATGTTACGCTTATGTAATCAGGCTTGAGTGCTTCAAACTGATCCAGATGATCATACACAGTTTCTATCGGAACATCCGGCTTTGGCGGAAATAATTCAAATGCCATTAATGGCTTTTTTTTCTTGAACATATCGCTTATTTTCATTTTGCACCTCCAAAGAACCTTAAATACATTATACCATCATTTAAAGTACTGTCAAGTACAATTAAAAAACTATTAAATTCAATATTAAAGGTTTAGCCGGCAGGAATGGAGAAATTGTTGGTCAATTTTGTATTGAAGTGAAGACAAAGGCCTGATAAAATGAATACAATATTACTGACTGATTGTATTTTCAGATGCACGAGGTGTTGTGTCTGCGTAGGTGCATCAGCATTAAACGGCTGCGGGAGGAGGTGTGGGCATGTTTGGTATATCTGATCCCTGGATATGGAGCACATATTTATTATGTATTATCAGCGCATTATTATGTGTTGGGTATGGTCTTTTGAACTGGAACAAGGGCGCTGATGAGGAAAGGCTGCAAATGGCTGAAGAGGCTGAGTGGGAAGGATCATCTGAGAAAAAACAGGCTTAACATGTAAAAATGTCTTTTATCACATCAAATAATCATTTCAAGGGTCTTGCGGTTTAAGATAGGAGAATAGGTCAAATATCTTGGAAATAGCATGCTCCTTAAGATTAGAGTGAATTAGCGAATATCCGGTCACTTAATTTTTAAGACCAGCTAATAGTTGTCAAGAGATTCTGAAAAATATTTTTCAGAATCTCT